>NZ_CP065511.1:4775000-5075000 GCF_022811925.1 Cytobacillus oceanisediminis | reverse complement strand
CTGAAGCTTTTGCGGTTGTCCGCGAAGCAGCAAAGCGCGTTCTTGGCTTATATCCTTATCCGGTTCAGTTAATGGGGGGTATTTCCCTTCATGACGGAAATATTTCAGAGATGAAAACCGGAGAAGGTAAAACCCTGACTGCAACCATGCCAGTGTATCTCAATGCCCTTACAGGCAAAGGTGTCCACGTAGTTACAGTCAACGAATACCTTGCGAGCCGTGACGCCACTGAAATGGGCCAGCTTTACGAATTCCTTGGCCTGTCTGTCGGCTTAAACTTAAATGGGCTTTCGAAAGAAGAAAAACAGGCGGCATATGCTGCTGATATCACATACAGCACAAACAACGAGCTTGGGTTCGATTACCTTCGCGATAACATGGTTCTCTACAAAGAGCAGAAGGTTCAGCGCCCGCTGCACTATGCCGTAATTGATGAAGTGGACTCCATCCTCATTGACGAAGCACGTACACCGCTGATCATTTCCGGATCTGCTCAAAAGTCCACTCAGCTTTATATTCAGGCCAATGCCTTTGTCAGCCGCCTGAAAAAAGATGAAGACTTCACATATGATGAAAAGACAAAAGGTGTGCAGCTGACAGAAGAGGGGATGACAAAAGCAGAAAAGGCTTTTGGGATCGATAACCTTTTCGACATCTCGCATGTTGCACTTAACCACCATATTACACAGGCATTAAAAGCACATTCCAGTATGCACCTTGATGTAGATTATGTCGTTCAGGACGATGAGATTGTAATCGTTGACCAATTTACTGGGCGTCTGATGAAGGGCCGCCGCTACAGCGATGGACTTCACCAGGCTATCGAAGCTAAGGAAGGCCTGGAAATCCAGAACGAAAGCATGACACTTGCAACGATCACATTCCAGAACTATTTCCGTATGTACGAAAAGCTTGCCGGTATGACCGGTACGGCGAAAACGGAAGAAGAAGAATTCCGAAACATCTACAATATGAACGTTGTTGTGATTCCGACAAACCGTCCGATCGCCCGTGATGACCGTCCGGATTTAATTTATGCAACAATGGATGGTAAATTCCGTGCAGTTGTAGAAGATATTGCTGATCGCCACCAAAAAGGACAGCCTGTGCTTGTCGGTACTGTTGCTATCGAAACATCTGAAATTATCTCTAAATACCTGAGCAAAAAAGGCGTTCCGCATAACGTTCTAAACGCGAAAAATCATGGCCGTGAAGCGGAAATCATCTTGGATGCCGGTAAGCAGGGTGCTGTGACAATTGCCACTAACATGGCTGGACGCGGTACGGATATCAAGCTTGGGGAAGGCGTAAAGGAGCTTGGCGGCTTATGCGTTGTTGGTACAGAGCGTCATGAAAGCAGACGTATCGATAACCAGCTCCGCGGACGTTCCGGACGTCAGGGAGACCCGGGTGTCACGCAATTCTATCTTTCCATGGAAGATGAATTAATGCGCCGTTTCGGTTCTGACAATATGAAATCGATGATGGAGCGCCTTGGAATGGATGACACTCAGCCAATCCAAAGTAAAATGGTTTCAAGAGCTGTTGAATCTGCGCAGAAGCGCGTTGAAGGCAATAACTTTGATGCACGTAAGCAGCTTCTTTCTTACGACGATGTTCTCCGTCAGCAGCGTGAGATTCTTTATGGTCAGCGTAATGAAGTTCTGGAGTCTGAGAACTTGAGAGAGATCGTTGAAAAGATGATCATGACCAGCATTCAGCGTAATGTGGAAGGGTATGCACCTGGACATGAAGACGAGGAAAACTGGAACCTGCAGGGCATCATTGACTATGTGAATGGAAACCTTCTAAATGAAGGTGACCTAACCGTAAATGATATCCGCGGCAAGGATACGGAGGAAATCGCCGAAACCATTTTTGCCAAGGTTAAAGAACGCTACAATGAAAAAGAGGAAATGCTTAGCCCTGAGCAAATGCGTGAATTTGAAAAAGTCATCGTGCTTCGTGCGGTTGACTCCAAATGGATGGATCACATTGACGCAATGGATCAGCTTCGCCAGGGAATCCACCTGCGTGCGTATGGCCAGACAGATCCGCTCCGCGAGTACCAGGGAGAAGGCTTTGCGATGTTTGAAAACATGATCGCTTCCATCGAAGAAGATGTTGCGAAGTACATCATGAAGGCCGAAATCCGCAACAACCTCGAGCGCCAGGAAGTGGCCAAGGGACAGGCCGTCAACCCGAAAGAAGACGGTGAAAAGGTTAAGAAGAAACCTGTCGTCAAGCAGATGGACGTTGGAAGAAACGACCCATGCATCTGCGGCAGCGGCAAGAAATATAAAAACTGCTGTGGTGCAGAGAAATAAACACCCGAGCCGGCAACAGCTTTGCCGGCTTCTCTCTTTGGGATAAGTTGTAAAAATCTCAATAGGAAATATGTTTTTACAAATAACCACACAATAACAGGAAAATAATTTACGAGGTGACCATAATGGAATTAGCAGATATTCGCAATGAACTTGAAAAAACAGCTAAGATTTTAGCGGACTTTAGGGGGTCTCTTTGACTTAGAAAACAAAGAGGCGCGCATAGCTGAGCTTGATGATGTCATGCTGCAGCCTGGATTTTGGGATGACCAGCAGGCGGCACAGGTTGTTATCAGCGAATCAAACTCACTGAAAGATCAGGTAGTTGAATTCCACAACTTATACGAAACGTTTGAGAATCTGGAATTAACTTATGAGCTAGTAAAAGAAGAGAGCGACGCAGAATTGCAGGCCGAGCTTGAGGAAGAGCTCAAGGACTTAGTGAAGCGCCTGAACGATTTCGAACTGCAGCTTCTTTTAAGCGAAGAATATGATAAGAACAATGCCATTCTTGAACTGCATCCGGGTGCAGGCGGAACCGAGTCACAGGACTGGGGCAGCATGCTGCTTCGTATGTATACACGCTGGGCGGAAAAGAAAGGCTTCAAGGTTGAAACACTTGATTACCTGCCTGGAGATGAAGCGGGTATCAAGAGTGTTACCCTTAGCATTAAGGGCCATAACGCATACGGCTACTTGAAGGCTGAAAAAGGCGTGCACCGTCTAGTAAGGATTTCTCCATTCGACTCTTCGGGCCGCCGTCATACATCATTCGTATCCTGTGAAGTGATGCCGGAATTCAATGATGAAATTGAAATCGACATCCGTACAGAAGATCTGAAAATCGACACATACCGTGCAAGCGGCGCCGGCGGTCAGCATATCAACACGACTGACTCTGCTGTCCGTATCACCCACTTGCCGACAAATGTCGTGGTAACGTGCCAGACAGAGCGTTCCCAGATCAAAAACCGCGAACGTGCCATGAAAATGCTGCAAGCTAAGCTCTACCAAAAGAAAATCGAAGAGCAGGAAGCAGAATTGGCCGAAATCCGAGGTGAACAAAAAGACATCGGGTGGGGAAGCCAGATCCGCTCCTATGTCTTCCATCCATATTCCATGGTAAAAGACCACCGCACCAACACGGAAGTCGGTAACGTCCAGGGAGTTATGGACGGTGATCTGGATTTGTTTATTAATGCATATTTGCGCTCAAAATTGATTTTGCCTCAGGATTAATACGTAAAATAGCCTATGCTGGCATATAACCGGCATAGGCTTGTTTTTTATTAATGGAATTTTAACTGAGCTAGCCGGTGAATGGGGATTGCTCTAGGAGTGGATACGCTTTTTGAGCTGGTTAATTTCTGTTTCGTGGACTCCGCTTTTTTTACTAAGGTGTTCAATATCAATTTTTGTACCCCTCAAAGCATCCGAAATAACATGGAAAGTCTCTTCATGCTGATCTAACTTCGTTTCAATATGCTTAAAATGGCTTCTGAATTCGGTGGCATTGTTCTCAATCTGTTCAGAAAGTCTTTCAACGCTATTTTCAACATTCCCAAGTCTGCTATCAACTTTTTCAATCCTGTTCTCAACATTCCCGAGCCTGTGTTTAACATCAGCAAATTCATGATCAATCGAATCAAACCTCTGATCAATCGAATCGAATCTCTTATCAATCGAAACGAACTTCTCATCAATTTCATCAAACCTCTTGGAATGTTCTTTCAGTGTACTTAAAATTTCATTAAGAATCTTCTCCATTTTTCTCACCTCCTTTTCGACATTATATCACATGCCACTGAATTTCATGCTGAAGATAATGTACCCCCGGAGCATTCTGGGACAATGTTCATAAACATTTCACACATATAATCCGCATGATAAATTGACTGTTTTTATCACAATATAATGAAAAGCAGAGGCGAGGGACAACAGTCCTTTAATACGGCAGTTTAATGGCATTTACATGCTCCAGACTCCATGCTATACTCACTGACGGTAAAAATGGAATATGAACTTAATTCTGCATAGATCGGGACACCGGAGGGAGAAGAAATGGGCAAGAATAGAAGAGGATATACTTATAGTACAAAAGCGGAGAGATTGCTGGAGTACTTATATGTTTTAATAGGTTCTGGAATTGTGGCTATCGCGTTTAATATGTTTTTGCTTCCCAACCGAATTGCGTCAGGAGGAGTAAGCGGAATCAGTACGATCCTGGATGCGGTTGCTGGCTGGGAGCCGGCATATGTACAGTGGGCATTTAATATACCGCTTTTTATTGCAGGTGTGCTTTTGCTCGGCAAACAATTTGGGGCGAAAACTCTGGCTGGGACAATATTTCTGCCGTTTGTTGTTTTTCTTACAAAAGATTATGAGCCATGGACATCAGATCCGCTGCTGGCTTCTCTGTTTGGCGGAATTGGCGTTGGCCTGGGTTTAGGTATTGTTTTCCGGGGTAAAGCATCAACAGGAGGGACAGACCTTGCAGCACAGATTATTAACAAGTATACAGGTTTGTCTCTTGGAACTTGTGTAGCGATAATCGATGGATTAATCGTACTGTCGGCTGCGATTATTTTTGACATAGAGCAGGGGCTGTATGCCTTAATTGCCTTATATGTGACAAGCAAAACAATCGATCTTATTCAGCTTGGATTCAGCCGGACAAAGATGGCTTTAATCATTACTG
The DNA here is from genome assembly GCF_022811925.1 of Cytobacillus oceanisediminis. Taxonomy (NCBI): domain Bacteria; kingdom Bacillati; phylum Bacillota; class Bacilli; order Caryophanales; family Bacillaceae; genus Cytobacillus; species Cytobacillus oceanisediminis. Next base: position 5,069,975 of record NZ_CP065511.1, on the reverse strand, counting down.
AAAAACAAAGTGAAGTTCGTGAAGGAATTTTGAATAAAATTGACCGCGGTGTGACAAAACTATCAGCATACGGTGGTTATACCGACCATGAACGTCCAGTTCTTATGTGTGTGGTGGACCAGACGGAGTTCACAAAATTGAAACAACTGGTTCAAACCATTGATCCTACTGCATTTATCATTGTTACGGATGCTTCCGAGGTGTTGGGCGAGGGTTTCAAACGAGCATAGTGTTGGTATAATATAGCTGTACTTAGTATTTTTTCCTGAGGGGGAATTATAGGTGAAAAAGAAGCTACTGGCATTACTGATGGGTACATCTTTAGTTCTTGCAGCCTGCGGCGGCGGAGACGATGCTGCTGAAGACAAGGACACTGCTACAAACGGCGGCGGTGAAACAACGACTGATACTGCTGACGCTGGTGACGCACAAAAGCTTTATGAACAGAAATGTTCAAGCTGCCACGGTGCAAACCTTGAAGGCGGTGTAGGGCCTGCACTAGATAAAATTGGTGCCAGCCTATCGCAGGAAGATATTGAAAACACAATTGCTAACGGTAAAGGAGCTATGCCTAAAGGCTTGCTTCAGGGAGAAGAAGCTTCTGCTGTAGCATCCTGGCTAGCAGGCAAGAAATAATAGGATTAAATGAAAACGTTCTGTTCGGCAGGACGTTTTTATTTTTTCTGTTTTCGTAAGGTATTCTGCTATTTGTTTAATAACCGCTGAGTTGATTGGAGCGGAAGGTGCGAGACTCCAGGGAGCAGCGGGACAGATGAGACCCCAGGCGAGAAGTGCCGAGGAGGCTCAGCGCCCGCCCCGCGGAAAGCGGGCATCCTGGAGCGCAAATCAACGGACTGCATTAAGGTGAAAAAACAACAATATATGCGAGGCTATTTTTTAAAACAGATTGTGCTGAGGCAAGACAATTTATGACAAATATCGAGTGAATGCAATATGCAAAAAGAAGGAAAAATCCGCAGATTAAGTGACTAAAAACCCTAGAATATTAATGAAACTCAGGAAAAAAGTAACAATAGTTAAGGGATTGAAAAGAAACTGTAATAATTTTTTCCGTTATTTTGACAACTTATGATGTTATAATGGGTTGTGTGAGAATTTTAGATGGCTAAATAGGCAGTATTTACAAGTATTTTGTCATCCTCTGTGTCGAAAGGATGTCGTTTTTTAGCGAAAAAGGCCGTCTGTTTTTTAATTCTTAATACACACTAGATGCTAGGTGATATATATGATCGATATGAAAGACGTATATAAGAGATACCCCAATGGCGTTACAGCTGCCAGCGGGATTGATGTCCATATTAAACAAGGTGAGTTTGTTTATGTAGTAGGACCGAGTGGGGCCGGTAAATCCACTTTTATCAAAATGATGTACCGGGAAGAAAAGCCTTCGAGCGGAACGATAACCATTGACGGAGTGAATCTGGCTACATTAAAAAATGCAAAGGTGCCGCTTATGCGCCGTAAAATCGGTGTCGTTTTCCAGGACTTTAAGCTTCTTCAGACACTAACTGTCTATGAGAATGTAGCTTTTGCTCTTGAGGTTATTGAAGAGCATCCGAAGAATATTAAAAAACAAGTCATGGAAACTTTGGACCTTGTAGGTTTAAAGCATAAGGCTAGGATGCTTCCGACCGAATTATCAGGCGGGGAGCAGCAGCGTGTTTCCATCGCCAGATCCATCGTAAATTCTCCAAAGGTCGTGATAGCGGACGAGCCTACAGGAAACCTTGACCCGGATACTTCATGGGAAATCATGAACATTTTCGATGAAATCAACACGAGAGGAACGACTGTGGTCATGGCAACTCATAATAAAGAAATTGTTAACACGATTAAGCACCGCGTTATTGCCATAGAAGGCGGAAGGATTGTGCGTGACGAGCAAAGAGGTGATTACGGCTATGAAAGCTAGAACATTGGGCCGGCACTTCCGCGAAAGCTTCAAGAGCCTCGGGCGAAACGGCTGGATGACGTTTGCTTCGGCAAGTGCTGTGACAGTAACACTCATTTTAGTTGGCGTATTTTTCGTCATTATGATGAATCTCAACAAGGTGGCTACTACCATTGAAGAGGACGTGGAAATCCGCGTTCACATCGATGTTGCTGCAAATGAGCAGGATCAGGAAGTTTTACGGCAAAAAATCGAAGGAATACCCGAAATCAAAACAGTTGAATATTCAACTAAGGAAAAAGAGCTTGATAGTTTAATAGACAGCCTTGGTGAAGAAGGAGAAGCCTTCAAACTGTTCGAACAGGATAATCCGCTGAACGATGTATTTATCGTAAAGACGAAAAACCCGACAGACACAATGAAAGCCGCTAAGCAGATTGAAAAAATGGAATATGCGGCAAAAGTAAAATATGGGCAGGGGCAGGTTGAAAAGCTATTCAACTTTATCAATGCCGGCAGAAACGTTGGCCTTGTGCTGATTATCGGCCTATTATTTACTGCCATGTTCCTGATTTCCAATACGATTAAAATTACGATCATGTCACGAAGAAAAGAAATCGAGATTATGAGATTGGTAGGAGCGACCAACGCCTTCATCAGATGGCCATTCTTCCTGGAAGGTTTATGGCTTGGATTGCTTGGATCCATTATTCCGATTGCACTTGTTTCAACAGCCTACTATTATGCCTATGATTATTTGGCGCCAAAGCTTGAAGGACACTTTGTCAAGCTGCTGGAATTTAGTCCGTTTGTCTATCAGATTTCCGGACTTATTATCCTGATGGGTGCACTCATTGGTGTATGGGGAAGCTTGATGTCAGTCAGAAAGTTCCTGAAAGTATAAAACCAGCTTAGAAGGCCCTGCGGGGGGAACCTGTCCAGGCGCCTTCAAGCCTCATAATATTAGACGATTAAGCAGAGTTAAATGTTTCAGACTTAGATGAAAAAATAGAACGATTGACCTGTACATATGGTGTTCATTGAAAGGAGAAATCGGAAAATTGAAGAAATCCATCATCACATTATCATTAGCTGCTGTTTTAGGTTTTGGCAGCCTAACAGTTGGACTGCCTCTAGAAAAGGCGTCTGCAGCAAATAAATTAAATGATTTAAACAGCCAAAAAGATAAGATTAATGAACAGCGTTCTGGAGTAGAATCAAAGATTAACGATACAGATAAGAGGCTTACCGAAAACCAGGGCGAGCAGCAGTCCGTTCAAAGTGAAATTGAGCGCCTGGATAAAGCGATCAGTGATGCTTTAGCGAAAATTGAAGAAAAGAACAACGAAATTTCTGAAACTAAAAAGGAAATAGAAAAACTTGAAGGCGAAATTAAAGTATTAGTAGAGCGCATCAAAAAGCGCAACGAACTATTAAAGGACCGTGCGCGCAACTACCAGGAAACTGGCGGAATGGTGAGCTATATTGATGTTTTAATGGGTGCGCAAAGCTTTGGAGATTTTGTTGAACGCGTTGGAGCAGTTGCTACGATCGTAGAAGCTGACCAGGACATTTTAAAAGCGCATCAGGCGGATAAAGACGAGCTGGAGAAAAAACAGGCTCAGGTAAAAGAAGAGCTTGCATCTTTAGAAAAAATGCTTGCCGAGCTTGAAAGCATGAAAAAGAGCTTAAATGCCCAAAAGGCAGAAAAGGATAAACTGCTTGCATCCCTAAAGCATGAAGAAGAGGAAATGCATGCTCATAAGCTTGAATTAGCTGAAGAAAATGAAATCCTTGCAGCCCAGGAAGCAGCGCTTCAAAAAGCAATCAAGCTTGAGCAGGAAAGACAGGCTGAGGCAGCAAGACAGGCTGAGGCAGCAAGACAAGCTGAATTGGCAAAACAGAAAGCAGCTCAAAAGAGCAGCTCTTCATCAGCAGGAAGCAGCTCATCATCTGATAGCGGATCATCAAGCAGCCCGCAGGTTTCTGCACCTTCAGTATCAAGCGGTGCCTGGACAAAACCAGCTGCAGGAAGACTTTCTTCAGGATTTGGCGGCCGTTCATTAGGCGAGCACTATGGTGTTGATATTGCATCAGGCGGTACAGTACCGATCGTGGCAGCAGCAGATGGTGTTGTAATTCGTTCATACTATTCAAGCAGCTACGGAAATGCCATTTTTATTGCCCATTCTATTGGCGGACAAACTTACACAACCGTATACGCTCATATGAGAAGCCGTTCTGTAGGCTCTGGCCAGACTGTTTCTAAAGGCCAGCAAATCGGTATCATGGGTAATACTGGACAATCTTATGGCCAGCATCTGCACTTTGAACTTCACAGAGGTTCTTGGAATGCAGCAAAATCAAATGCGATAAATCCAGTAGGCATTGTGCCTCTATAAAAAATAGTGAAAGTGGAAGGAGCTCAGCTTCTTCCACTTTTCTTTTACCCTTGAAGAGGGTCTTTAATCCTATAAAACAATTTGTTTTTGAAATCGTCTCAAGCAAAAGAAATCATAACTCGTCCATTCCCCACATAGGATGGAATAAGCGAAGACACCCGCGTCCCTTTGCGGGTTGTTTTTATTTATTTAAAACTGAGAAAAGGCAGCTGATAATACAGTATTCGCTGAATATAACAAGGATCCCGGCAAAATAGAAAGGGAGATGAAGATGAGCAGAAAATGGATCGCCGTGCTGATGACGGGATCATTGCTGACAGGAGCTGGCGGTACATATGCAGGCATGCAGTGGCTGGCAAAGGAAACTCCGCAGACAGGAGCAGGAAATCAATTAATAGATTTTAAGGAGAACGGAACACAAATTGAAAAAGAGAAAATCGAAAAGATGGAAACGGCCTATCAGCTAATTTTAAATAGCTATGTGGAAAAAGTAGAGGAAAAGCAGCTCGTGGAGGGAGCCATCCAGGGCATGCTTGCAACCCTAGAAGACCCATACTCTGTTTATATGGATGAAGAAACAGCAAAACAATTCAGTGATACACTGGAATCTTCTTTTGAAGGAATCGGGGCAGAAGTCAGCATGGTGGAAGGTAAAATAATCATTGTTGCACCATTTAAAGATTCACCAGCTGAACAAGCAGGGCTGAAGCCGAAGGATGAAATTTTAAAAGTGGATGGGGAAAGTGTGAAGGGTCTTGATTTATATAAAGCTACCATGAAGATCCGCGGCAAAAAAGGAACAAAAGTAGAACTTGAAATTGCCCGCCAGGGACTTAAGGAACCTTTAAAGGTAGAAGTAAAAAGAGATGAAATTCCGCAGATTACAGTTTACTCGGAAATCAAAAAGCAAAGAGGAAAAAATGTAGGGTATTTGGAAATCACCTCTTTTTCCGAAGATACATCGAAGGAATTTGCAAAACAGCTGAGTGAAATGGAGAAAGAAGGAATCGAAGGGCTTGTAATTGATGTGCGCGGAAATCCCGGAGGTCTCCTGACATCAGTACAGGAAATCCTGAAAGAATTGGTTACGGGTGATAAGCCATATTTGCAGATAGAGAAACGGGATGGGGAAAAAATGAGGTACTTCTCCACACTTGAAAAGCCAAAAAGCTATCCGATTGCTGTTCTTGTAGATAAAGGGAGTGCCTCTGCATCGGAGATTCTTGCCGGCGCTTTAAAGGAAGCGCAGGGTTATGCCATAATCGGTGAAAATTCATTTGGAAAGGGCACTGTTCAGCAGCCAGTTCCGATGGGAGATGGCAGCAATATAAAGCTTACTCTGTTTAAATGGCTGACACCAGACGGAAACTGGATTCATAACAAGGGAATTAAGCCAACCCTCGCGGTCAAACAGCCAGACATCTACCAAACACATCCTTTGCAGGTGGAGAAGCCTTTGGCAACCGATATGAATAATGAAATGGTGAAGAATGCACAGGAAATTCTGGCGGGCCTTGGATATGCTCCAGGACGGACAGATGGCTACTTCAATGATTCCACTGCAGCGGCTGTAAAAGCATTTCAGAAGCAAAAAGAGCTTGAAACAACCGGCCGGATAGACAAGAAAACAGCAGCAGCGCTCGAACAAGCCGCCATTGAAGAAATGAAAAAAGAGCAGAATGATCTTCAACTGCAAACGGCTCTGAGATATATTGCAAAATAGCGGATTTTGTCGAAAGTAAACTTTCATTAGCAGGAGGGATTTTCCTTCTGCTATTTTTGTATTTGAGCCAGATTGTGATAGGTTTTGGCAGGCGCTTTTGGTAGAATATAGAGTAATAGAGTTTTCTGTTTGTTACATAATTCATGAGAATTTATTAATAGAGGCTGGTGGCAAGTTTGATAGAGGAGTGGATTTTTGAGTTTTTAAAAGGAACGGGAAAGCTGCTGCTGAACCCGGTATTTTATTACCTGTTTTTTGTGGCTGCATTTTTGGGGGTTTCCCGTGTAAAGCGTGAGCGCAAAGACTTTTCAGTTCGTGCGGAAAATGCTTATTTTGAGCTGAGGCAGCTTCTTCCTCTGGGTATCTTGGCAGGTCTATTAGTGAGTGTTGTGATGGTTGGAGCAGGACTTGTCGTACCAGTGGAAACGATTGTTTTTACTGCTGCTCTTACGTTCCTGTGGAGCTTTACGGCAAAAGTGAGATGGATGGCGCCTGTTTATACGCTGGGCTTTGCATTTTTCGCAACAATGTTTGCTGCTGAACAGAAATGGCCATTGCCATCATTCGCCCAGACGGCAGCAGATCTTGACTCTTCCATCTTTCCATCCATCGCTGTTCTCCTTGCTCTCCTTGTTATAGCAGAAGGCTTCCTGATTATAAGAAACGGACGGAAAGGCACAACTCCCAGGCTTGTAAAGAGTAAACGGGGCCAGACCATCGGCATTCATGAATCAAAAAGACTCTGGATGGTGCCTGTGTTTCTGCTTATTCCTGGTCAGGCACTGCAGCTGCCATTTGATTGGTGGCCAGCGATCCCGATTGGCGGGGAAACGTATTCGCTCATTCTGGTCCCTTTTTCGATAGGTTTTTACCAGCGAATCCAGGGCACGCTTCCTAAAGAGGCAACAGCACTGCATGGACAAAGAATCAGCGTGTTTGGCGTACTTCTTTTGCTGATTTCATCTGCAGGCTACTGGTATCCGCTTGCTGCTGTGGGTGCAGCCGCACTTGCTATAATTGGCCGTGAATTCATCTCTCTCCGCCAGAGAATGGCAGAGGATCAGGCACCGTTTTACTTTTCCAAGCGCAATCAGGGAATCATGGTACTTGGAGTAGTTCCGGATTCACCAGCTGATAAAATGTCTCTACAAGTGGGAGAGGTTGTTACAAAAGTCAATGGTGTGAAGATCCATGATGAAAAAGGCTTCTATGAAGCGCTGCAAAAGAACGGGGCTCACTGCAAACTTGAGGTTCTTGATGTGAACAGCCAGGTCCGCTTTGTCCAGCGGGCTCTGTACGAAGGCGATCACCACGAGCTTGGACTGCTGTTTGTGCAGGACGAGAAAAAGTGGGACAGTGAAGCGGTATGATTTCTGTATAACAAAAAATCAATATAGTGACCTTTGAAAAAAGCCGCCAATACCATACAGGCGGCTTTTTTGCGAAGTAATTTTCCAGAAAGAGCAAAGTTGAATCCTGGTTTTTGCCAGGGAGTTTTATAGCTAGAAAAGCTCACATTTTCCTCGTATAATCTTCCTGATTTATTAGATAAACATGCTGCGCGAAATCCGGCTTAAACAGAGCCCTTAAATTAGCAGATGCAGCTAGCTGGAATGGATATTAACTAAAAATATAGACCCGGAATTGAAAAAAGAGCTGCTTTGGTCTGAATACCTGCGATTAATGCAGGTATTTTTTTTATTTATAGCTCTGTTAAAATCTCATTGTTGTTTTAGCACCTGTTGATTGGAGTGGAAGGCTCGAGCTTCTCGAAAATGCTATCGCGTTTCCTTCGTGCGGTGTTTACTCAGGAGATGCTTATCAAAGTCCTGCGGGAGTAGCATCCCAAGGGAGACCCCGCAGGTGCAAAGCGTCGAGGAGGATCCCGGTAGGCCCGCGTTCGCTGAATGCCTCGTGCTGAAATCAACAGCCAAATTTAACAAAGTATTATTTATAAAAAGCTCTGACGAACCTTAAAAAGTAAGATAATTTGATTCATATGACCATACCGCTATTGGATAGGCCCCATAGAATACAAGTACCAGCTTTATATTTAATTAAAAATGGGGTTGAGATATGAAAATTCTATTGCTATCAGGAGGTTCAGGGCGAAGACTTTGGCCTTTATCTAATTCAGTTAGGGCCAAGCAGTTTTTAAAGCTGCTGCCTACACAGCATGGGAAGCCTGAATCCATGATTCAGCGGGTCTGCGGACAGCTGGATGACGCTAGGCTTCTATCATCAACATATATTATTACCTGTGAGAATCAATTGGAGATTATAAAAAACCAAATAGACACTCAGATCCCCGTCATCTGCGAGCCGAGTCAAAGAGGTACATTTCCTTCTATTGCTTTAGCTTGTGCGTACCTTCATTCCAATTACTATGCCGGTCCTGAGGAAACCATTTGTGTGGTGCCGGTGGATTCCTATGTGGAACCCCTGTTTTATAAGCTGCTGCAAAGCATTCCGGATATTCTGCATATATCGCAGGCTGAGCTTGCTCTGCTGGGTGCTGTGCCGCAGTTTCCGTCAGACCAGTTTGGATATATCCTCCCTAAGCCGGGTCAAAAAGAGGAAATAGGCTGCCTTCCAATAGATCAATTCATAGAAAAACCAGATACAGAAACAGCCCGGCGGCTCATAGAAAAGAATGCTTTCTGGAATTGCGGCGTATTTGGATTTTCTCTGAATTTTATTATTGAGTATTTAAATAAAATGGGTCTTTCCACTTCTTATAGCCAGCTGCTGAAAAACTATGATCTTCTGCCTGAAATCAGCTTTGATTATAAGATCGCTGAGAAAAACAGCAGGTCGATTGTAATTCCCTATTCTGGTTTATGGAAGGACCTCGGAAGCTGGGAGACATTAAGCGGCCAGCTTGAGAGTCCAGTTTCCGGCAAAGGTTCGCTATCAAAGGACTCTAAAAATACCCAGATTGTCAATGAACTTTCCATTCCGATTCATGCCATTTCAATCTCTAATAGCATCATAGCTGCCAGCCCGGAGGGGATTCTGGTTGCCGATAAGCAGAAGAGCAATGCTATAAAGGATATGGCTGAAACAGCCCGGCTTATGTATGAAGAAAAAAGATGGGGCATCTATAAAGTTTTAGATTTTTCTTATACTAGCGAAGGAATGGAGTCCCTTTCCAAGCTGCTTAAAATATTACCAGACAGAAATATCAGCTACCAGACTCATCAGTTCAGACAGGAGACTTGGACAATCATCTCTGGAGAAGGGGAGTTTATTTTGGATGGCCGCCTTGTCTATATTAAAGCAGGAGATGTCCTTCAAATTCCGGTCGGTGCAAAACATGCTGTAAAGGCCATTACACCTCTGGAAATTATAGAAGTCCAATGGGGCGAAAAACTGCAGGAAGAGGATATTATTCGTATTGCTGCTTCCTGGGAAGAGACGGTTAAGCATATCATAAAGGAGCGGGAAAGATGGTCTCTATCATCTGCTGTACAATGCGTCAGGACTATATGGAAAACGTGTTTGAAAACTATGAAAATCAGGTTTGGAAGGAAAAAGAATTAATCATTATCTTAAATAATGATGAGATGGATAAAGCCGCATGGCAGAAGAGGGCAAAGGAGTCTCATAATGTAACTGTTTTTCAACTGCGCGAAGAAGTCACACTTGGGGAATGCCTGAATATTGCCATTCTAAATTCACGTTATAACATAATTGCAAAATTCGATGATGACGATTTTTATGCTCCAAACTATCTGGCTCAGTCTGTCAGAACTCTGAAGAAAACAAAGGCAGATATAGTAGGGAAAAGAACGGTTTACATGTATTTTCAAAAAGAGAAGCTGCTGGCCATCCAAAAGCCTGGAAAAGAAAACCGGTTTGTCAAGCATGGAATAAAGGGAGCTACCCTGGTTTTCAGGAAGGAAATCATGGATCATGTCCGGTTTCCGAAAGTGAACTTGGGCGAAGATACCTACTTCTTAAAGCTATGCAACAAAAGTAAGCTTAAAATATACTCTGGTGACAAAAATAATTATGCCTGTTTGAGAATCTCGCAGCCAGGACATCATACATGGACTGCTGACAACGACAGGCTGATAAGAAAATCTGTTCCCGTAAGCAGAACCAGTGACTTTAATAAGGTAAAACAGATTGTCAGCGATGGAGGGAAGGCGTACAAATGACAAATTATCAAGTAATTTGGAGAGGGCCGGTTCTTGATGCAAGCGGATATGGAATTGCAAGCAGAGAATACACTCTTGCATTGGACCGTCTTGGTGTTGATCTTATTATCCAACCGTATACTTGGAATTTTCCTTATGATTTTAGCAATAAAAACAAGAAAAAGAGATTATTGCATTTAATAGAAAAGCCACTCCAAAAAAATAAACAAAAAATTTTAATTTATCATTGTCCGCCTGGAAATATTGATGATATCAATAAAGAAAGAAAAAATTTTGACCGGATTCTATTAAATACTGTTTGGGAAACAGAAAAGATTCCAAGTCCATGGCTGCCAGCCATTAATGCATGTGATGGGGTATGCGTGCCATGCTCTCAAAATATGAAAGCCATGATTGGAGGCGGAGTAAATGTTCCTGTATTTCTGGCTCCTCATGGGGCTGATACACATGCATTTGACCCTGGAAACAAAAAGCTTACATTAAAGGAAGCAAAAGGGAAGTTTGTTTTTGTTTCGGTTTTTGATTTTCAGCATAGGAAAAATCCTGAAACTTTGCTAAAAGCCTATTGGAGCGAGTTCACTTCTAAAGACAATGTACTGCTGGTCATTAAAACATATGGCAGCAAGCGTAAAAAAATATTAAAGGCTATTTCGCAATATAAAAGAAGTCTTGGGTTTACAAATGAAACTGCCCCTCTGCATGTAATAACGGGCACTATACCGGAAAAACAGCTTAAAGGTTTATATACGCTGGGCAATGCATTCATTCTTCCCACGAGGGGAGAAGGGGTAGGTCTGCCATATATTGAGGCATTATCAAGCGGTATCCCAGTCATAGCTACAGGCTGGGGCGGACAAATGGATTTTTTGAATGAACAAAATTCCTTTTTAATAGACTGCAAGCTGGAGAATCCAAGAGACAGCATGGGCAGCAAAAGTGCCATATCGAGGTTATACCCTCATTTATTTAAACATGAGGACCATCTTTGGGCTGAAGCGGATCTGGAGGATACAAAAAGACAGATGAGATTGGCCTATGAAAATCCGCATCTGTGTAAACAGAAAGGCCAACAAGGAAGATTGGATATGCTGAATCTTACCTGGGATAAGGCCGGAATTTTATTGAAAAAGGCTATAGAAGAGATTCTTTCTTAATCAGAAAAAATCTCTTCAATATCATTATGGATTTTTTCAGCTATACTTCTCCATGAAAAACGGCTGTTAATATGTTTTTGCCCGCATGCCGCCATCTCCTCCAAAAATTTATGACTGCCGCTGAACTGGTTAAGCTTATCCGCGAAATCCTCTGCCTCGGCATGGATATAGTGCTTGCGGTTAATGAGTTCTAATCCCCGGACACCGCATAAAGTGGAAAACAGGGGAATTCCTGCTGATAAAAATTCCAGCGTTTTCAAATTGACCCCTGCACCGCTAAACATCGGATTGATAGCGATATCAGCTTCAGCAAATAGCTTTAATTTTTTTTTGTGCTTAACCTTGCCCATTAATTTTACGTTATTTTTCTTAGGCTCTTGAAAAGGTCTGCAGCATCCGCCTGCAATGATAAAGTCAATATCCCGGCATTTATCGGCAAGGTGCTCAATGATAAACTTCACTGCCTGAGTGTTAGGCGGATAATCTGCTCCAATAAACAGAGCCTTTGGCCTTCCGGCAGGCTTCTTTCTGCGCGGAAGCCATTCATCTGGATTGATTCCATTTGGGGCAAGCATTATTTTTTGAGGATCCAGCCCATAATCTTTAATAAATTCCTCCTTCTCCGCTGCAGATGTGGCATAAATCAAGTCCGCGTGTGAAGTTAATCGCTGTTCTGCTTCATAAAGCCGGGGAAGGTATTCCCGCGCTTTTTCATCCTTCCAAATTTGCTTTGCCAGTGAGTAATCATGGTTATGGCTGTTATAAATTCTTGGCTTTTGATCTTTGTTGAAATGGAAGTCATAATCCAGTAAATAAGGGGTTTCATGAATAATGATATCGCTTGTTTGGTAGAGCTTCTCGAAATACTCTTTGTATAATGCAGGATAATTGGCAAGCTCCAAATACATAATTAAAGGAAGTTCATAGCCTGAAGCTGCATTATGAAGCTTCTGTCTTATTTGCGAGTAGAGAGGATCCCTTTCAGCTTTGTATTCTCTAAAGCTTGAAGAGTATTTTATGACCTTCCCCTTTTTACTGTTTGTTTGGGATAGAAGAGTAATATCATAAAAATGGCTTAATTCGTTATAAATATGAAAATACCTCAATGTGCCTCCGCTTGTCGGCGGGAAAACCGTTGGGAAAATATTAAGGACAAGTATTTTTCTCATCATTTCCCCTCCTCTTCATTAGTTCCGGGTCACACTCCGAAAAACTTTCATCGTTTCTGCGGCAGTCTTTTTCCAGGAAAAATGCCGTGACCTAAGACTGCTCTTTTCGCTAAGCTGTTTTCTTGTTAAAGGATTTAACAGCTCCATCATTTTTAAAGCAATCTCTTCAGGATTTTCAGGATTAAAATAAAGAGCCGCGTGGTCTGTGATTTCAGGGATGCTTCCCTTGTTTGAGCAAACGATCGGTGTTTTTGTTTTAAACGCCTCCACCAGGGGAATGCCAAATCCTTCATATAGGGAAGGAAAGACCAAAAAGCTTGAGTTCCAATAAAGTGAAGGCATTTCTTCAGGGGGAACGTACCCCAGAACCCAAACCTGTTTTTCTAAAGAACGTTCTCTTATAAATTGCAAAACAGATTGATAAACTCCATTGCTTTTATCTGCATAGCCTGTCAGGACAAGCGGTATGGTGGTATTGTATTTTTTCCTCAGGATCAGAATGGCCTTTAGCAGATTCAGATGGTTTTTGTGCGGATTATAGCTTGAAGGATATATGGCGTAAGTATCGGGCAATTGATATCTTTGTTTCACTCCTTTCATTGTGATTTTCGCTGGTGCTTGATCAAATATGGCTGGTGCATTTAGGGGAATGACATGAATTTTTCTCTCTGGAATGGAGAGCTGACGGGCTATGGCACCCTTGGAAAAATCCGAAACTGTAATGACAGCATCGAACGAAGCTGTATATTGTCCATAATAGCGATTATTCTCTTCTAATCCGCCAGGGACAAAGTCCGGATATTCCGTATGAAGTACATCATGAATCGTTGCCACAGTCGGAACAGGGACACTTGGGAGATACGATCTGTGTAATGGGCAAAACCAAAGGTCCAGCTTGCATTTTTTGATGGCATCATAAACATCAGCAGAATCCATTAACTTCCGGAACCGAATTGTTTTTATTTTTTCATGTTGGGGAAAAACGTTTTTCAGCTTCCGCTTAAGAAAAAGGAACAGGGTAAGATTTTCTCCGCTGTCAGCCATATGGCCAATTAAATTCGTTATATATTGTTCAACCCCTCCAAACCGGTCTTGAGATAGATTGAGGAGATTAATTCCGATTCTCATCCTGCAGCCTCCTTAGTCTTCAATTGGTGATTTAGAAGATATTTATTAAATAAACTATTATATTCGCCTGCTCAGATTATCATCACAATGAATTTAATATTAGAAAGGGGAGCAGCAAGAAAATAAGGCTCTGTTAATTTACCCGTTGATTTCAGCACGAGGCCTCAAGCGTTCAGAGGGCGGTCCAATGCTCCTCGGTGCATTTGCACCTGCGGGGTCTCCCGCTGACACGCTATTCTAGCAGGATTGAATAAGCATCTCTGAGTTAAACACTGCACGAACGAAATCCGATAGCATTTCCGGGGAGCTCGCGCCTTCCGCTCCAATCAGCAGGATGCAAAATCAACAATAACCTTTAACAAAGCCAAAAATAAAAAGGAGCGTTTGGTTATGCTAAGAAGTTATGAAAATAGCCAGAAGGAATCACCAGGGGCAGAGATTACAACAGGCCCTTTTCTAATTCCGATGGAAGCAGATTCCGAAATACAAATTGGCCGTGATAATGAAAGGCTGATCATTATCCTTAAAAATCCGACCAATCAAAAACTAAGGGCTTCTGTTGTGCTTGGCGTTTGCCTGCAGCCTGAATATTCATCTTATGATAAAAATGGAATTCGTGTGTTCAAAAATATACCCGAGACAGAAATCAATCTGGGGACACATGAACTGCAGCCCCATACGTGTACAAGGATTGAAAGGGATATTCCAGGCGGGATAATGATAGGCGAAGGTGAGGCGAATGCTGTCTACCGGGTAAGAGCAAAAGGAGATTTTAAATTAAGTGAGCATACAGGTGAACCGGTGTGCGGTCTTCTGGAAATTTCCGTTGCCGGCGGAAGTATTTTTAATCCCGAAGAGCCAGGCCTTGAGCAGGCAGATTCAGCCTTATTGTTCCGCTATAAAGACTTCGTTCCATGTGAGGGAAAAGATTGCGGGTGTAAAAAATGACCATCATAAATAAAAAAACAGCGTCCATTCAGGAGGCGCTGTTTTTTTTGGTCTATTTTTGAAACCATTCAGAAAGGCTATACGTATATAGTGTTATCTCATAATAGTAGAAGGGAACACCAATGTGGTATTCTTTATTTAATTAATAAAAGGAAAAAAGGTGACATTGTGGCAAAGAAAAAACTGCAGTACTGGACTTTGCAATTGCTGATTATTTTAACAATCATTTATGTATCAACGAAAATTTCCTTTCTGTTTGAACCGGTCGGTATTTTTGCGTCAACATTATTTTTTCCAATCATTATATCGGGATTTCTCTATTTCTTATTGAGTCCGCTGGTAAGATTGCTCCAGCGCTACAAGGTGCCAAGAACGGCAGCGATATTAATCATCTATGCAGCTGTTATCGGCTTAGTGATGCTTGTTATTGGCAACATTGCTCCGCTTATCAGCAGACAGGTGACTGAATTATTCAACGACCTGCCGGGGTATGCGAAAACGACAAGAGACTTTGTTACTTCAATGTCTAACACTGAAGAGTTTAAATGGTTTTTGACGCAGGACTACATATTGCTTGAAGAAATTGAAGCCCGCATTATGGAATATGCCAATACCCTCCCAAGCCGTGTGACGGAGGGGGTAGCAGGAATTGTCAGCCTGGTCACCAATATTGCGATCACAATTGTAACGGTGCCATTCCTGCTGTTTTATATGTTTAAGGATGGAGATAAGTTCCCTGCTGCTGTTTCAAAGTTTCTTCCTGCTTCTTACAGGGAAGAGGGAGTTAAAACGCTTAAGGAAACAGGAGAGACTCTTTCTTCCTACATCCAGGGGCAGATTACAGTGGCATTATTTGTTGGAACACTTTCGTTTATTGGCTATTTAATCATCGATTTGCCATATGCGCTAGTCATGGCGCTTATTGTTGCCATAACCAATATCATCCCTTATGTCGGGCCGTTTCTTGGCGGTGCCCCCGCTGTAATCGTCGCACTTTTTGACTCGCCGACTAAAGCCTTACTGGTTGTCGTAGTCATTGTGATAGCCCAGCAGATAGAGGGGAATGTGCTGTCACCGCTGATTCTGGGAAAAACCTTAAACACACATCCGGCCACCATCATCATCCTACTGCTGGTTGCAGGCAATCTTGCCGGTATCCTCGGCATGATCCTGGCAATACCTACTTATGCTGTGACCAAAACGATTGTTTTGAATACAGTTAGATTTTTAAGGGCGAGGAAGACAGCGAGGGAAGGTGCAGTTACTTAATTTGATTAAGCTCCTTTTAAGAAAGGGGCTTTTTTTATTGCTATATTTATCTAACATGATTCATCAAATATGTTACAACTTGTTGGTTTTTTCTAGCATGTTAAAAGATTTATCTGGCATAATCTCTATCTGATCTAACATGTATTAGAATTTATCTAATATTTCACATAACTAAAGTGGGTATTTTTTATTTTTCCCTCCCGAAAAGTTAAAATAATAAATAAAACGAAAGCAGTGATCCAAATGTGTTTAATCCTTTTCGCATACAAAGTCCATCCTGTATACAAGCTTATCGTTGCCGCTAATCGCGATGAATTTTATGAGCGCCCCACTGCACCGGCCCATTTTTGGGAGGACCATCCCGCTATTCTGGCTGGACGCGATTTAAGCAAGATGGGGACGTGGATGGGTGTCACAAAGACTGAACGATTTGCAGCTCTTACAAATTACCGCGATCCGAACGAAGTGACAGATGGCAAGAGGTCAAGAGGAGATTTGGTGGCGGATTTTCTGAAAGGCAGTGCTTCGCCTGCTGATTTTATGAAAATAGCATCTGAACATCGCAGCAGCTATCCCGGCTACAATCTGCTTGCGGGCAATTTGGAGGAGCTCTTTTATTATTCGAACGTGGAAGATAGACTAGAGCAGCTTGAACCAGGAGTGTACGGGGTCAGCAATCATGTGCTGAATACCGAGTGGCCAAAGGTGAAAAAGGGGAAGGAGGGCTTATCTAAGATAATAAATCATGCTTCTGGGAATTTTACCGAAGACTTGTTCACACTTCTCCAGAATGCAGACCCTGCCCCTGATGACATGCTTCCGAAAACAGGAGTTTCACTTGAGTGGGAGCGGATTCTGTCTCCTTTATTTATCAAAAGCAAAGGCTACGGAACCAGGAGTTCAACAGTGATGCTTATGTCAGAGGAAGAGATTTTTTATAAGGAAAGGGTACATATTGGGGATAGAGGGAAGGACCAGGAGTTTATCATCCAAAATTAAAGAAGCCAGTTCAGGCATCTGGCTTCTTTAATTCAGGAAAGCGGCAAAGTAATCCGGACCGTTGTTCCTTCATTTTCCCTGCTGTGGATGTAAAGGTTTCCGCCATGGTTTTTAATGATTTTTTTGCAGATCATAATGCCAAGGCCTGTGCCTTTTTCTTTTGTGCTGTAAAACGGCTCTCCCAGTTTGGCGAGGCGTTCTTCAGGTATGCCAATTCCTTCATCCTCGACACTGATGATGACACAATGGTCCTCCTGGCGGATATCCACATTTATTTTCCCGCCCATCGGCATGGCTTCAATCGAGTTCTTAATGATGTTAATCAGCACCTGTTTAATTTTATCCTTTTCACATTTAACATAAAACTCGCCGGGTGACTGTGTTAGTTCGATCATGATATTCTCCATAACTGCCTGGCTGTTTAAAAGAGTGATCACACTTTTTACAACGTTTGTCAGGCAGGTTTCTTCCATTTCGGTGATTTGAGGTTTGGCGAGAACGAGCAGGTCATTGACGATGCCTTCAATCCGCTCCAGCTCATTAAGAATAACCTCCGCGAAATCGCCTTTATGTTCTTCGTATAATAACTGTGTAAAGCCTTTTATGGCTGTTAGCGGGTTGCGGATCTCATGGGCAATGCCTGCGGCAAGCTGACCGACAACCGAAAGTTTTTCAGCATTCTGCAGCTTTTCTTCCGTCTTCTTTTGTCCAGTCACATCTTTAATAATGATCTGGTAGACCTTTCTGTTCTTGAAAGTGGTTGGAATCAGCTGGACTTCGGCTTTTCTCATTCGCCCGTCAGTCCGGATCAGATTAAGCTCAAAATTCACACTTAGCTTTGTTTGCAGAAAATCATCGAGAGTGGAATGTTCTGAAGGAGGAGTGTAGTCGTGGAGGGAGGTGCCGATCATCTCTTTGATGCTCGTGAATCCGAAAAGCTTCTTTCCTTCATTATTGATGTAGGTCCAAATCCCTTTTTGTGTCACCATTCCTATCGTATCCTTGGAGTACTCCACCAGAAAGCGGTACTTCTCCTGTGTTTCAAGAATCTCCTCTTCCATGATAATTCTCTGTGTCATATCCCGGATGATGCACATCATTTCTTTATCGTCATTAATGACTGAAAAATTGGCTTCAAGCCACAGATAATGCCCTTCCTTATGCCTGAAGCGAAAGGTCTCCCGTTTTTGCGGAAGCTGTTCGAGTTCGGCTAATGCATCTTTTAAAAGGTCCCGGTCATTTGGATGGCAGTATGTATAAAGGCTGCTTCGATAAAAGTCCTGCTGCGAATATCCCAGCATCGGCAAGCAGGAAGGGGAGACATATAAAGCAATGCCTTCTTTTGTCACTCTTGCAATCACATCGCTGGAATGCTGAATGGCCAGCTGCAGATTCCTCGCTTCCACTTTGTCCGCGAATAAATCTGCAGGATTCTCGGTCATAATCATTTTCTGTCCCTCCTTTTGGAAAATGGCACTTTTCCATCATTATACAATACATGTTTAGATTGACATATAGGATAAATTTCACTCTATGCCAACAACTGTGAAAAGGATACCTTGTTAGGTACTATTCTCATTGGAGCTTTCTAATTTCCTCTCCAAGGATGAATATACCTTCCTGCAGTTCCCCCAGAGAGGCATAAGCATATGAAATTCGTATAAAATGATTCGGCCCGTCACTGTATATGCTGCCGGGATTAATCAGCAGCTTTCTTGAAATAGCCTGCCGATAGAGGATTCGAATTGAAATATTAGACGGTACTTTCAGCCATATAAAAAAACCTCCTTCCGGAGAATTCCATTCTGCTATCCCGGACAAGTGAGCATCTAATGCATTTAGGGCAGTATTACGACGAATTCTCAACTGCTCACGTACATTTTCCATATGCTTTTGATAGAGGCCGGTGGACAGCCATTTTTCAGCTACCCTTTGTGAAAGTGAACTTGAACCATAGTCAGTCTGCATTTTAAGATCGGCAAGCCGGTCGATAACAGGTTCAGGTGCTGCTACCCAGCCTATTCGAAGTCCGGGACTCAATGTTTTCGACAAGCTTCCCATATAAAGGACCTGGCCGTTTTTGTCCATTGCTTTTAATGGTGGAGGGGGCACTTCATCAAGCCATAGCTCACGGTAAATATCGTCTTCCACAATTGGCAGCTGTTCTGTTCTGCATACATCAAGCAGTTCTCTCCGTCTTTTTTCTGTCATTAAAATTCCAGTAGGATTATGATAGGAAGGAATCGTGTATAAAATGGATTTCCCTTTTTCGTATTTCTTCAAAGAGATGCTTTTCGTGATAATTCCCTCCTTATCCATTGGCAATCCTTTTAAATTCATGCCTGATGATCGGAAAAGCTGTAAAGAATATAAGTAAGAGGGCTTTTCCAGAAATACGGGTGCCCCTCTTTGCACAAGTCCGAGTGAAACAAGCTGCAGCGCTTGCAGCCCTCCAGAAACAATAAGTATGGAGGAAGGAGATGCGAAGATTCCGTATGCTGCCAAATACTCACTGACTGCCTGTCTTAATGGCAAATACCCCTTTGGTTCCTCATAACCGAGTTCACACAATTCATCAGCAGCTTCCTTTAGAACTTTCTTCATCGTTTGCACAGGGAAAATTTCAGGGGAAAGCTCTCCTTTGCTGAGCTGTATAAAAGTGGGATCCATTTCTAAGTCATTAATTTCCTGAACGATCTTTTCGCTGGCTCTGTGTATCCCTGTATCGATATATTCACTCCAGTTGGCAGACTGCCTTGAAGCGAGCAGAGTCCATGTATTATTAATAACCTTAGTGCCAACCCCCGTTTTCCCTTCTATTAGTCCATCTGCAGCAAGTTCTTCCAGAGCAGTGATAATTGTGCTTCGGTTTACTCCAAACTCCTCAGCCAGTTTCCGCTGGCTTGGAATTTTACTTCCGATTGGCCATTCACCTTTGGAAATCTTTTCTTTAATAGTCTCAATAACTTGCTGATATTTTGGCAATTGTGTTGTATCCATCTATATAACCGCCTTCATGAAAATTGGCTGGTAAAATTCTTTCCTAATTGGTTGAGGACATTGTATCAGTTATTGACTATCATGAAAAGCAGCACAGATAATGGCTGGAAATGTTGATAAGGGGGATGAAATTGGCTCATAAAAAACTAATGATTATCGGGGCACATAGTTCTATCATCATTCTCTGGGCATCCGCATTCCCGGGAATTCGGGCTGGACTTGAATCGTACTCCCCTGAGCACCTTGCCCTTTTTAGACTTTTAGTAGGTTCCGCTGCACTTGGTGTCTTAGCACTGCTGACAAGGATGCGTCTTCCGGATATAAAAGATCTTCCTGCTATTTTTATACTTGGATTCCTTGGTTTTACGGTTTATCATACAGCACTCAACATTGGGGAAAAAACAGTAAGCGCCGGGCCGGCAAGCTTGATTGTATCAATGACTCCGATCTTTTCGGCTGCTTTGGCTGCTCTATTTTTAAGGGAAAGGTTTGGAAGGGTAAGGTGGACTGGTTCCGCAGTCAGTTTTGCGGGTGCCGCACTTATTTCGCTTGGTATAGGAGGCGGGCTTGAAATTCAAACCGGTATTTTATTCGTCCTGCTTGCTTCCATTTCAGAAAGCATCTATTTCGTGTTTCAGACTAAATATTTAAATAAATACGGATTTTTGTCATTTACATCATATACGGTATGGGCAGGGACTAGTTTTATGCTGATTTATCTTCCTGGGCTTGGTAATGAGATTTTTCATGCGTCGGCCGAATCCACTTTAAGTGTCCTCTATTTGGGGATTTTTCCAACGGTAATTCCATATATTGCCCTCGCTTTTCTTGCGTCCGTAGGAGGGGCTTCTGAAGCGACAAGCTCTCTTTACCTGACACCAGCAATAGCGTTTGTTATTGCGTGGATTTGGCTGGGAGAGGTGCCGGCTATGTTATCCATTGCGGGTGGTATGATCGCTCTGGCAGGTGTGATGATTATTCACCGTAAAGATAGCTCTATTAAAGTAACAGAAATTTATGAAAATGGGCCAAGTGAAAATATTTGAAAAATAATGATTGACATCCTTTTCTTTATGGTGGTAAAGTAATAAGCATATTAACAACCGAATAATAAAAATCTTCTTATCAAGAGAGGTTGAGGGACTGGCCCTATGACACCTCGGCAGCGGACAGCGTGTACCGTGCCAAATCCAGCAAGCATTGCTTGAAAGATAAGGAGAGGACCATTGATAAATGCTGCCCTCTTCTTTCTTTAGAAGAGGGTTTTTGTTTTACCCGGAAAATACAGCGGGATTCTATTCATAAACATATGAATAATTCTTATCGAGAGAAGCAGAGGGACCTGGCCCAATGAAGCTTCGGCAGCAGGCAGACTGCACTGTGCCAAATCCAGCAGGCGAAAGCCTGAAAGATAAGGAGAGGACTTCAAAAAACCTCTTCTGATGGAAGGGGTAAATTTCAGGATATAATTCTTAGTTTTTGCATAGGAATAATAAGATATAACTTTAGAAAAGGAGAGATGCTGAATGATAGAGTTTCAGAATTTAAAGAAAGTCTATGAAAGCGGAGGACAGCAGGTAGCTGCTTTAAATGGAATAGACTTAAAGATTAATAAGGGTGAGATTTTCGGTGTGATCGGCTTCAGCGGTGCGGGAAAGAGTTCTTTGATCCGTTGTGTCAATTGGCTGGAGAAGCCGACTTCAGGAAAGGTCATTGTCAGCGGACATGATCTGACGGCTTTATCTGTAAGAGAAATTCGCGAAGTGAAAAGAAACATCGGGATGGTCTTTCAGCATTTTAACCTTTTAAACTCGAAAACAGTGTTTGCCAATGTGGCGATGCCGCTCACACTGGCTAAGGTCCCTAAGGATGAAATAAAAAAGCGTGTCCAAGAACTATTAGAATTCGTGGGGCTTGCAGACAAGGCGAACAGCTATCCCGATCAGCTGTCAGGCGGTCAAAAGCAGCGGATCGGAATTGCCAGGGCGCTGGCGACCCAGCCTTCCATTCTATTATGTGATGAAGCGACTTCAGCTCTGGATCCGCAGACAACCAGCTCTATCCTGCAACTGCTGAAAAAAATAAATAAAGAATACAACATTACTATTCTGATCATTACACATGAAATGTCTGTAATCAGAGAGATCTGTGATCGTGTCGCTGTCATAGAGGCAGGAAAAATTATCGAAGAAGGAACCGTCTTTAATGTCTTTTCCTCACCAAATACACAAACAGCGAAAAACTTTGTCAGCACTGTCATGAATGATCAAATACCTGACTCCATTAAAGAAGTGATCGAAAGACAGCAAGGGCTTCAAAAGGTATTTAGAATCAACTTTGTTGGAAGTTCTGCCGGACAGCCGCTGCTCTCGCAGGTTGCCAAAAAGTTTAATATCGACTTCAACGTCCTGTTTGGAAATATTACTGAACTTCAGGGAACACCTTTTGGCAACCTGATTGTTGAATTCCAGGGTCCGGACAGTGAAATCAGACGTGCTATTCAGTACATCAGCCAGGAAAAAGTTTCAATAAAGGAAGTGACATCACGTGCTAGTTAATCAGGAAAAAATCATAGAAGCCTTAATCGAAACGGTCCAAATGGTGGCATTCTCATTGCTGTTTTCAGCTGTTATCGGACTGCCGCTTGGCATATTGCTTGTCGTGACAAGGAAAGGGCATCTGCTGGAAAACCTCGTTGTTTTTAACATCATAAACAGCATTATTAATATTTTCAGATCTGTTCCCTTCATCATTTTAATGGTAGCCATTATCCCAATTACCAGGCTTATTGTCGGAACATCGATTGGTACGGCTGCAGCCGTAGTGCCGCTGGTATTTTATGCCGGGCCCTATATTGCAAGATTAATAGAAAACTCATTGCTTGAGGTAGATCCGGGAGTCATAGAAGCTGCAGAAGCAATGGGTGCAACACCGGGCCAGATAATTATTAAATTCTTGATTCCGGAAGCACTCAGTTCGCTGGTATTAGGCTTTACAATTGCGACAATCGGATTGGTCGGAGCATCAGCCATGGCCGGGGCAGTCGGAGGCGGCGGGCTTGGTGACCTCGCCATTACCTACGGCTACCAGCGATTCGATACAACAGTCATGCTGATTACCGTTGCGATCTTAGTTGTCATGGTTCAGGGCCTGCAGTCATTCGGGAATATTTTATCCAAAAAAATCAGAAGAAGATAAATGAGGAGGAAATACATCATGAAAAAACTATTTTTAACATTTATTATTTTAGCATTGGCTGTGTTCACTGCAGCATGCTCAAGCACGACTGGCGGAGAAGAAACAAAGAAAATTAAATTAGGTGTCAGCGGTTCTGATACACGCATCTGGGACTTTATTGCAGAAAAGGCTGAAAAGGAAGGCATTGAAATTGAAGTTGTGACATTCTCTGACTATGTGCAGCCAAACGTTGCCCTTGCAGAAGGCGATCTTGATGTGAATGCATTCCAAACAGTCGCTTATTTTGACACTTTTATTAAAGAGCATAATATGGATCTTACCCCAATAGCGACAACTGTATTAGCACCAATGGGTCTTTATTCTGAAAAAGTAAAATCTGTAGAAGACATTCCGGAAGGCGGCAAAATTGCCATTCCAAATGATGCTTCAAATGGCGGAAGAGCCCTTCTTTTACTGGAGGAAGCCGGGCTGATCAAATTGTCCGAGGACTATGACGGAAACCTGGACTTGAATAAAATCGTTGAAAATCCGAAGAACCTTGAATTTGTAGAAATGGTATCAGCGCAGACACCGCGTGCACTTCCGGATGTCTCTGCTTCTGTAATCAATAACGGAATTGCTGTAGATGCAGGCTTTAACCCAACTAAGGATTCAGTTTTTATTGAAAGCGAAACCGCTACTCCGTATGTAAATATCATTGCTGTCAGAACAGAAGACAAGGATAACAAAACGCTTAAGAGAATTGCTGAACTTTACCAGGAAGATGATGTAGCTGATTTCATCACGAAAGAATATGACGGAAGCATGATTCCGACTTTCATTCCTTTAAGTGATATTGGCTGGTAATTAATTTATAAAGGAGGAACAATGATGACTGCACCTGTAAAAGCACTATCCGAACTGAAAGAAGCAATCAAGGAGAATGTTGATGATAAAAAAGAACTTTACCTTTCCACAAGCCACCAGATCCATGCAAACCCGGAAATAGGAAATGAGGAGTTTTTTGCCTCGGGCTTACTTTCAGGCATCCTTGAGAAGGAAGGGTTTGAAGTAGAGCGAGCAGTGGCGGGGCATGAAACAGCTTTCCTGGCCCGGAAAAAATCTGATAAGCCGGGGCCGTCCATTGCATTCCTTGCAGAATATGATGCCCTTCCCGGGTTGGGCCATGGATGCGGTCACAATATCATAGGAACGACAAGTGTGGCAGCAGCCATTGCATTGAGCAAGGTCATTGACGAGACCGGTGGAGAAGCAGTAGTATTTGGAACCCCGGCAGAAGAAGGCGGGCCAAATGGAAGTGCAAAAGGAAGCTTTGTGAAGTATGGCTTGCTTGAAGGCGTTGATGCCGCCCTTATGGTTCATCCGTCAAACCATACCCGCCTGACCAGTTCATCACTGGCAGTAGATCCGCTTGACTTCGAGTTTATCGGCAAGCCTGCCCATGCGGCAGCTTCACCGGAGGAAGGAATCAATGCCCTTGATGCAGTTATTCAGCTGTTTAACGGAATAAATGCTTTACGCCAGCAGTTAAAGGATGATGTGCGAATCCATGGAATTATTACTCATGGCGGGGATGCTCCTAATATTATCCCTGAGTATGCAAAAGCCAGATTCTTCATCCGTGCTTCAACCAGAACCAATTTAAATGAGGTAACACGGAAGGTTAAAGCTGTCGCTGAAGGCGCCGCATTGGCAACAGGAGCAAAGCTGAATGTCATTGCTTTTCAAAATGAAGTTGACAACCTGCTGTTAAACAAGACATATGACCAAGTGTTTAAAGAAGTGATTGAGGACTTGGGAGAAACTGTCGTGGCAGGGGACAGAGATGGAATCGGCTCAACTGATGCAGGCAACATCAGCCAAGTGGTACCAACCATTCATCCTTATATTAAAATTGGTGCTGATGATCTTGTTGCCCATACAGTTCCGTTTCGGGAGGCTGCAGCATCTGTAAAAGGAGACGAAGCACTGATAACTGGAGCAAAGGGTCTCGCACTTACTGCCTTCCAGCTGGTAACGGATCAGGAGCTGCTTAAATCCATTAAACAGGAATTTCTAGAGCGGAAAGCTGCTGAATAAGAACAAAAGCTATCCTTTTGCGGGATAGCTTTTCCTTATTTTAGTGAGTTTTTTCCTCAAATTGGAGGTTTCCTTCCCTAATTTGCTGAATCTTTTCCTCAAATTTAGTGCTCGTTTCCTCAATTTAATAATTCTTTTCCCAAAGTTCACAATTACCTACTGTTGCTTCATTCGTTCCTGTGCCATCCGAATAAGTTCCTTTACCATACTGCCGCCAATCTTCCCGCCCACTGTTCCTGCCTGTTTTGATGTAAGACGGCCGTTATAGCCCGGCTTCAAAGGCACACCTGCCTCCTCAGCAATTTCATATTTCACGCCATCAGCAATTTCATATTTCACGCCATCAGGATTTTCACTGTCAACACGGTATCCCTGGTTTGCCATTACCTGATTTTTCAGCTGGTCTAAGGCCGCTCTTGATTCAGGCACAAGCGGGCGTCTTTTTCTTCTTGCCATGATGCATTCCTCCATAATCAGTTCTTTTTCTTATTATGTGAAAGAACGTAAGGAATAACACTGAAAAAACTTGTACATCTTCTTTTGAAAAGCTATTCTAATGGTAGAAACCTTGAATTTTTGTGAATAAACAAAAGAAGGTGTTTTAATTGGCATTAAAATATTTGTCAGCACTTCTGCTGCCTGGCCTGCTGGTATTGCTCTTTACGAGAGTAAGCTATAATCGTGTGATTGGGCTTGTATTAACTGTGGGACTGATTGCTGCTTCTGTTTATAAAGGCTACACAAATTCTTTTGCCTTAATTGTTATAGACGCACTTTCGCTGACTGTCGGGTTTTGGTACGCTCAAAAATTGAAGCCCAAAACAAAACCAAGTGCGAAATAATTTTTGCGGAACCTGTCGAACAAACTTATCGACAGGTTTTTTGTTTAATGAAATTTTAGCTGTATTTATGCTTGCGTCAGATCAATTTTAAATGGATATCAATCAAACGATTGATTGAATTACACGCTGTTAATCAAACGTTTGATTGACCTTGCTTCGACATACCCCTCAAAAATTCGGCATATTTCCCAAGCAATATTTTCTCAGTGAAAATAAAAAAACGAATATCCGTTCGCATATTATTGGTTTGTTTTAGGCTCTTTGTGGTAGAATGATGATATGAGTTTTGAGTAAAAAACTGACAAATCAGCCATGCATCCCGGATCTTAAATTCTTTCAATGCTGGTTTGTGATTAATATATAGATAAAAGTAATTTGAACGGGAGGCTTTTAGGTGAAGGATCAATTTGAATTAGTCTCAAAATATTCCCCTCAGGGCGACCAGCCTGGGGCAATCAAAAAGATTGTGGAGGGTATTAACTCCGGCAAGAAGCACCAGACGCTTTTGGGTGCAACAGGAACGGGAAAAACCTTCACGGTTTCGAATGTAATAAAAGAGGTTAACAAGCCAACGCTTGTCATTGCCCATAATAAGACACTTGCAGGGCAGTTATACAGTGAATTCAAGGACTTTTTTCCAAACAATGCTGTTGAATATTTTGTCAGCTATTATGACTACTATCAGCCGGAGGCGTATGTGCCTTCTACAGATACCTTTATTGAAAAAGATGCAAGCATCAATGATGAAATTGATAAGCTTCGCCACTCGGCGACTTCTTCATTATTTGAGCGCAATGATGTCATCATTATTGCCAGTGTGTCTTGTATATATGGCTTGGGTTCTCCTGAAGAATACCGTGAAATGGTGTTATCTCTCAGAACCGGAATGGAGATTGAGAGGAATCAGCTTCTTCACAGGCTCGTTGACATCCAGTATGAGCGCAATGATATCGACTTCCAGCGCGGCACCTTCCGTGTGCGCGGGGATGTTGTAGAGATTTTCCCGGCATCACGGGATGAGCATTGTATCCGTGTAGAGTTTTTCGGAGATGAGATAGACCGGATCCGTGAAGTAGATGCACTCACCGGAGAAATCATGGGTGAACGAGAGCATGTTGCGATCTTTCCGGCATCCCACTTCGTAACGCGTGAAGAAAAAATGCGAATCGCCATCCAGAACATTGAAAAAGAACTGGAAGTGCGCCTTGCTGAATTAAAAGAAAACGATAAGCTGCTTGAAGCCCAGCGCCTCGAGCAGCGGACCCGTTATGACCTTGAAATGATGAGAGAGATGGGTTTTTGTTCCGGAATTGAAAACTACTCCCGCCATCTTACGTTAAGGCCAGCTGGTTCAACTCCATATACCCTTCTGGATTACTTTCCGGAAGACTTTCTAATCGTGATTGATGAATCGCACGTTACTCTGCCGCAAATCCGCGGTATGTTCAATGGTGACCAGGCAAGAAAATCCGTGCTTGTGGACCATGGTTTCCGTTTGCCTTCAGCCATGGATAACAGGCCGCTTACGTTTACCGAGTTCGAAAAGCATGTGAAGCAGGCTGTTTTTGTTTCGGCAACACCTGGCCCTTATGAGCTTGAGCATACACCGGAAATGGTGGAGCAAATTATCCGCCCAACCGGCCTGCTTGACCCAACCATCGATGTCCGTCCAATCGAAGGGCAAATCGATGACCTTATTGGCGAAATTCAGGAGCGCATCCAGAAAAACGAACGTGTTCTTGTGACCACTTTAACGAAGAAGATGTCTGAGGACTTAACTGACTATTTAAAGGAAATCGGCATTAAAGTGCAGTATCTGCACTCAGAAGTAAAAACGCTTGAGCGGATTGAAATTATCCGCGAGCTCCGTCTTGGCAAGTACGATGTGTTAATAGGCATCAATCTTCTGAGGGAGGGGCTTGATATTCCTGAAGTGTCTCTCGTTACCATACTTGATGCTGATAAAGAAGGTTTCCTCCGGTCAGAACGTTCACTCATCCAGACGATTGGACGTGCAGCGCGTAATGCGAATGGCCATGTCATTATGTATGCAGACCGGATCACCGACAGCATGGAAAAAGCCATCAGTGAAACAAAGCGCCGCCGTTCCATTCAGGAAGAGTACAATGAGAAGCATGGCATCACGCCAATGACCATCCAAAAGGATATACGCGATTCAATCCGTGCAACCCATGCGGCAGAAGAGCAGGAAGAATACCAGCCGTCAGCAAAGCTCGGCAAGCTGAACAAGAAAGAGCGCGAGAAACTGATCGGCGATATGGAAAAAGAAATGAAGGAAGCGGCCAAATCCCTGAATTTCGAAAGGGCTGCCGAGCTTCGTGATTTAATATTAGAGCTGAAAGCGGAAGGATGACGTGAAAATGGCGATGGATAAACTGATTGTAAAGGGTGCCAGAGCCCATAATCTGAAAAATATTGATGTCACCATTCCGAGAGATAAGCTTGTCGTCCTGACAGGACTTTCAGGTTCAGGAAAATCCTCACTGGCTTTTGATACGATTTATGCAGAAGGGCAGCGCCGCTATGTGGAATCATTATCTGCTTATGCACGGCAATTCCTCGGTCAGATGGATAAGCCTGATGTAGATGCGATCGAAGGGCTGTCACCTGCCATTTCAATTGATCAAAAGACGACAAGCAGAAATCCTCGTTCCACAGTGGGAACGGTGACAGAAATATATGATTATCTGCGATTATTATTTGCACGGGTGGGGCGTCCCACCTGTCCGATTCACAATATTGAAATTTCCTCACAGACCATTGAACAAATGGTTGACCGGATTATGGAATACCCTGAAAGAACAAAACTCCAGGTTATGGCTCCGCTTGTATCCGGCCGGAAAGGCACGCATGTAAAAGTGTTTGAGGATGTCAAAAAGCAGGGGTTTGTCCGTGTCCGTGTCGACGGGGAAATGATGGATCTCGGTGATGACATTGAGCTGGAAAAAAACAAAAAGCATTCTATTGAAGTAGTAATCGACCGGATTGTCGTAAAAGAAGGCGTAGCGCCGCGGCTGGCAGATTCATTGGAAACCGCTTTGAATCTGGGCAATGGCAAGGTGCTTGTGGATGTAATTGGGGAAGAAGAACTGCTGTTCAGCGAGAACCACGCCTGTCCTCAATGCGGATTTTCAATCGGCGAACTTGAGCCAAGAATGTTCTCTTTTAATAGTCCGTTTGGTGCCTGTACGGAATGTGACGGATTGGGCTCAAAGCTAGAGGTAGATATTGATCTGGTAATACCCAATAAGGATCTTTCATTAAAGCAAAATGCCATTGCCCCATGGGAACCGACAAGCTCTCAATATTACCCTCAGCTGCTGGAGGCAGTCTGCAATCATTATGGAATTGATATGGACCTGCCGGTTAAGGATATTCCTGAACACTTGCTTGATAAAGTTTTATACGGATCCGCCAAGGACAGCATTTATTTCCGATATGAAAACGATTTTGGCCAGGTGAGGGAGAATTATATCCATTTTGAAGGTGTCATCCGCAATGTGGAGCGCCGCTATAAAGAAACAAGCTCTGATTATATCCGGGAACAAATGGAAAAATACATGGCCCAGCATCCATGTCCTTCCTGTAAAGGCTACCGTCTGAAGCCGGAAACTCTTGCGGTGCTTGTATCCGGAAAGCATATCGGACATGTAACAGAATATTCGATTGAGGAAGCATTCAGCTTTTTTGAGAATCTGACACTTTCTGAAAAAGAAATGAAGATTGCGAATCTCATTTTCCGTGAGATTAAGGAGCGGCTGGGCTTCCTCATTAATGTCGGGCTTGATTACCTGACATTAAGCCGGGCAGCGGGAACTTTGTCCGGGGGTGAAGCACAGCGTATTCGCCTTGCCACACAAATCGGTTCGCGCCTGACAGGTGTACTCTATATTCTGGACGAGCCTTCCATTGGTCTCCATCAGCGTGATAATGACCGTTTGATTGATACGCTGAAAAATATGCGTGATATCGGCAACACCCTGATTGTGGTAGAACACGATGAAGATACGATGGTGGCAGCCGACTATTTAATTGATGTGGGCCCGGGAGCAGGGGTTCATGGCGGACAAATCGTTTCAGCGGGTACGCCTCAGCAGGTAATGGATGATCCAAACTCCCTGACAGGGCAATATTTGTCAGGCAAGAAATTCATTCCGCTTCCAATTGAGCGCCGCAAGAACGACGGACGCTTTATTGAAATTAAAGGGGCTAAAGAAAACAATCTTAAAAATGTGAACGTTAAGTTCCCGCTCGGCACTTTTATTTCCGTTACTGGCGTATCCGGTTCAGGAAAAAGTACATTAATCAATGAAATTCTTCATAAAGGGCTGGCCCAAAAGCTCCATAGAGCCAAAGCAAAGCCGGGTGGGCATAAAGAAATTAAAGGTATCGATCACCTGGATAAAGTCATTGATATCGACCAATCTCCAATCGGGCGGACGCCTCGTTCCAACCCGGCAACATATACCGGAGTGTTTGATGATATTCGTGATGTGTTTGCTTCAACCAATGAAGCAAAAGTGCGCGGCTACAAAAAGGGGCGCTTCAGCTTCAATGTAAAAGGCGGACGATGTGAAGCATGCCGCGGAGACGGGATCATCAAGATTGAAATGCACTTTCTGCCTGATGTGTATGTCCCATGTGAAGTCTGTCATGGCAAACGCTATAACAGGGAAACGCTTGAAGTAAAGTACAAAGGGAAGAATATTTCGGAGATTCTCGATATGACAGTGGAAGATGCACTGGAGTTTTTCGAAAATATCCCTAAAATCCGCCGTAAGCTGCAGACGATTTATGATGTTGGCCTGGGCTACATCACTTTGGGACAGCCTGCGACAACATTGTCCGGCGGTGAAGCGCAGCGTGTCAAGCTTGCTTCCGAATTGCACCGCCGTTCAACGGGCCGCTCCCTGTACATTCTTGATGAGCCGACAACAGGTCTTCATGTTGATGATATCTCAAGACTGCTCGTGGTCCTTCAGCGTCTTGTTGAAAATGGAGACACGGTACTGGTTATTGAGCATAATCTTGATGTCATCAAGGCAGCAGACTATATCGTTGACCTTGGACCTGAAGGCGGAGATAAGGGCGGTACCATCTTAGCAGCAGGTACACCGGAAAAAATTGCCGAAGTTCCAGAATCTTATACAGGTAAGTATCTCAAACCAATCCTGGAAAGAGACCGCCTGAGAATGAAAAAGCAAATTGAAGAAAAAGAGGGCGTGACAAACGCTTAATTAAGAGGAAGCAGTGCCGTTTTGGTACTGCTTCTTTTTTATGGAAGAAAGATTAATTCTCCGGGATGAGGGGTATAGAACATGCGTCTGCAGAAACCTTCACTAGTCTCAACCAAGAAAGGAACATTCACTATGAAAAATAAAATCTACCTTTTGGCAGGCCTTATTTTGCTTGGGTTCGGCATCTATCTATCCATCACATTTCTTGGAGAAGAAAAAAAGGCTGAAAGCAGTCAGGCGATTGCAGCTTTTGGCGATTCGCTTACCTACGGATATGGAGATGAAACGGAAGAGGGCTATATTGGCAGGCTGCAGAGCAAACTGGATCGGACCTATCCGGATAAGAATTATACAATAACGAATCATGGAGTTTATGGCTATAAATCTTCTGATGTTCTCAAGCAAATGCTAAAGCCGAAAGTGGCACAGGATATCAAAAATGCAGATATGTTTATCGTATATATTGGCACAAACGATTTGCTGAAAAGCAACGGCGGCGATCTGTACCCGCTCCATCACGAAAAGCTTGTTGAAGCAAAAGACATTTATGAGGATAAACTGAACGGAATCCTGGAAACACTGGAAACCGCCAACCGTGATGCACCTGTTATCCTGCTCGGACTATACAATCCCTATCCGGACGGCGACCAGATTGAAAAATATATTGACCATTGGAACGAATCCATAAGAAAAAAAGCAGCAGAAGATAAAAATATCACCTACATTTCTACCAATGAACTGTTCAAGGGGAAAAATAAGAAACAGTACTTCGCTGATTCCCTTCATCCGAACGGACAGGGATATGAGCTGATTGCGGATAAGATTATAGATAATTACTCATTTTAGTTTATTGGAAATTTATTTGCCTCTCCTTCTATTAATTGATAACGCAATGTAATGTTCCAGCAAAACCAATGTAACCAAGCAGCGTTATACTCCTATATAAGGGAAACTATTGTCTGGATACAGAAGGGGAGGTCATTATGGAGGATTATTTAGCGAAGTCTCTGGAAGAATGGAAAGAGGATATTTCCGAGGTTTTGGATCAGATTAATAATGAATATGAGGATGTTAAAAAAGAACTCAAAGTATATTCCTATAAATACGGAATTACCAAACAGGTTATCCAGTCTACTGTGAACGAAGAGATTATTGATAATATCCGCGAAATGTATCATAAGCCTTTTGAAGAGAAGTATAACGAATTGAAAGAATACATACGTGATTTGGATGAAAAACGAAAAGTATTCCAAATGTTTGTCAATAAAATCGACGAAGTGAAAAAGAAGGAAGCGCCGCGCACTGACCTGGCAGCTGCCTATAAATAGGACATAACCATAAAACCGTCTTTTCAAGAAAGGCGGTTTTTATTATAGAAAAGGCTATGCGACTTGAGGCTATGGACCCCCTCAGCCTGCAGATGTATTTTTAGAAATATGGAGGAAAATACTCCTTTGATTTTCTATAATGAAGAAGAGGCTGAAACTTTTAGCGCTCCATTTCCGTATGACAGATAAAGTGAAACTTCAATCAGTGGGGTTTTTTTTACCCCCCGCTGATTGTTAGTTGAACTAATCGGGCCTTTACGGGCAGTTTGAACCCCACTTATCCTCCATTGGTTTCTCTGAGTCTTGAAGTGGGGGTCTTACTGCCCGTTAGACTGCGATAAAGGGGCTGAAAACAATGGAAACAAGAAAGGTTCTGTCTGCCTTAAGCTATTTTAGCATTATGTTCGCAGGATTTATTTTTCCGCTCATTGTATTTTTTGCATCAGAAGACACGGAAGTGAAGCGGCATGCCAAGAGCGCATTTTTATCACATTTGATTCCGCTGGTTCCTGTTCCGTTTATTGTTTTTGCTGGTGTGACCCAGTTCACAGTAAATGATCAGGAAATCCCGGTGTTTTTTCTGGCAGCTGTCGGCATCACAATCATTCTGCTATTAATTGTACTTATCTGGAATATCATTAAAGGGGTAAAAGTCCTGATACAAGAATAGAACTAATAGAGGAGGGCCAAAGAATGAAAGAGGAACGCAAACGTATTTTGAAAATGGTCGAGGATGGAAAGCTTACTGTTGACGAAGCTTTAACTCTGCTGGAGCAGCTTGAAAAAACAAATCAGACGATGGAACAGAAGCAGGAGGATTTAATTAAGGAGCTATCTGCTGAGGTTAAGTTTGAAGAAGCTAAAAAGGGTGAGCCATACAGCTCCAAGCATCAAAGTGCCAAGGAAAAAATCATTGATTTTGTAGATTCAGCATTTAAGAAAGTGAAGGATCTGGATCTTGATTTTAATTTTGGGAAAAGTGTTGAGATCTCTCATATATTTCAGCATGCAGACGCATACTTAAAAGATCTGGACATTGATGTTGCCAATGGGACAGTTAAGGTGATTCCATGGGAGCAAAGTGATGTCCGCGTTGAATGCAAAGCTAAGGTCTATCGTGTGGATAATCAGGATGAAGCACGCAGAAATTTCCTGAAGGATGTTATTTTTGCCATTGAAGGGCAAAGGCTGAGATTTTCCACTCAGCAAAAGTGGATGAAGCTTGAAGCGGTCATCTATATTCCAAGATCTGAATATGAAAATGTGAAAATCCGCATGTTTAATGGCCCGATTGAAAGTGAAAACTTAACAGTGGAAAACTTTAAAGCGAAAACGGCCAATGGAAAGATTACGGTTAGTGATTTAAACAGTAAAAATGTTGAAGCTGAAACAGCCAACGGGCAGATTACCATTCAAAAAAGCAGAATCGATCATGTAGAAGCCGAAACGTTGAATGGCGCAATTCTAGCTGAAGGAGACTTCAAAAAAGCCGAACTCCAATCTTTTAATGGCAATGTAACGTGCAGGGCAGAAAATGAACGCTGTGAATGGATCGAAGCGAAGGCAGCGACAGGCAGCATCCACCTGTTTGTTCCGGATTTCGCTGCTGTCAGCGGAGAGCTTCGCACCAATCTGGGCAGTTTCCACCCTGATATTGAGGGTATTGAAGTAATAGAAGAAAAGAGCGAAGTGATTCAGAAAATGCTGCGCTTTAAGTCTGTAAAAGAAAGCGGCAGCGGACTTAAGCTGAGGGCTGACTCAAAAACAGGTGCGATCACGATCAAGCGGTCAACAGCCTGGTAAAGCCTAAGGAATTTGGCTGTTGATAGATAGTATAAAATTTTGAACATCGAATACTGTCTAGCTCCACAAGGAACGCTTCGACAGCTTTATCATCGCACGACTAAAAGCGCTAGCTTTTAGGAGGAGCGCCTACCCCCTCGTGGTGTCGGGGGTGGGCAAGGCGCTTCCGCTTTTCTTGATAGGAGGGATTCTTTGTGAATAAATTGGTTCGCTCCCGCAGCAACCGGAAATTAGCGGGGGTATTGGGCGGCTTATCAAAATCGATCGGCATCGATCCTGCCATACTAAGGGTGATTTTCATTGTTTTATTATTTACAACAGGCGTTTTTCCAATGACACTCATATATGCTCTGCTTGTGTTCGTGCTTCCGAATGAAGAGGTGCTGTAAGAAATGAGATGGATTCTTGGAATTTTGATTAATGCAGTCCTATTTGTAGCGATTGCCGGCTTTTTTAAGGATTCGTTTTACTTATCGGGATTTGGGGCTGCCATCGGTGCCAGCTTCATGCTTTCCATCCTGAACGTTCTTGTGAAACCAATCCTGATTATATTAACCCTGCCCGTCACTGTTTTAACGCTCGGTCTGTTTTTGTTCGTCATCAATGCTGTTACGTTAATGATTACAGATGGCTTTATGGGGGATTCATTTGAAATTGCCGGGTTTGGCACCGCGATTCTTGTGTCTGTGATTATGTCAATTGTTAATCTGATCATTCAAAAAGCGATCCTTGAACCGGCGAGGGAAAAGTAAATGCGTTAAAAAGCCAGCACCGTGATGATGCTGGCTTTTTGCTATTCAATGATAGTGGCATTAAAGCCGTCCTTCTGCAGATTCCCGGCAAGTTTCTCGGCAAGCTGCTTTTCTGAAAATGCAACTTGAACTTTATATTGTTTGATTTTATCATTCTTTCTTAAGCCGTATTGTTCTGCGATTGCTTTTACAATGGCTTGTGCACAGCGTTTTCGATAGAGAGGGGTTCGGAGAAGGGAAGCTTCTTCTTTATTGGTCATAAATCCGCATTCTACAAGTACTGCAGTCATTTTTGTATCACGAAGCACCTGGAAATCAGCTGTTTTGACTCCCCGGTCCCGCAAGCCTGTCGCGCTGATTAAGTTTCGCT
This sequence comes from Cytobacillus oceanisediminis, assembly GCF_022811925.1. NCBI lineage: Bacteria > Bacillati > Bacillota > Bacilli > Caryophanales > Bacillaceae > Cytobacillus > Cytobacillus oceanisediminis. The sequence goes on along the minus strand of NZ_CP065511.1, from coordinate 5,034,478 downwards.
GTATTTTTTGGGCTAATGCGAGTGCTTCCCGAGGCTTGGAAGGGTAGACATATGTTTCGATTCCCCCTGCACTGTTCCAACTGTCCGTTCCGTAAGCATTGGCATGGATGGACACATAGCAGTCCGCATTTTGTTTATTTGCCAGCGCAGTCCTTTCGGCTAGCGGTACGTCCCGTTCATCGGAATGGGCAAAGAAAACCTCTGTGTTTTGATACTTTCCCAGCATCTCCTTTGCCAGGTCTGCAACGGCACGGTTGAATTCATATTCTTTCATTCCGTCAGGGCTTCGCTTGCCGGAGGTGCTGTATCCGTGCCCGGCATCCAGTATGATTTTCATCTAATCGCTCCTTTCATATAAAAAAATATCCTCATATATATAATATGGACAAACCTTCCAAAAGGACATGGTAAAATGAAAATAGGAGAAAACCCTGATGGGCTTTCTCCTATTTTGCAGCGCGCTGCATCGTATGAACAAATTTATAGCGGTCTGCGCGGTATGCTGATTTGACAAGCTCAAAAGGCGTGCCGTCCTCTAAAAAGGAAGTTCGGACAATAAGCAGTACAGGCGACCCAGGTTCGACCTGCAAGTGGTTTACTTCCGTTTCCTTAGCGATGGAGGCTTCAATTTGCTGGGTTGCTTCACTGATGGTCAGGGACAATTTTTCTTCAATATGCTGGTAAAGTGACTTGTTGATGATTTCTTCCGTAAGCCCTTTAACGAGATTAGCAGGCAGGCAGGTGGTTTCCAGCGCCATTGGCAGATTATCTGCCATCCGCACCCGTTTAATTTCATAAACAGGTGTGTTTTCTTTTATATCAAGCTTTCTCGCCAGCTGCGGCTCGGCCGGGATGATTTCAAATGAAATTAGACGGCTGCTCGGCACCATGCCGCGCTCTTTCATATCTTCCGTAAAGCTGGTCAATCCCTGGAGCTTTTGTTCGACCTTTTGCTTGTTGACGAAAGTTCCGCGTCCTTTTTGCCTGTATAGATAGCCATCGTTGACGAGGTTGTTTAATGCCTGTCTGACTGTCATGCGGCTAATCTGGTATTGCTCAGAATACTCGCGCTCAGAAGGGATTGCTTCATCAGGCTTTAATATGCCGTTTTCTATTAATTGTTTAATATACTCTTCCAATTGGTGATATATCGGGATGGGTGATTGCTTATCGATCATGGGAATTCTCCTATCACTATTAGTAGTGCTCATCGATCCTTACTGACAAGACTGAGTGCTTCTTCATCGGCAATGATTGTCACATTCGCATGCAGCTTCAAAGCTGATGCGGGAAACTGTTCATCAGGCTCTCCATAAACTAGTTGTCTGAGGGCTTCTGCCTTGGCAGAACCTGAAGCGAGCAGGATGATTTCCCGGCTATCAAGAATCGAAGCGATTCCCATTGTAATCGCTTGGGCCGGAACGTCTTCAATAGAGCTGAAAAATCTTGCGTTAGCCTTACGTGTACTTTCCGCCAGGTCCACGACATGCGTTCGGCTGTGAAAAGACGTGCACGGTTCATTGAAGCCGATATGTCCGTTGCGTCCAATTCCCAGCAGCTGCAGATCGATATCGACAAGATCCTTGATCAGCTGCTCATACCGTTCGCATTCCTTTGACATATCTTCTGCTGCTCCATTGGGAAGGTGCGTGTTTACCAGCCGGATGTCCAGATGATCAAATAGTTCACTATTCATGAAATGCCTGTAGCTATTAGGGTCGGAAGGAGGCAGGCCGATATATTCATCCAAATTAATCGTCGTGATTTTTTCATAAGAAGTGCCATTTTTTTGATGATCTTTAATCAGTTCGGCATAAACTCCTTTTGGTGTGCTGCCGGTTGCAAGCCCTAATGTCATATCCGGCTGCTGTCGAATTTTTTCAATCATCAGCTGGGCTGCTTTTTGGCTCATATCGTTATAATCGGCTGTTCGAATGATTTTCAAGGTCTTTTCACCTCACGTTCAAAGGCTTTGACGCCTCTGCAGAAAGTCATGGCAACCTCAAGGTTTTCATCGAGTACAACCAGGTCGGCATCCTTGCCTTCCGAAATGCTGCCTTTCCGGTCAAACATATTGAGCTGTCTGGCCGGGTTGCTGCTCGCAAGCTGGACAGCTTCAGACAGCTGAATATCAGTAAAATCAATCATATTTTTTATGGAATCTTTCATTTTTAAAATGCTTCCAGCCAGTGTGCCGTCAGCAAGCAGTGCCTGGCCATTTTCAACCTTTACATCCTGTCCGCCAAGATCATAATGGCCATTTTTCAGGCATTTTGCTCTCATGGAATCCGTTATCAGAATCATTCCATCCGGGCCCTTGGCGTTCAGTGCAAGCTTGATCATCTCAGGCCGGACATGGATTCCATCGGCAATCATTTCAACTATCAATTCTTTGAATAGAAGCGAAGCGCCGGCTACACCAGGTTCACGGTGATGCATGCCTCTCATTCCGTTAAAAAGGTGAGTAACCTGCTTAGCTCCCGCCTGAACAGCTTTCTCCATTTCTGTATAAATGGCATCGCTATGGCCGATTGAAGGAACAACACCGTTTTCACTTAAGTAGCGGATAAATTCATAGCCATTTGCTTTCTCAGGTGCAAGTGTAATCAGTTTGATGGTCCCATTCGCTGCTTCCTGCCAGCGCTTAAAAAGTTCAATATCAGGCTCGAGTATATGATTCCTCGGCTGGGCTCCGCCTCTTGCTTCATTAATAAACGGGCCCTCCAGGTGGATTCCGATTACTTCAGCCTGGCCAGGAGTATTTTGTTCTTTTTGAAAGTGAGCTGCATTGACCAGCGCTGCTTCTATTTTTTCCTTTTCCTGTGTGATGGTCGTGGCCAGGAAGCTGGTCGTCCCTTCTTCAGGCAAAACACTGGCCATCGTGTTTAGTGCTTCAAATGTTGCATCCATTGTATCGGCACCGCCAGCGCCGTGAATGTGAACATCAATAAACCCCGGACTGATTGTATGCTCAGGGGAAAGTTCTATGATTTCTGTATCCTGGCCTATGGCAGGAAGCTCCTCCAAAGTTCCAGTTTTTAAGATTCGGTCTTTTTCTATTAGAATAAACCCTTGGTCGATCATGCTGTTTTCCAGAATAATTCTAGCGTTTTTCAGTAATAGACGGCTCATTTTCAGTTCATCTCCGTTTGAATGATACTTATATTATAAAAGGTTTGTGTTTAGATGTCTATACCAGTTGAAAGATTTAATTCACTCTGGCGTTTTGGTCTATACAACTGAAATAAGATAGAAGGCGGGTGGGCGCTTTCTATCCTATTAATTTTAGTTTTAAGGTAAATTCATACAATATATATGATTATTTAGTATGATATTCCGCAATGGCTTCCCGTAAATAGCCATTATGCTTTTCCAGAAGCCTGGCAGCTGCTTCACCTTTTAATCCTGTTAAAATTTGAAGAATCGCAGCCTTTGTATTATGGTTTTGTTCTTTGAGAGCGGCCTGGGCTTCCTCATCAGATGCACCTGTAGCCATTTTGACGATATTTTCAGCACGTTTAAACAGCTTTTCATTTGTCATCTGCACATCCACCATCAGATTGCCGTACACTTTTCCGAGTTTGATCATGGAAGCTGTTGTTAACATGTTCAGGACGAGCTTTTGTGCAGTGCCTGCTTTCATTCTTGTAGAGCCTGTAACCACTTCGGGACCTGTGATAGGTGCAATCGTATATTTAGCGATTCTCCCCATTTCGGAGTCTTTGGTGCAGGCAACAGCTACAGTAACGGCACCGACTTCATTTCCATATTGAAGAGCTCCGATCGTATACGGCGTACGGCCGCTCGCAGCAATGCCGACAAGCACATCCTTGTCCGATAATTGAATATCAGCGACATCCTTGCGTCCCTGTGCACTGTCATCCTCTGCGCCTTCAACTGCCTCGGTCATAGCTTCCTTGCCGCCGGCGATAATGCCGACAACCATTTCAGGGTCCGTTCCATAAGTTGGCGGACATTCTGAAGCATCGATAATGCCAAGGCGTCCTGAGGTGCCAGCTCCAACGTAAATCAGGCGTCCGCCATTTTTAAAACTGTCTGTAATTTCATCCACCACTTTTACAATGTGAGGGATTTCTCTTGCAATGGCATTTGGAACAATAGTATCTTCCTGGTTTATGATTGTAATAATTTCTTCAGTTGTCATCAAATCTATTTCCAGTGTTTTTGGGTTTCGCTGCTCGGTATTTAGCTTTGTAATATTCATTCGTAATCCCCCACTATTAATTGAAATTTAGTTCCTGCCTTGATCTGATCAAGAAGCGGCAGATCCTCGTCCCTAACTTTTGCGATCACATTCACGCGTTCATCCCGGGGCAGATCTGCTAAAGTAATTTGCATCTCGCCAGCATAGCGCCCGTATAAAATATTATCAACAGTGACCATGCCTTTTTTACGTTCCAGCTGGTTCATAGGTTCCCATGTATTTGATCCCTTCCCAGCGTATGACCTTGATTCCACTGACCTTACAACATTACGGGCAGGATCCATCCGATTTGTATGGGCTTTGTTAAAAAGATCCTCATGGATTTGTCCGCCAATCAGCTCGATTCGGAGAGGCACAGCACCCTCAGCGATTTTCGCCAGTTGTGCAAGAGTCCCGTCTTTTACTGAATGGTCACCGATCAGCACCTTGTCTGTATTGCAGCTGTTCATCAATTCAGCTGCCGCCGCAGCGGGTGAACAGCCCCGGTGTTTTTCAAGAGTAGGCAGCCCAGCAAAAATGGGCCCGCGAAGTTCAGCGTCACCAGGCACAAACGCCATGGTGGTTATTCCCATACTTTTAAGGAACCGATTTCGCTCTACAAAAAAGGCTTTATCCAGACCCGTTTCAGGCCGCGGATAAAAATTATGCCAGGCTTCAACATTATGGGCGTTTAAGCCCAGTTCCATCCACTCCTGCAGTTCTTCAGCAGAGATAGTACTCGCATTGATTCCAAGCTTCATTTTTTTAGAGAGTTCAACAATCTGCTCAGAAGTAAAGCCGTAGTCTGCCCGGATTCCGGAGAGACCCCATTCAAGAATAGTATCGATCGATTCCCAGTCCAATCCCAGATGGTCCAATGATTGAGGGGAAACGTCGGCGAGGAGTTCCATTTGATGCTGCTTTGCAAGTGCACCGAGGTTCTGCAGCAAATGTTTATAAGTGCTGTGGTCATCTTCGGGAATATGGAGGGAAGTGAAGATGGATGTGAGGCCGTGAGAAGCCGCCCGTTCAATCCATTTTGCATTTTGAAGCTGGCGCTCTTCTGATAGATAAACTGATATTCCAAGCATCATGGTCACCTCTATAAGTCTGAATTTTTCAAAAACGTGATCTCATAAGTAAAGAAGGAGGAATGGCTCCTCCTTCTCCTTGTTTTATTATATGTTTTTCGCCATTTCCTCTTTGAATCCGAACATCCATGTGAACAGGAAGCCGAATATATATGCAAGTAATAGTCCCAACAGGTACATGACGACCTGATTCGGATGCACAAGGAAGGCTAGAGGTATGCCGGAAACACCGATGGCAACCGTTGCAATTTTAAAGAAAGCCTGGAAAGCGCCGCCGACAGCAGCTCCGAGACAAGCTGTCAGGAAAGGACGCCCCAGCGGCAGGGTGACCCCGAAAATAAGCGGTTCTCCGATTCCGAGCATTCCAACCGGAAGTCCGCCCTTGATGACTTTCTTCAGACGGGCATTTTTTGTTTTGAAGTAGATGGCGAACGCTGCACCAACCTGGCCTGCACCGCCCATTGCAAGAATCGGCAGCAGCGGGTCGTCGCCAATTGTGTTAATTAATTCCATGTGAACTGGTGTCAAACCTTGATGCAAACCAGTTACAACTAAAGGAAGGAATGTTCCGGCAAGTACTAATCCAGCCAGGATGCCGCCGACATCAAGTATGCCAAGCAGCCCTTTAGTGATAATGTCAGAAAGGAATCCGCCAACGGGCTGCAGTACAAAGAATGTCGCAAAGCCTGTAATTAATAATGCCAGTGTCGGTGTTACGATAATATCAATTGCTGACGGGACGACTTTGCGGATTCTTTTTTCCAAAAAGGCCACAAGCGCAGCAGCGAGCATGACTCCAATCAGGCCGCCACGGCCTGGCACCAACGCTTCACCGAAGAGAGTTATATTGGCAAGGCCTGGGTTAATTAATAGAATACCAGCCGCACCGCCCAGAGCAGGAGACCCTCCAAACTCCTTCGCTGTGTTAATACCTACAAACACGCCCAGGTAACCGAATAAGCCCCAGCCAATCAGATCAAGCATTTGAACGAGGGTGGATTCCGGATCTCCGCCTGATTTGATGATTACATTATTGATCCCTGCAATCAAACCAGAAGCAACGATAGCTGGAATCAGCGGGATAAAGATACTTGCAATTTTTCTTAAAAATAACTTGAAAGGAGTAGCGTTTTTCTCATTGAGTCCGGCTTTCGTCCGGGCTGCCAGCCCTTCCAATGAAGTGTCTATCTCTTCGTCATCATCATCAACGGACGATACATTTTTACCTGTCATTTTGGAAACTTCGTCAGCTACTTTGGTGACGATCCCAGGTCCGAGAATGATTTGGAGTGTTTCTGCTTCCACCACACCCATAACGCCATCAATATCCTTGATGCTATTCAGGTTGACTTTGCTTTCATCGACCGGCTTCACGCGAAGGCGGGTCATGCAGGAGGCCAGTTCCGCGATATTGCCGGTGCCGCCCAACTGCTCCGTAATCTCTTTCGCCAAGCGTTCTTCTTTACGCATGAGTTTTTCCCCCTCTTTTTTTAAAAAATGAATGAAAGTAATAAAAGCTAAAAAATGTTAATGAATTCGCTTACATAATCATATTACCAAGGTTTAGTATAGTTGTCTATACCATCTGTATATTTTTATAAAAGGCATGTCATCATATTTATACGCAGAACATCCGGAAAATTGTCCCTATCGAAAAGGATTAAGCATATGGGCCTAGTGTTAATTTTGTAAAAATCGTTTTCAGAAATTTGGTTCTGCGTTAAAAAGTGCTAAAATAGAGTGAAACTTCTCAGTGGAATTTAAAGAATTAAAAAGTTACATATAAAGAGAGCATCCAGAAGTGCCAGCATTAAAGGAGGAACCTATTTTGGTAAAAGTGCGCACAAAAGATATTATAGAAAAATTTGGGCTCGAATTGATTGCCGGAGAGGAAGGCATTAACCGGCCGATTACGACGAGTGATATTTCCCGTCCGGGTCTGGAGATGGCTGGTTATTTTGATTATTATCCGGCTGAACGCATTCAATTGATCGGAAAGACCGAGCTGTCTTTCGTTGAAAAATTAAATAATTCCGAGCGGGAGATCCGGCTTGAACGGCTCTGTACTGATATTACTCCCGGCATAATCGTCACGAGAGGGCTTGATATACCTGACGAACTGATTGAAGCGGCAGAGAGAGAATCGGTTCCGCTGCTTCGCTCCAAGCAAAAAACGACCCGTTTTTCCAGTTTGCTGACCAACTTTTTGGAAAGCAAGCTTGCTCCAACCACGGCCGTACATGGTGTCCTTGTCGATATTTATGGGGTAGGGGTACTGATAACAGGAAAAAGCGGAGTAGGTAAGAGTGAGACGGCGCTCGAGCTTGTAAAGCGGGGACACCGCCTTGTTGCGGATGACTGCGTAGAGATCAGGCAGGAAGATGAAGATTATCTGGTAGGAAACTCACCGGAATTGATCGAACATCTGCTTGAAATCCGCGGCCTCGGCATCATCAATGTCATGACCCTGTTTGGTGCTGGAGCAGTCCGCAGCTATAAAAAAATCTCTGTGGTCATGAATTTGGAGCTGTGGGATCCGAAAAAGCAGTACGACCGTCTTGGCCTTGATGAAGAAAAGATGAAAATCATCGATACAGAAGTTACAAAGCTGACCATTCCGGTAAGACCCGGACGAAACCTGGCTGTCATCATTGAAGTGGCTGCAATGAACTTCCGCTTAAAGAGAATGGGGATGAATGCAGCGGAACAGTTCACGAACCGCCTGTCGGATGTGATTGAGGACGGAGACCATGATGATCGTTAAAGAGGGCAAAACATTTTCAATCAAACGTTTGATTGAAGGCTGATAAACCTCACTCATAGCTTAAAATAGAAGAATATTAGATAAATGTCTGGCTATAGCGCCTGTTGCAAAAAACTAACTTAACGGGGCTTGCGCTTTTCTAGAGAAGGAGAAGTGATCATGGAAAACAATATTCAGCCGTTAGATCCGATTGCCATTTCCCTTGGGCCGATTCAGGTCCACTGGTATGGCCTGATTATCGGTGTAGGCATTGCACTGGCTCTCATTATCGCGATGAGAGAAGGGGAGAGAAGGGGACTCCCTAAAGATATCTTTGCCGATTTAATGCTGTGGGCTATTCCCATTGCGATTATTTCCGCAAGAATCTATTACGTTATTTTTCAATGGGATTTTTACTCGCAGAATCCGGGAGAAATCATCAAAATTTGGAATGGCGGAATTGCCATTCATGGAGCCTTGATTGGTTCTGTCATCACAGCTTATGTTTTTGCAAAGAAAAAGAAGATATCGTTCTGGAAGCTTGCCGATATTGCAGCGCCAAGCATCATTTTGGGGCAGGCAATCGGGCGCTGGGGCAACTTCATGAACCAGGAAGCTCATGGCAGGGAAGTCAGCCGGGCTTTCCTGGAAAATATGCATCTGCCTGAATTTATCATTGACCAGATGTATATTAACGGAGCCTATTATCATCCGACGTTTTTATATGAATCGATTTGGAATATCATTGGATTTATCATCCTTATATTATTAAGAAGAGCAAACTTAAGGCGCGGGGAACTTTTCCTCACGTATGTAATCTGGTATTCGATCGGCCGTTTCTTCGTAGAAGGCCTGCGGACAGACAGCCTGATGCTTACTGAGAATTTAAGGGTTGCTCAGACGATATCTATCGTTCTTATTATTGGAGCGCTAGTCCTGATTTTCTATAGAAGAGCAGAGGGTCTTGCCAAAGCTCGTTATTTGGATAAAGCCGAGGGGAAATAACGGACAGGGGAGAGTAGAGATGCTGGTTGAATCTTGCAAACGGGGGCTGATGGCCGGCTTAAAGACAACATGGACACTCGGGAAAGTCATATTCCCGGTCACGCTTATTGTGGCACTGCTGCAGCATACGCCAGTGCTTCCATGGGTTATCAGGCTGATCACGCCCCTTATGAATCTGATTGGGCTGTCAGGAGATGCAGCCATACCGCTTGTATTGGGGAACTTCTTAAATTTGTATGCAGGGATTGGAGCCATTTTAACGCTCGATCTCTCGGTAAAAGAAGTATTTATTATTGCTGTCATGCTGTCTTTTTCACATAATATGCTGATTGAAACGGGAGTGGCATTGAAGGTCGGCGTTAAGCTTTGGGTCGTCCTTGCAGTTCGCATCGGCCTGGCGCTTTTAAGCGCGATTGTCATCAACCTTGTTTGGCAGGGAGGATCCGAAACTGCTAAGTACGGATTCATTCCGGCAAAAGAAGAGCAGGCATCCGGGGCATTGCCAATCCTGCTGGATGCACTGCAGACTGCTTTGCTAGGTATTCTCCAGCTTGCCATCATCGTCATTCCGCTGATGATTATTATTCAAATCTTAAAAGATAAGCAATGGCTTGCTGTTTTTTCAAAATGGATGGCGCCTGTGACCAGGGCACTTGGAATGAAAGAAAATACATCTACAACCCTTGCAGCCGGCTTGCTGATTGGCCTTGCCTATGGGGCGGGCGTCATGATCCAGGCTGTAGAGGAAGATGGCGTCAGCAAAAAAGATGTAACGATCGCATTTATTTTCCTCGTTGCCTGCCACGCAGTCGTTGAAGATACGTTGATTTTTGTGCCGCTTGGCATTCCGGTATTACCGCTTCTGCTGATCCGCCTGGGTGTGGCAATTATCCTGACATTGGCAGTGGCAGCGATCTGGAACCGTGCTGATATGGCAAAAAGAAAGGAAGCAACATATGAGCATTAACACACTATTATTTGACTTAGATGGAACATTGATCGACACAAACGAATTGATTATTTCCTCGTTTTTGCATACGCTGGGAAAATATTATCCTGACCGCTATCAGCGGGAAGATGTTCTCCCGTTCATGGGGCCAACCCTGCATGAAACATTCGAGTCCATCAACCCGGAAAAAGTGGAGGAGATGATCTCGGTTTACCGGGAGTACAATATTAAGAACCACGACGTGCTTGTGAAGGAATTTGCTGGAGTATTTGAAACGGTTCGGACTTTAAAAGAATCGGGATATAAACTGGGCATTGTTACGACGAAAGTTTCCAATGTAGTTGAAAAGGGCTTAAAGCTGACAAATCTTGACCAGTTTTTCGACGTGGTTGTCACGCTCGACCACGTGGATAAGCCTAAGCCCGATCCGGAACCAATCTTGAAGGCATTGACCCTGCTGGATGCAAAGCCGGAAGAAGCAATTATGGTCGGTGATAATTCGCACGATATCGATGGCGGAAAAAATGCCGGCACGAAAACGGCTGGTGTTGCCTGGACAGCGAAAGGCCGTGATTTCCTCGCGCGCTTTGAACCGGATTATATGCTGGACAATATGGCTGACCTGCTCGATATTCTTGAGGCAGAAAACCAATGAGAAAAACGGAGCGTTTTCCGGTAGAGGGAGGCAATTCTCTCTGGCATGTGTATAAAACGGTCCCGTTCTTGAAGGTGGTCAAAAACTTTATTGTGATCCAGCTTGCGCGCTACACGCCATTTCTGGGCATGAAAAATTGGCTCTATCGTAATTTCCTGAGTATGAAGGTGGGGGATCAGACATCATTCGCACTCATGGTTATGCTGGATGTCATGTTCCCGGAAAAAATAAGTGTCGGCCGCAACACGGTCATCGGATACAACACGACGATCCTCGCCCATGAATATCTGATTAAGGAATATCGCCTTGGCAGGGTTGAAATTGGCAGCGAAGTCATGATTGGCGCCAATTCAACCATTCTTCCAGGCGTCACGATCGGAGATGGTGCGATTGTTTCAGCTGGAACGCTTGTTCATAAAGATGTCCCGTCTGGAGCTTTTGTTGGCGGCAACCCGATGCGTGTCATCTATACAAGGGAAGAACTTGCCGCTCGCTGGGCGGATGATCCAATATATGGTGTTAATAAAGACAAAACTCCGCTTGCTTAGGCTTGCGGGGTTTTTTCTATAATTGAGATTTAAGATATTTTTCGAAACATGCTGGGTAATAATCATTTCATGATAGAAAAATGGAGAAGGATGAAAGATAAAATACAAAAGATGCTAGATATTTTTAGATGTAAGTCTTTAACTTAAATAACCTTTCCAAAAAAGTACAAACTATGAGAAAGCTCCTTTTTTAAAAAAGGGAGTCTTTTTTATTTTTCTGCTCCTTTTGGTTGACGGCATGGAGTTTGCGCGTTAAACTACATATAACTTCAATTTGCTACCATATTAGCGAACTAAAGGATTCGGAATTTTTAAGTCATAGAGGTGAATACTTTTGAGCCGATTATTTATGTTTGAAAAGCCATTAGGCATGAGAGATACATTACCCGATTTATACGAAAGAAAGGCAGCAGTCCGGTCATCCATCCAGGGGGAAATGAAACGCTGGGGCTATCAGTTTATCGAAACGCCTGCACTCGAATATTACGAAACAGTTGGAGCTGCATCAGCAATACTTGATCAGCAGCTGTTTAAGCTCCTTGATCAGCAGGGCCATACCCTCGTGCTGCGTCCGGATATGACAGCGCCGATCGCAAGGGTGGCTGCATCCCGTCTTTTAAAAGATGAGCTGCCTATCAGGCTTGCATATTCTGCCAATGTATACCGCGCCCAGCAGCGGGAGGGGGGCAGGCCAGCTGAGTTTGAGCAAATCGGTGTTGAATGCATAGGCGACCATACGATCAGTGCGGATGGCGAAGGAATGGCGCTGATGATCTCTGCTTTAAAAGAAGCAGGACTTCAGAACTTCCAGCTTTCAGCTGGTCATATCGGTTTTGTCCGTGACTTCTTCCAGCAGATTTTAGGAACGGAAGAAAGAGTTGAAAACCTGACAAGATTTTTATATGAAAAAAATTATGTCGGGTACAGGGAACATGTAAAGAGCCTGGCTCTTTCATCCATTGATAAACAAAGGCTTCTCGATTTCCTTAAATTAAGAGGCGGGGAAGAAGTCATTGAGATTGCTTATGGCCTTCTGGAAAACGGCACAGGAAAAAAAGCATTAGCAGAGCTCGAACAGCTTTGGGGCATTATGCAGGACTACGGCCAGGAAGGCACAGTTAAATTTGATTTAACGCTCGTCAGCCATATGAGCTACTACACGGGAATTCTTTTTGAAGTATATGCAGGAAATGTTGGTTTCCCGATCGGAAATGGAGGCCGCTATGATCTGCTGCTCCAAAAGTTCGGAAAAGATACGGGAGCAACCGGCTTTGCCATCAGAATGGACCGCCTGCTTGAGGCTCTGGAAGACAGCAATGCAGCTGAACCTGTGTACTGCGTTTTATACAGTCCCGAACGCCGCAAAGAGGCATTCGATGTTGCGAAGGAAGAACGTTCTGCCGGAAAGAAAGTGGTTCTGCAGGATATTAGCGGTGTCAAGGACATCGATGCCTGCACCAGCCAATATGAGGATATTACCTTTTTAGTCGGAAAAGCTGGAAAGGAGAGCATAAAATGAGTGAGGTTTTAACGATTGCGATGCCAAAGGGCCGCATTTTTGAAGAAGCGGCTGAATTGCTCCGCCAGGCAGGCTTTCAATTGCCGCCGGAATTTGATGATTCACGTAAATTGATTATAGATGTACCGGAAGAGAATTTCCGCTTTATCCTTGCAAAGCCGATGGATGTGCCAACCTATGTAGAGCATGGTGTAGCAGACCTTGGTATTGCCGGGAAGGACGTAATGCTTGAAGAAGAGCGAGATGTTTACGAGCTTCTTGATTTAAAAATCAGTTCCTGCTATCTCGCGGTTGCAGGACTGCCAAATACCAGGCTGAATGATGTAGCTCCTAAAATTGCTACAAAGTATCCGCAGATTGCGGCAGCGTATTTCCGCGAGCAGGGGGAGCAAGTGGAGATTATTAAATTGAACGGATCTATAGAGCTTGCGCCTATGATCGGGCTAGCGGACCGGATCGTAGATATCGTATCAACCGGCCGAACGCTTAAAGAGAACGGACTCGTTGAATACGAAACCATTGTCGGCATCACTTCAAGATTGATTGTCAATCCTGTCAGCTACCGCATGAAGGATGAACGCATAAGTGAACTCGTTGGACGTCTCACGGAAGTAATAGCTGGTGAAGAAATTCGTTCTTAAAGTGAAACTTCCATCAGTGGTGTTCTTCCACTGATGGTTAGTTGAACCAATCGGGCCTTTATGGGCAGTTTATCCCTACCTGATTCTAATTAGGTCTTGATTGAAAATATGAGGTAGGGATATTACTGCCCGTTAATATGCGATAAAGGATGTAGAGGTCTATGAAAATTTTAAAAGTAAATGACCAGATTTCAATTAAACGGTCTGTTGATAACGGAACAGAAGAACAGCGGGCGATTGTAAAAGATATTATTGAATCAGTCCGCCAAAACGGAGATCGGGCATTAAAAGATTACACAGAAAAATTTGATGGCATCTCCCTGGATGATTTCAAGGTATCGCAGGCTGAAGTAGAAGAAGCTTTGAGTCAAGTGGATGGAAAAATCCTTGAGATCATTAAAGAAGCTGCTGAAAACATCCGGTCTTTTCATGAAAAGCAGCTGCGTCCTTCCTGGATGACAACAGAAGAAAACGGCACAGTGCTTGGCCAAAAGATCACACCGCTTGATTCAGTCGGCCTGTATGTCCCAGGCGGTACGGCTGCCTATCCATCATCAGTTCTTATGAATGTGATCCCGGCAAAGGTTGCGGGCGTCAAACGGATTGTCATCACCTCTCCTCCTGATAAAAAGACTGGAAAGCTGCCTCCTGCGGTCCTTGCTGCGGCCCAAATCGCAGGGGCAGAAGAAATCTATAAAGCGGGCGGTGCCCAGGCAATTGCAGCTCTTGCATATGGAACGGAAACGATAGCTCCTGTTGATAAAATTACAGGTCCCGGAAATATCTTTGTCGCTCTTGCAAAGCGTGAAGTTTTCGGGGATGTTAATATTGATATGATCGCAGGCCCCAGTGAGATTGCCATTTTAGCAGATGATACGGCACACGCCGATGAAGTGGCTTCAGATCTTTTATCACAGGCCGAACACGATCCGATGGCAAGTGCAGTCCTTGTCACACCATCATCAGCTCTGGCAGAACAGGTCTCAAGCGAAGTGGACCGCCAGCTGGCTGAGCTGCCGAGGCGGGAAATTGCTTTTCAATCAATTGAAAACTATGGTGCTATCTATGTGGCTGAAAACATGGATGAAGCAATTGAAACGGTGGATAGTCTGGCTCCTGAGCATCTGGAGATTTTAACGGAGAATCCGATGGAGCTTCTCGGACGGATTCGTCACGCCGGAGCAATCTTCCTCGGGAGATTTAGCCCTGAACCGGTCGGTGACTATTTTGCCGGCCCGAACCACGTCCTGCCGACAAACGGAACGGCCCGTTTCTCAAGCCCGCTTAATGTAGAAGATTTTCAAAAGAAATCAAGCATTCTTTTATACAGTGAAAAAGCATTAAAGGATAATGGCGAAAAAATTGCAGCCTTTGCGCGTCTGGAAGGACTTGAAGCCCATGCCAGATCCATTGAAACAAGACTAAGAAAATAAGCTGGAGGAATAATCATGGCCAGAACTGCAGAAATTTCACGTAAAACCAATGAAACGAATATCACTCTTTCTTTAAATATAGACGGCGAAGGCAAAAGCGATCTGGAAACAGGTGTGCCTTTTATGACCCATATGCTTGACCTGTTCGCCAAGCACGGACAATTCGACTTGAACATCGTCGCAAATGGCGATACGGATGTGGATGACCACCACACAACAGAGGACATTGGCATCTGCCTTGGCCAAGTACTTAAAGATGCTTTAGGAGATAAAAAAGGCATCAAGCGCTATGGAAATGCTTTTGTTCCGATGGACGAAGCATTGGCTCAAGTTGTAGTTGACCTCAGCAACCGCCCTCACCTTGAGATGCGTGCCGAGTTCCCAAGCCAAAAAGTCGGTACATTTGATACCGAGCTTGTTCATGAGTTTCTTTGGAAACTTGCACTTGAAGCGAGAATGAACCTGCATGTCATCGTTCACTATGGACAGAATACACACCACATTATCGAAGCCATTTTCAAAGCACTCGCTCGTGCACTTGATGAGGCAACAACGATTGACCCAAGGATTAAGGGTGTTCCATCAACGAAAGGGATGTTGTAAATGATCGGCATCATCGATTACGGAATGGGGAATTTGTTCAGCGTCAGTAAAGCGCTTGAACGGTTGGAGGTTCCTTATTTCCTTTCTGAAAATAAAGACGAGCTTCTGGGAGCAGACGCCTTGATTCTGCCGGGTGTAGGCTCTTTCAAAGACGCCATGGCCATCTTAAATTCTACAGGCCTGGCAGATCTGGTAAAGGAGTTTACTGATACAGGCAAGCCTCTCCTAGGTATTTGCCTTGGCATGCAGCTGCTATTTGATGATAGCGAAGAGAATGGGATGACGGAAGGCCTGCAGCTTCTCCCTGGACATGTGAGGCGTTTTCCCGGTGTAACAGCAGAAGGCGAAACCTACAAAGTTCCGCATATGGGCTGGAACCGTCTTGAATTCTTGCAGGATTCGCCGATTTTAAAAGGGCTTGATGAAGATTATGTCTATTTCGTCCACTCTTACTTTGCAGATACAGATGATAGAGAAGTAGTTATCAGCAGAAGTATGTATGACGTAGAAGTGCCGGCGGTTGTCGGAAGGGGCAATGTGTTCGGCATGCAGTTCCACCCTGAAAAAAGCAGTTCGCTCGGCATGGCGCTTTTACGCAATTTTACCGAGCTGGTTGAAGAAAGGATGTCTGTGAAATGAGTTTTACGATCTATCCGGCAATCGATATGAGAGGCGGCAAATGCGTCCGGCTGCTGCAGGGGGATTACGATAAGGAAACGGTGTATGGCGACTCTCCATTTGATATGGCCAAAAAGTTTGCTAATGAAGGAGCAGACTGGATTCATATGGTAGACCTTGACGGGGCAAAGGATGGGATGCGGGTTAATGATCAGTATGTCATCCAGGCTGCCCGCGAACTTGGCGTCTCCGTCCAGATCGGCGGAGGAATCCGTACGGAAGAAGACATCCTGCATTACCTGGATAATGGCGTAAGACGCGTAATCATTGGAAGCATCGCCGTCTCCAATCCTGAGTTTGCTATTGAAATGATCCGCAAATACGGCAAAGCCATAGCGGTAGGACTTGATGCGAAGAATGGCTATGTGGCTACACATGGCTGGCTGGAGACGTCTGAAGTGAAGGCAGTTGACTTAGGCAGGCGATTTGCCGACGCAGGTGCGGAAACATTTATTTTTACAGATATCGCAACAGACGGAATGCTATCGGGGCCAAATATAGAAGCGGTTCGTCTGCTTGCAGGGGAAACCGGGAAAAGTGTTATTGCATCTGGCGGTGTCAGCCAGCTGGCTGATTTGGCGAAGCTCAGGGAGCATGCTTCTGAAGGTGTTGCTGGCGCCATCGTCGGAAAGGCCATTTATGAAGGCCGGTTTACCGTAGCGGAAGCGCTGAAAGAGGTGATGGAATCATGCTGACGAAACGTATTGTTCCCTGTCTGGATGTAAAAGACGGCCGTGTGGTAAAAGGGGTGCAATTCGTGCAGCTGCGTGATGCCGGAGACCCGGTTGAGCTTGCCCGCTTTTATGATGGGCAGGGAGCTGACGAGCTGGTCTTCCTCGATATCTCCGCTTCACATGAAGGACGGAAAACGATGGTTGAGGTTGTTAAGGCTGTTGCGTCTGAGCTGGCCATTCCATTTACAGTCGGCGGCGGGATTAACGCGCTGGAAGATATGAAACGAATTTTGCGAGCAGGGGCTGATAAGGTTTCTCTTAATACAGCTGCCGTAAACAATCCTGATTTAATTACAGAAGGGGCAAATTTCTTCGGATCACAGTGCATCGTTGTTGCGATTGATGCCAAATACGATGAAGAGCTTGGTTCCTGGCGCGTGTACACACATGGCGGACGGACACCGACTGATCTTGAGGTCATAGCATGGGCGCGTGAAGCGGCGGAGCGCGGGGCTGGAGAAATTTTACTTACTAGCATGGACTCTGACGGAGAGAAAAAAGGCTTCGATATCAATCTGACAAAAGCAGTCAGCGAGGCGGTTTCGATTCCGGTTATTGCTTCAGGCGGTGCCGGAAATGCTGATCATTTTGCTGAAGCATTTATCGATGGAAAAGCGGATGCTGCATTGGCTGCATCAATTTTTCACTATAAAGAAACGTCTGTTGCAGAAGTGAAATCTTATATTAAGGAAAAAGGGGTGGTTGTCCGATGAATATTGAGAGTGTAAAGTTCGATGAAAAGGGACTGATCCCTGCAGTAGTGCAAGATGCGAACACAAAAGAAGTTTTAACGTTAGCTTATATGAATCGGGAATCCCTTTTAAAATCATCGGAAACAGGAGAGACCTGGTTTTTCAGCCGTTCCCGCAATGAGCTCTGGCACAAAGGGGCAACAAGCGGAAACACGCAGAAGATCATAGAAATGAAAGTAGATTGTGATCAGGATGCCATTGTGGTTCTGGTTGAACCAACTGGACCTGCCTGCCATACGGGAACAGTCAGCTGCTTTGAGGATAGAGTATACGGGGAAGAGTCAGGGAGTTTGTCTGACTACGAAATCCTTTATACACTTGAAAAGGTCATTGAAGAACGCGAAAAAACACGCCCTGAAGGAGCATACACGACGTATCTTTTTGAAAAAGGCGTGGATAAAATCCTGAAGAAGGTCGGCGAAGAATCCGCAGAAGTCATCATCGCTGCGAAAAACCGTGATAAGGACGAACTGAAGTGGGAAGCGGCCGACCTGATTTATCATTTGATGGTGCTCCTACGTGAGCAGGAACTGCCTTTTAATGAAGTTTTGAAAGTACTGAATAAACGGAATGACAAGAAAAGCGAACCGGCCTCCGAATAGGGAGGGCGGTTTTTTTACGAAAATTTGCTTGTGGAGCATTATCATTTTATCCTAACTCCTGTAAAGAATCCTGTTCTTTCCCATAAAGATCGTCCCAAAGCTCATAAATTTTCCTCCGGCCGTTTGCAATTTCAGGGTTGAATTGGATGGCAGCGTTTTGACGGACAGTATGAACGTTTTTCAATGCCTGTTCAAGCTTCTTGTTAATGTCAGTGCTGCCTTTTCCGGCGTGTTTAGCAATCGAAATGCCAGCTGTTGTTCCTTGTGCCATAGCGATTTTCCCGCTTTCGATGCCAGTGATATTCCCGGCAACAAATAATCCTTCGAGCGGAGTTTCCATTTTTTCAGAATGATGCGGAACATGTCCCCCAAGTTCTGGAACGTATTGGAATGGGCAGCCGGCAACTGCTGTAAGCTCTGCTAACGGATACAAGCCACCTGCGATACAAACGAAATCTGCTTCGTAAATTTTTTCCGTACCTTTGATCACGTTCCCATTCGCATCAATTTCTGCAGTGAGGACGCCTTCCACCTGATCCTTTCCAAGAATTTCAAGTGCTGCTTTTCTAAGCTGCAATGGTGTTCCATTCACCTTAACGCCGCTTTTAGGGTAAAATTTCATTCCTAATTTGCGGAATCCTCTATTTTTCATAAAGCGGCTGCCGAAACGCAAGATTGGTGACGGGGCAAGATGGGCCGCATTTAGAAGTGATTTCAAGACTTCCTCTGGTTCTCCCGCATTTTGGCTAAGCGGACTCTTTTCTGGCAGCACAATATGGTCCACATTAATTCCGGCTAATTGGAGCTCGTTTAAAATCGCAAATGCTAGAATGTTAGCACCAATGATTATGCCTTTTTTGCCAACCTCGACACGATGAACATTAGTCATGACCTGTGCAGCCCCGATGGACATAACACCTGGAAGAGTCCAGCCTTGCACAGGAATTGGGAACTCAGCTGCACCAGTTGCTACCAGCACATAAGGAGCTATCAGTGTTCCTATATTAGTATGAACTTTCCAGCAATGCTTATCTTTTTCAAGGTTATATACAGAAACGCCGCAACGGATATCTACTGATAGTTTCTGTGCTTCGTTGTGCAGACGAGTTGATTCTTTTATTCCATTCCACCATTCTCCAGACGGTTCCTGGTGCAATTGGCCGATTAATCTTCCGCCTGGCCTAACAAATTCATCAATGACGGTTACTTTTAAGCCATATTCAGCACAGGTTATGGCACCAGCTAAACCTGCTGGTCCAGCTCCAATTACGATTACATCTATCATTGATTTTCCACCATCCTTTTAACTATATTAGGATGATGTTTTCCTCTTTCAACAACCATATTTTCCTTCACCACAGTTAAACAAGCTCTTATATTGGCCTGCCCATTAACATTTACACGGCATTCCATACAGTGGCCGATATTGCAATAAAACCCTCTTGGTGTTCCACTTTCCTCATGAACACGCAGTGTTCTCACACCGTTTGCCAGCAGAGCTGCCGCGATTGTTTCATTTTCATGTGCTTCATATTCTTTTCCATCAAATGTGAATGTAATCTTTTTTCTATCATCTAATTTTCCTAAAACCGGATGATCTATAATTCTAGTCATTATTATCACCTACCGTTCCAAAAGTTACAGGGCGAATTGGAGGCTGATATTTTAATGGGATTTCACCTTCTCCTGTATTAGGTACGATACTTTCAATAATCCGATCGACCATGACTCTGCATGTGCGTCCTCCACAAAAACCCATTCCAGCCCTTGTTCTAAGCTTTAGTTCCCGGGATGTACATTGATGTTCTTTTGCTGTTGCGAAAACCTGCCCATAGGTAACCTCTTCACAACGACATATCACAAGTGCTTCATTGTTATTCATTTGGAAATCCTCCTCTTCAGTTATATGTAAAAATATAATGCAAAAATCGTACCAACTTTGAATCCTGTATTTTAAATCAGCTTAAGCCAAGACGTTTTAGACGATTGTAAAGGGTCGCTCGGGTGATTCCCAGTTTTTTCGAGCATTCTAATTTGTTCCCATGGGTTAATGCCAATGCTTTTTCGAGCACCTTCTTTTCGTGCTGATCCATTTCCTCCTGAAGTGGCACAATGACCGTTTTCATTTCTATGTTGTTTTCCTGAAGGTCCGTATCAGCTGCAGCTGAATAGCTCATTACTGAGTGAAATGGCAAATATTCTTTTCGAATGACTCCATCTGTTGCAAAAACAACCAGACGTTCAACGACATTACGCAGCTCCCGAACATTGCCCGGCCAATCATATTGAAGCATCTCTTGCATAACTTCCTGTGAAAAATGATGGATCGGCCGCTGATAGCGCAGTGAAAAATCATTTAAAAAGTAATGAATTAGTTCAACGATATCTTCACAGCGTTCTTTTAAAGGAGGAATTTTTAAACTGACAACATTTAGCCGATAATATAAATCCTCCCGAAATTGGCCTTCTTTTATTAATTCTTTTAAATCCCTATTTGTTGCAGCAATTACCCGGAAATTAGCCTCAATTTCTTTTTCACCGCCAACCTTGTAATATTTTCTTTCTTGAAGTACACGAAGCATCTTGACCTGCATTTCTAAAGGCATTTCGCCAATTTCATCCAGAAAAAGAGTGCCCCCTTTAGCAAGCTCAATTTTTCCCTTTTTTCCTCTATGGTCTGCACCGGAAAAGGCACCGCGTTCATACCCAAATAATTCGCTTTCAAATAATGAAGCTGGAATAGCACCACAGTTAATTGATATAAATGGTGCTTCAGGTCCTTCAGTTGCCTCATGAATGGATTTGGCAAAGACTTCCTTGCCGACTCCGCTTTCTCCTAAGATCAATACAGTTGATCGGACAGAGCACACCTTTTTCGCCATTTGCACTGTCTTTTCCATCACAGCGCTTTTCCCTTTAATGTATCTAAAGGGATCAGAAGGTCTGTATTTCGCCATCTCCTGTTCTAAACGGTGAACCTCAGTCGACATATTAAATAATTTTTCATTAAGAACAACCTGGCTTGTCACATCAGTTTCCGATACAACTGCCCCGATAATGCGTCCATTAAAGTAAACAGGGTTTGAATTTATTAGGACGAATAGATCAGATCTTGGCTGGTGATGCTTTCCCCGGATTCTTTTTCCTTTGTACAAGGATTCTAAGATTTGCAGATTCTGATGTTCAAAGAATTCTATTATTGGTTTGCCTACAATCTCATCTTTTTTGACAGAGAAAATTTTTTCAGCTCCCTCTGTCCATGTGCGGACACGTTCATCAGCATCAATCACTGTGACTGAAGCGTCCGATGTTTTGATGACAGCTTCATAGAAAGCCTTTAATTGATTGTAGGAATCATGCAAAAAATCAATGATTTGTTCATTTGTGATGCAGCCGAGTACTTGACCGCTTGAATTTACAACGGCAACGGTTACATAGCGCTTGCAGGCATCAGCTAATGCAGCAAAGGAATCATCTAAACAAACACTAACTAAAGCGCTTTCATTGTCTGTGTTTAGACAGATGAAATTATTTTCAATTATTTCTTTGACTGACGGTAATTCAAACATGACAGCCTCCTGATATGTAAAATTTTTTATACACTGTTTAATATTTTATACAACATTTTAACAAATTTTTTGACAATTGCGAACAAAATGAAAAACGTATATTTTGATTAACTGCAAAATTAATTAGGAGATTGTTATTTTTACGCAAGTTTATAAAAGTTGGCATGTTATTTGCATTAATAAAATTATGTAACAAGACGAAGGGAAGTTGGTTTTGTGAGTTATCATTGTGACGTTTTGGTTATAGGCGGGGGAATCATAGGCTGTGCAATTGCCTATTATACTTCTAAATCTGGAAGAAATGTAACAGTTATTGAAAAAGGTGAATTTGTCAGTGGCACTTCATCCCGCTGTGACGGAAATATTTTAGCTATTGATAAAGATCCTGGCTTCGATAGTCAAATGTCACTTGTCAGTCAGAAATTAGTAGATGAATTAAGCAGAGAATTGAAACAGCCTTTTGAATATCGCGCTCCTGGAAGCATCCTTGTCTGCGAGACGGAAGAAGAAATGGAAGCCGCACAAAAGTGGGTTGACCGTCAGAGGGAGGCCGGCTTGCCGTTCAGGATGCTGGACAGACAGGACATTCGCCAGGATTCCAAATATTTTGCTGATGATTTATTAGGCGGCTTAGAGTGTGCGACAGATTCAACAGTTAATCCATATCTTCTTGCCTTTAACCTTCTTAAGGGGGCAAAGGAGATGGGCGCTAAAGCCCATAAACAAACTGAAGTTACTGGGATGAGCAGGAAGACGGACGGTACTTTTGCCGTTGAAACATCCAATGGAACTTTCACCGCGAACTATGTCATTAATGCTGCAGGTGTATGGGCTCCATATATCGGTGAGATGCTGGACTTGTCTATTCCAATTAAACCAAGAAAAGGCCACATCATTGTCGCATCACGACAGGACTTTGTAGGGCCAAGAAAAGTGATGGAATTTGGCTACTTAATCTCAAAATTTGGCGGCAAGCGGCAAGTGGATCCGATAACTGAAAAATATGGAGTAGCCCTTGTCTTTGAACCAACTGAAAGTCAAAACTTCCTGATTGGAAGCAGCCGTGAATTTGTTGGGTTTAATACAAAGATCAACAATGAAATTATTAAATGCATTGCCAATCGGGCCATTAGATTTTATCCGAAAATGGCTGACATGATGGTTATACGTTCCTATGCTGGTTTACGGCCCTGGACGGAGGATCATTTGCCAATTGTGTCAGAAGTAGAGGGAATTCCAAACTATTATATTGCAGCCGGTCATGAGGGAGACGGAATTAGCCTTGCCGCTGTTACTGGAAAAGTGATAGAGGAAATGCTTAATGAAAAGGAAACTTGCATCCCAATTGAACCGCTGAGATTTTCTCGATTTAAGGAAAGGGTGAGGACCTGATGAAAGCAAATCGAGTTTTTACAACCATTGATACACACACGGGCGGAAATCCGACAAGGACATTGATTAGTGGACTCCCAGAGCTAAAAGGAGCGACAATGTCCGAAAAAATGCTTCATATGCAAAAGGAATATGACTGGATTCGTAAGCTGCTAATGAATGAACCAAGAGGACATGACGTAATGTCAGGAGTACTTTTGACAGATCCATGTCATCCGGAAGCTGATATCGGTGTTATATATATCGAAACCGGCGGCTATTTGCCGATGTGTGGCCATGACACAATCGGTGTTTGTACAGCATTAGTTGAAGCGGGGCTAATCCCTGTTCAAGAGCCAGTTACTTCGATAAAAATTGATACACCAGCCGGCCTTGTTAAGGCAGAGATTAAGGTAGAGCACGGAAAAGCAAAAGAGGTTTCCTTCTGTAATGTCCCTGCCTTCCTGTTAAAGAGTGTCTCTGTTGATGTTGAGGGAATTGGAATCGTCGATGCAGATATTGCTTATGGGGGCAACTTCTATGGAATCATTGATGCCCAATCAGTTGGATTAGAACTGACACCGGAGAATGCCTCAAAAATCATTGAAAAGGCTATCAAAATCAGAAATACAATTAACGAAAAAACGGATGTCGTTCATCCGCAATATCCATTTATTCGCGGTTTGACCCATATTGAGTTTTTCACTGAGCCAACCCATGAAGAAGCAGATGTGAAAAATACGGTTATTGTCCCTCCAGGCGGGATTGATCGTTCACCATGCGGTACAGGTACTTCGGCTAAATTATCTGTCCTCTATTCCAAAAAGGAGATAGGTATCAAAGAAGAATTTGTACATGAGAGTATTGTTGGCTCTTTATTCCGCGGAGAAGTCCTTGAATCAACAGATGTTCAGGGTGTAGAGGCCGTTATTACAAGAATCATTGGTTCAGCATGGCTAATGGGAATGCACCGGTTCTTTTATAACGAGGAAGACCCGCTTAAAGAAGGCTTCTTACTTATTCCCCCAATGGAACATGAAATGGAGGATGTGAAATGAAAATTCAAAAGTCTTACACAGCAACTGATGTACACGTAGCAGGTGAGGCATATCGCATTATTAAGGATGGACCACTTATTCATTATAAAAGTATACAGGAGCTAAATGAGCAATTTTCGCTTGCTTATGAGGAGGAAATTAAATTTCTTTTAAATGAGCCCCGCGGATTTGCTGGACTGATGGGTTGTTTGGTCGTTCCACCTTTTAAAAGCGAAGCCGATGCAGCTGTTATTTTTTTCGATCATAACGGAACCGTTCCGATGCAATATGGCGGAATCGTTGCTGTCATAACCGCATTGTTAGAGTGTGGCCAATTAAAGGCCAAGTCCTCAAATGAATACAGAATTGAAACAATCAGCGGTGTTATTGGTGTTGCTGCAACTATGAAAGATGATGAAGTGAAATTAGTTAAATTAAAAAGCGAGCCATGCCAGGTTGTGCAAACCAATGTGCCAGTATCTTATTTAGATTTAAAGACAGAAGTATCTCTAGTCCAAGCCGATCATCTTTATGCGATTTTTGATAAAGCAGAGCTGCCTTTTGAGATTGAGATGGAGGACCTTCCAGTCATTAATCAATGGGGGCAAAAGGTGATTGAAGCCTTAGAAGGCAACCATGCTTTCAGCAGAGTGATCTTGATGGATCATTCGCAAAAAAGTGTAGGCAAAATCAAAACGGTAACCTTCCGTCCGGATCGTTATATTGTGCGTTCTCCGGGATTTGGAACTCTAGCTGCCTGTTGCAGCTATTTAATAGAAAATGGTGATATATCTGTTAATGGCCCAATTGAAAATGAAAGCATTTTCAACGGCAAATTGACAGCCGAGCTTTCAGCACAATTTGAAGCCGGTTACGAGTTTAGTTTTTCAGCCCGCGGATTTATTACGGGTATGCAGACATATGTATTAGACCCGACAGATCCATTATTCGCAGGGTTTTTATTAAAATAAAAAACTATTAAATATAGGGAGGAAAATTAAAATGACTACAATTAGAGGAGCTTATCCAGTATTAATTACACCAATGACACAGGAGCAAGAAATTGATTGGGGCGGAGTAAAGAATAATGTTAATTACTTTGTGGATCAAGGTGTGGCAGGTATCGTCATCAATGGGAGTACTGGTGAATTTGTCAGTCTATCAAGAGAAGAAAAATACCAGATGGTAGAAACTGTCATGAAGGAAGCAGGCGGCCGCATCCCTGTTATTGTGGGTACTGCTGCTGAAACAACAAGGGAAACAATCGAGTATACAAAGCAAGCTGAAGTACACGGAGCGGATGGTGCTCTAATCATTAACCCTTATTACATGAAGCCAAAGGAAAATGAAATCTACCATCATTTCAAAGAAGTATCCAGCTCTGTTAATCTTCCAATCATGCTTTATAACAACCCATTTACTTCTGGTGTTAATATGAGCGCAGATTTAATGCTTCAGATTGGCAAGGATTGTGAAAATGTGACTCACATTAAGGAATCAAGCGGTGAAATTGGCAAGGTAAGAGATCTTGCAAGAAAAGGAAAAGGAGACTTTGAAGTATTCTGCGGTGCTGAAGAGCTTGTAATGGAGTCTTACTTAGTTGGAGCAACTGGGTGGATTTCTGTTGCAGGAAATATCGTGCCAAAGCTAGTTACAGACATGTATACCCATTTTCAAAACGGTGAGTTTGAAGAAGCTTGGTCCATCAATGATCGTATTTTACCACTGTGCGCGTTCCTTGAAGGATCTGGAAAGTATGTGCAAATTGTGAAGAGAGCCATGGAATTAACTGGCCAGGCTGGCGGACCTGCCCGTTACCCTCGTTTAGGTCTATCATCTGAGGAAGATCAAAAGCTAAAAGACCTGCTTGCAAGTTTAGAAACAGTAAAAAACTAAAATATTGAGGGAGTGAGAACATGCAAGCGACAAATTACAATTTGAAACCAAAAGTTCAAGAATTCTTGGAAGGTGTGAAAGGATTATACATTAACGGTAACTATGAACCGGCGATTAGTGGTAAAACGTTTCCCGTCGTTAATCCTGCAAACGAAGAGGTCATTGCAGAAGTAAGTGAAGCGCAAGAGGAAGATATTAACGCTGCGGTAGCTGCTGCAAGAAAGGCATTTGATGAAGGCGAATGGACAAAAATGGATGCCGCTGAACGCTCTCATCTAATCTATAAATTTTCCGATCTCTTAGAAGAAAATCGAGAGGAACTTGCACAACTGGAATCATTGGATAACGGAAAGCCCTACAAGATCGCTTTGGCAGATGATATCGACGGAACAATCCAGCATTTTAGATATTACGCCGGATGGGCCACAAAAATATTTGGTAAAACAACTCAGGTTTCAAAGAATTATGTAACCTATACTGTACATGAGCCGGTTGGGGTTGTAGGCCAAATTATTCCATGGAACTTCCCGCTTGCCATGGCTGCCTGGAAGCTCGGAGCTGCACTTGCAGTCGGCTGTACGGTTGTGATTAAACCGGCAACTGAAACACCATTATCTCTTCTTTACGCAGGAAAGCTATTCAAAGAAGCTGGGTTTCCAGATGGTGTTGTGAATATTGTGCCTGGAACGGGCAGGATTGCGGGAGAAGCAATTACTGCACATAAAGATGTCGATAAGATAGCCTTCACAGGATCAACTGCTGTCGGAAAAGAAGTAATGAAAAAAGCTGCAGATCAAATTAAAGGTGTTACGCTGGAACTTGGCGGAAAATCGCCAGCCATTGTTTTAGAAGATGCTAATCTTGAGGAAGCAATTGAAGGGGTATTTAACGGAACGATGTACAATCATGGGCAAAACTGCAGTGCCTGTACACGTGTATTTGTACAGAGAAACATATATGATCATGTAGTAAAAGCCTTAGCAGAACGGGCGGAAGCAATGAAGCTAGGTGATGGAATGAACCCCGAAACGGAAATGGGCCCACTTGTTTCAGCGAAACAGCATCAAACTGTTCTTAATTATATTGAACAAGGGAAGAAAGAAGGGGCGCGAATCATGGCAGGCGGCGAAAAAGGATTTGAAAAAGGATACTTTGTACAGCCAACCATTTTTGCTGATGTACAAGATCATATGGTTATTGCACGTGAAGAAATCTTTGGTCCAGTCATGTCCATTTTCGTTTTCGATACGATTGATGAGGTCATTAAACGGGCGAACGATAGTGACTATGGTTTAGCTGCAAGTGTCTGGACAGAAAGTATGAAAAAGGGTCATTACATTGCAAGCAAGCTGCAATCAGGTACAGTCTGGATTAATGATTTTGGTCTTGAATGGGAAACTATGCCTTTCGGTGGCTACAAACAATCAGGAATTGGCCGCGAAATGGGTGGAGAATATGGCCTGCAAAACTATACGGAAGTGAAAAGTGTATTTGTTAACATTAAGCATGTTGAGTAATTATAAGGAAGAATTGAACAATCAATCCTGTGTAATTGGATGGGAGTGGGACAGCGTTTTGTTCCATTGTCCCATTTTACACACTTATATGTCTGAAAATTATTAATATTATAAATTAAAAAAGAGACGGAACTAACAAATTAAAGTTTGAATAGGGGGCATAAGATGGAAGAATTAGTGAATAAAGCGTCGGGTATGGTTTGGAGTCTTGGGTTGGTAGCGTTCGCGCTTGGTGCTGGATTGTTCTTTTCCATTATGACACGTTTTGTGCAATTTAGATATTTTAAGGAAATGATTAAACTTCTTTTTGAAAAGGGTAACCCAGAGTCGGGTGTGTCCTCTTTCCAGGCGTTTTCAATGGCTTTAGCCGGCCGGGTCGGTATTGGAAATATTGCTGGGGTTGCTACTGCGATTGCATTTGGCGGTCCGGGAGCGGTTTTCTGGATGTGGATCATGGCTTTATTAGGAGGAGCAAGTGCTTTTATTGAATCCACTCTTGCTCAGGTCTATAAAGTAAAAGATGGTAATCAATACCGGGGCGGAACTCCTTATTTTATTGAAAAAGGTTTAAATATGAAATGGTTCGCAGTGTTTGTTGCGATTGTTGTTACCATCTGCTACGGAATTTTAGTTCCAGGTATTCAGGCCAATACGATTGCTGTTGGGTTCGAAAACACAATTGGTCTCAATAAAAGCATCACTGGAATCATTCTGGTTGTATTACTTGGCATCATTATTTTTGGCGGCGTTAAGCGAATTGCTACTGTTGCGGAAAAGGTTGTCCCTTTCATGGCCTTAGGGTATGTGGTTATCACTTTCGTTCTTTTATTTGCAAATGCAGCAGAAATTCCAGCAATGCTTTGGCTGATTATTTCAAGTGCATTTGGTGCAAACGAAATGTTTGGCGGTATTATCGGTGCAGCGATTGCATGGGGCGTTAAGAGAGCGGTATTCTCTAACGTTGCTGGTGTAGGGGAAGGAACTTATAGTTCAGCCGCAGCAGATGTATCCCATCCGGCAAAACAAGGTCTTGTTCAAGGATTCTCTGTTTATATTGATACCATCATTGTTTGTACAGCTACTGCACTTATGATTCTAATTACCGGCATGTACAGCGTTACACCAGAAGGAAAGCAGCCGATTGTTGAAAACATCCAAGGTGTTGAAGCTGGACCAATGTGGACACAGGCTGCCGTTGAAAGCGTTATCCCTGGGTTTGGCAGCTTGTTTGTTGCTATTGCTATCTTCTTCTTTGCCTTTACAACTCTAATGGCTTACTACTATATTTCTGAAACAACCCTCGTTTACCTTGGCAGAAAGAGAAATCTAAAAGGGCTTAAAGCAGGCTTAATGATTGTTTTCTTAGGAATGATCTACTTTGGAAGTGTCGAAAATGCATCCCTATTATGGGCGCTCGGAGACTTTGGCTTCGGAAGTATGGCCTGGCTTAACTTAGTCGCTATTCTATTCCTGACTAAAACAGCCTTAAAAGTGTTTAAAGATTATGAAGAACAGAAGAAAGCAGGCATTGAACCAGTCTTCGATCCTGTTAAACTTGGCATTAAAGGTGCTGATTTTTGGGAGGAGAAAGTGAAAGAAAGCAATTCAAAAGGCAAGAAAGTAATATAAGAGAAATGCAGCCGGAAACAGAGAACACTTTCCATTTTTAATTCTAAAATCCTTATTGCATGTGGTGGCAGCTTCTTCACCAACTACTGGAGCCCAATTTAGGAAACCGCCAGTACTGCAGGCTGTCGCCATCTTTATTTTCAGCAGCTAGATCCCAAACTCCACTTACAGATAAGGATCTCCAGAAAAGCTTGATATCTTAAACTTCTATAAAATATCAAAAGAGGTCTCTTCATATATCCAGAAGTTTATTAGATTTCCTCAACAGCCCCCACACCGGTACTAACAGAGGCCGCCGCTATCATCCGCCGCCAAACTGCCAGAATATTTCCGATCCGAACACCATCACCCCAAATCAGCGCAATAACCCTTTAAAACATAACCGCGATAAGATTTCCAATAAAAAATTAAGGCTGGAAATAGTATTGTCATTTCTTCCCTTCTCTACAGGCTTGTTCGTGTGATATACTACTTTAGTTACTAACATTTATGGAGGATTTCATGAGTAAAGACTCTAAAGCTAGACACCAAAAGGGAAAGTTACTGTCATTTATCCCGAATGGTGAGTACTATTTTTCCAAAGGGATTAAGGCGTACCACCGCAGGGATTTTCATAAAGCAAAGAAATATTTAATGCGGGCGATGCAGCTTGAGCCGGGTGAACCGATGATTATCTGCCAGCTTGCGATTGTTCATTCAGAAATGGGTGAGTATCAGGAGTCGAATCAGCTGCTTCATATTATATTGGAGGAGCTTGATGAGGATATGGTGGAATGCCATTATTTCCTTGCCAACAACTATGCTCATTTGGGCCTTTTCAAAGATGCTTACACGCATGCAAATACGTATCTGGATTTGGATCGGGACGGAGAGTTTACAGAAGATACAGAGGATCTGCTGGAACTACTGACGCTTGAGGCGGAAGATTTGGATGACGAGCTTTACGAGCAGGATGACCTGATTACGAAGCAGGAACACGCACGGGAATTGCTGGAGTCCGGCCATTTTCCAAAAGCGGTTGAAATCCTGAACTCTGTTATTGATGAGTATCCGGAGTATTGGTCCGCATATAACAATTTGGCCCTGGCGTATTTTTACCTTGGAGAAGTGCAAAAGGCATCAGATATTTTAGAGAAGGTGCTGGAAGAAAATCCGGGTAATCTCCACGCTCTGTGCAACAAGCTTGTCTTTGCTTTTTACGAGCGGGATTTCAGGCAGGTGCGCTTGTTGAAAGAGGCTCTGAAAAAAATTAAGCCGCTTTCAATTGAACATCAGTTCAAGCTTGGTGCCACTTTTGCTTTGACCGGCGAGTATGAGGCTGCCTTTGCATGGCTTCGTAAGCTTCAAAAGAAAGGCTTTGAAGGGGACGGACCATTTTATTACTGGCTATCCTATTCCGCATATTTCACGGGCCGTGAAGAGATGGCGAAATCGGCATGGAAGAAAGCCATCGAGATTAATCCGGAAAAAGAAGGATTTGAGCCCTGGAACGATGAAAAAGTAACCAGCAGCGGCTTTGAAGACCATTATTCATCCATTCTAAAAAAGCTGGAAAGCGACTATATCGAAGAGCGGCTATTCGGCCTTTTCCTTACGTCAGTATCCAGCAGAAGAGATGAAATTTTGACGTCTGAAGCAATTGTGCGAAACAATAAGTTTTCAGCTATGGAGAAGGAATATCTTTCTTTTGTGAAAACTGACCGGGAAGCGCCTGCCCAGGTTCAGGCTGCACATGAGACAGCTGAACTGTTTTATGAAAACTACCATCCGATTGGCACGGTGGAAGCCGGACTATATTTAATGTGGTTTACTATATTTGCTGAATTGACAAATAACCGGCAGAATATAAAAAACAAAAATGCCTGGGCTGCAGCAATTGAGTATGTCTGGCATAAGCTTCGAAACGAAAAGGTTTCCCAATCAAAAATTGCAGGGAGATACGGCATTTCCGCTTCGACGATGGGCAAATATGTAAAATCGGTGAACGAACGCCTTCAGTGAGCAGATGTTTGGACGAAACACGAGCCAATTTTATAGGATAACAGTAAGAAGGTCATACTATAATACGTATTTATAGAGTGGTTTAGTAAAATACTGGAATTCTGATTACTGAAGGAGTGAATCGCTGTGACTGAAGAAAAAATTTATGACGTCATTATCGCTGGCGCAGGGCCGGCAGGGATGACTGCTGCTGTATATACATCTCGTGCAAATCTGTCTACTCTAATGATTGAACGCGGTGTTCCAGGCGGACAAATGGCCAATACAGAAGAAGTGGAAAACTATCCTGGTTTTGACCATATTTTAGGGCCGGATTTATCCACCAAAATGTTCGATCATGCGAAGAAATTTGGCGCTGAATATGCGTATGGAGATATTAAAGAAATCATTGACGGCGAGGAATACAAAACTGTTGTTTCGGGATCGAAGCAATATAAAGCACGCTCTGTAATTATTTCTGCTGGTGCGGAGTACAAAAAGCTTGGCATTCCTGGTGAAAAAGAGCTTGGCGGGCGCGGTGTATCCTATTGTGCGGTCTGTGATGGCGCATTCTTTAAAGGCAAAGAGCTTGTTGTTGTCGGCGGCGGTGACTCTGCTGTTGAAGAAGGCGTATATTTGACCCGTTTCGCCTCTAAAGTGACAATCGTTCATAGACGGGATCAGCTTCGTGCGCAGGCAATCCTGCAGCAGCGTGCGTTTGATAATGAAAAAATCGACTTTATCTGGAACACTACAGTGAAGGAAGTCAATGATAAGGACGGAAAGGTAGGCAGCGTAACTCTTGTGTCTGCTGAAACCGGTGAAGAAAGAGAATTCAAGGCAGATGGTGTCTTCATCTATATCGGCATGGTTCCTCTTTCCAAGCCATTTGAAAGCCTTGGCATTACGAACAGCAATGGCTATATTGAAACAAACGACCGAATGGAAACAAAGGTGGAAGGCATTTTTGCAGCTGGGGATATCCGCGAAAAATCCCTTCGCCAGATTGTTACAGCTACAGGTGATGGAAGCATCGCAGCACAAAGCGCCCAGCACTATGTGGAAGAATTACAAGAAAGCCTTAAAGCGAAAAAATAATGTGAGCAGGCATATGGTCCTATGGATTGTATGCCTTTTATTTACGTCTAGCTCCAGCGCCTACCCCCTCGAGGTCACAGGCCAATCCGCCCAGAAAGGAAAAAACACCTTTCCGGTCGGCTCGACTTGTGCTTGTCGGGGGTGAGCAAGGCGCTTCTGCTTTTGTTCCTTAGAAAAAATAGCCACTGGTTGAAAAGATTTACAAAAAGTCATGTGGTTTTAATTCTCCTGTAACCTTGATGAAATAAATTTCGGGTAATATAGGAATAGAAATTGACCCCCTTTTAAAGATATAATCCTTTTTAAAGCACAGGCATATGCCTGTGCTCTTTTTTTGCGTAAAATACTGTAACTTTTGAAGAATGTTTTTTGGAAATCTGTATTCATTGTGGCTCTAAGACAAAAATAGTATAATGAAATGAATAGGAAAAGAACGTTAGCCAGCCTGTGCTTTAAGCGATTTCATGGAAAGGCGGCAGCGGTATGATTTCGGAAATTAGAGGTGAAATGTGTTGCAGCGAGTCACGAACTGTGTGTTACTTAAAGACGATAAAGTATTGCTTTTACAAAAGCCGAGAAGAGGCTGGTGGGTGGCTCCGGGCGGAAAGATGGAGCCTGGTGAATCAGTGAGGGACTCGTGCATCCGTGAGTTCAGGGAAGAAACAGGCATCTATCTGCGCAATCCGAATATTAAAGGAATTTTTACGTTCATCATGAAGGATGGCGATAAGGTCGTACAGGAGTGGATGATGTTTACTTTTCTGGCTACAGCTTCTGATGGGCTGAACCTGGATGAATCAGAGGAAGGCAAGCTTCGCTGGCATCCGTTTTCAGAGATTAAGAATCTGCCGATGGCTGCCGGAGATTCACATATTTTGGAGTATATGATTCATGGACAGGGCATGATTTATGGAACATTTACGTATACGCCAGATTTTGAACTGCTTAGTTATAGGCTGGATCCAAGCTGAATTTGACAGAAACAGGGGGAAATTATAAATGAGTACGGGTGCAGTTAATGATACTCAAATGGTGATTATTACGGGAATGTCAGGGGCAGGGAAAACAGTAGCCATCCAAAGCTTTGAAGATCTTGGCTTCTTCTGTGTAGATAATTTGCCGCCGACGCTGCTGCCGAAGTTCCTTGAACTTATGAAGGAATCAGGGAATAAAATGAATAAGGTGGCATTGGTGATGGATTTGCGCGGCCGTGAGTTTTTTGACCACTTATTTAAAGCGCTGGATGAATTATCCGAGACATCCTGGGTCACCCCGCAAATTTTATATCTTGATGCGGATGATTCGACACTCGTCAGAAGATATAAAGAAACAAGACGATTCCATCCCCTTGCACCATCAGGATTGCCTCTTGAAGGCATAAAGCTTGAACGGGAGCTGCTCGAAGAATTAAAAGGCAGGGCCCAGCTTATTTATAACACATCGCAAATGAAGCCGAGGGAATTGCGCGAGAAAATTCTAACGGAATTCTCATTGAATAAAAAAACAATATTTACGGTTAACGTCATGTCTTTTGGCTTTAAGCATGGAATTCCAATTGATGCCGACCTGGTATTCGATGTCCGATTCCTTCCGAATCCGCATTATATTGAGCATATGAGGCCGAAGACAGGATTAGATGAAGAGGTATCCAGCTATGTGCTGAAATGGACCGAAACTAGTAAATTTCTCGAAAAGGTTACGGAGCTGCTGAGCTTTATGCTTCCGCATTATAAACGGGAAGGGAAAGCTCAATTGGTCGTTGCAATCGGCTGTACGGGAGGCCAGCATCGTTCGGTAGCGCTGACAGAATATATCGCTGACTTTTACAGCAAGGATTACCATACGGCAATCACGCACCGTGACATCGAGAGGAGAAAGGAAAACATCAAATGAACCGACAGCCAAGAATCGTCATCATCGGAGGAGGAACAGGGCTTCCTGTCCTCTTAAGGGGATTAAAACAATACCCTGTTGATATAACTGCCATTGTGACAGTTGCCGATGATGGCGGCAGTTCAGGAAGATTGAGAAATGATCTTCATATTCCGCCGCCCGGTGACATCCGCAATGTGCTGGCAGCTCTTTCAGACGTGGAGCCGCTCATTGAGGAGATGTTCCAGCATCGCTTTGCGACATCCAATGAGTTATCCGGGCATTCGCTTGGCAATTTAATTCTCGCGGCAATGACCTCGATTACAGGAAACTTTGTTCATGCGATTCAGGAAATGAGCAAGGTGTTAAACGTAAGGGGCAAGGTGTTGCCGGCTGCTAACCAGAGTGTGGTCCTTCATGCTGAAATGGAAGACGGGACCATAGTATCGGGAGAATCAAAAATTCCTTATTCCGGTAAAAAAATTAAGCGGGTATTTTTAACGCCCAAAAATATTAAAGCCCTGCCTGAATCACTGCAGGCAATCAGACAGGCTGATATGATCATCATTGGGCCTGGAAGCTTATATACCAGTATTCTTCCAAACCTGCTTGTCCCTAGGCTGGGACGTGAGGTCTGTCATTCGAAAGCGAAAAAGGTGTATATATGCAATTTAATGACACAGGCAGGGGAGACACTCGATTATACGGCAAGCGATCATGTAAAAGCACTATATGATCATATGGGCTGTGCTTTTATCAATACCATTCTGGTAAACAATGAAGAAATTCCTCCTCATATTCAGGAGCGGTACAGCGAGGAAATGGCAAAGCCTGTTGTGTATGATACAGGTGCTCTTACCGAACTGGGCCTTGAAATTATGCATGGTGAAATTGTCAGCCACGAAGGCGGGATCATTCGCCATGATACAAAAGAAGTTGCCCAGATGCTTTATAATTTGCTTTTACATGAAACCAATAGGCGTTTTAACGCGTAATATATAGGTGTGAAAGGGCTTTTGCCGGTAAAAAATAAACTGTGCATACGTTTGCTCAGTTAAGAATATCTTTTTATATGCCACTGGCTTAGCGCTTTTGCGGATAGGAGGTGAAGGGATGTCTTTCGCTTCGGAAACGAAAAAAGAATTGACGAACCTGGAAATAAAAGACTGCTGCGGAAAAGCGGAATTGTCCGCCTTGATCAGGATGAATGGTTCCCTTTCTTTTTCCAGCCGGAAATTGATTGTGGATATTCAGACGGAGAATGCAGCAATCGCAAGAAGGATTTACACACTGATTAAAAGGAATTACAACGTTCAGGTTGAGCTCCTGGTCCGGAAAAAAATGCGGCTGAAAAAGAACAATGTTTATATTGTCAGGCTAACGGAACAGGCCAGCATAATTCTTGATGATCTGAAAATTTTAAGCGAGGGATTCGTATTTACACACGATATCTCCAATGAGCTCATAAAAAAGAAATGCTGTAAGCGTTCTTATCTGCGCGGTGCATTCCTTGCCGGGGGATCGGTTAATAATCCGGAGACCTCCTCCTATCATCTAGAGATCTCTTCACTTTACAAGGAGCATAATGACTCCCTTTGTGAACTGATGAATACGTTCGGGCTGAATAGCAAAACGCTTGAACGGAAAAAGGGCTATATCACTTATTTAAAGGAAGCCGAAAAAATAACGGAGTTCCTAAATATTATTGGAGCACACGCTGCTCTGCTCCGATTTGAAGACATCCGGATTGTCCGCGATATGCGAAACTCGGTCAATCGACTCGTAAATTGTGAAACAGCGAACTTAAACAAAACAATCGGAGCTGCCTTGCGTCAGGTGGAAAATATCCGGTTCATCGATCAAACTGTCGGACTTCAGGTTCTGCCTGACAAACTGAGGGAAATTGCCGAATTGCGTGTAGCTTACCAGGATGTCACCTTAAAAGAGCTTGGGGAAATGGTCTCAGGCGGAAATATCAGTAAATCGGGTATTAATCACAGATTAAGAAAAATAGATGAAATCGCTGAGAAACTCCGGGCGGGCGACACTATAGATGCTCACTGACAGAGGTATCAGCAGGGAGGAGATATACAATGGCGGAAAAACAGGTTGAAGTTAAGCTGAAAACAGGATTACAGGCACGTCCGGCGGCATTGTTCGTACAGGAGGCCAATCGGTTCTCATCCGATATTTTTCTGGAGAAGGACGGAAAGAAGGTAAATGCGAAAAGCATAATGGGGCTAATGAGTCTGGCTGTAAGCTCAGGATCAGTTATTACCCTCAAGGCTGAGGGGAACGACGAAAACGAAGCTCTTGAAGCACTGTCAAACTATATTCAGAAGGAAAACTAAAACAACTCGCATCGGGAAGATGCGAGTTGTTTTTTTATGCTTATTATTTATCTTTCTTCTCATCTAAAGAGTTTCTAGTAATGATTTGGTCAACCAAACCGTATTCAAGAGCTCTTTCAGCTGTCATAAAGTTATCGCGGTCAGTGTCCCTCGCAATGACTTCAAGCGGCTGTCCAGTGCGCTCTGAAAGAATTGTGTTTAATTTTTCGCGAAGGAAAAGAATGCGCTTTGCAGCGATTTCGATTTCAGTCGCCTGTCCCTGAGCTCCGCCCAGCGGCTGATGAATCATGACTTCACTGTTTGGAAGGGCAAAACGCTTGCCTTTCTCTCCAGCAGCAAGAAGGAATGCACCCATGGATGCTGCCATACCGATACAAATGGTTTGTACCTTCGGCTTAATGAATTGCATCGTATCATAAATAGCCATACCAGCCGTAATGCTTCCGCCCGGGCTATTAATGTAAATGGAAATGTCTTTTTCAGGATTTTCTGCTTCAAGGAATAAAAGCTGGGCAACAATTGAGTTTGCCACATTGTCATCGATTGCGCTTCCCAGCATAATGATGCGGTCTTTTAAAAGGCGGGAGTAAATATCATAAGCGCGCTCACCGCGGTTTGTTTGTTCAATGACTGTAGGGATTAAGTTCATTTTCCAATTCCTCCTTCAAGATAAGGTCAACATACAAGATGAACAAGCATGTTCTTCCAAGTAAAGAAAATTTTTTAACTCCTATGTATTATCATGATACACTGATGGTCAATTAAGGTCAAACGAATCGCATGGAAATTGTGTTTGATTCGTTCGACACATTTTTCTGTGCTGTGCTATCTCATTCCATGATACCCATTGTTCCAATTTTTAAACTAAAAGGAGGCTTGCAAAGTGAATAAACATATCATATAATTAGTTATCGTAGCGGCTGAGCGCATGGTCAGCCATCTATTAAAATATTTGCCCTCGTGGTGCAACGGATAGCACGTAAGATTCCGGTTCTTGAGATGTGGGTTCGATTCCTGCCGAGGGCGCTGCCAAAACTCCTTGTCTGATATGGACAGGGAGTTTTTACTTTTTACGCTATCCGCAAATAAATTCGGCCTATGCGCACATAAAAAATTTTATCCGCAAGTAAATTGGCCTTATCCACAAATAAATTTCCTCTATCCGCACATAATCAAAAAAACTTCCTGAATTTAAGCCTGAATTACTAAAAAATCCTTAAAATCCGCAGTTTTCACCATAAAAAATGAATATTCTCCCCTCTGCCATGCATATTGTGAAGTATTCAGAAAGATGGAGAAGTGCCGGTGCGATTGACATTTGCCAAGATATTTCCATACAACATTTACCGGGAATATTGTAAAATGGGGACAGGGGGAATGTATGATGAATTTGAAAGCTGGGTTATGGCAGCAGCAGACAATGAAATTAACAATGACACAGGAGCTGACGCAGGCGATTGCCCTTCTGCAATACAGCACACAGGAGCTCTCTGCATTCCTGGAAAACAAAGCGCTTGAAAATCCCCTTTTAAAAGTAGAGTCCGGTCATGTCAAGACGATGGATCCCCGTTATGACCGTGTCAAACTGACGAGAACAAAAGTCGAAAAAGATAAAATAAATTGGATTGAGCAGATTGGCTGCGGAAAGACGATGATGCTGGATGAATACTTGAAATCGCAGCTTCATTTGAAATTAAACAAGGACGAACAAAAAGTGATTGAGCATCTTATTGAGAGCCTTGATGAAAACGGTTACTTTCGAGGGGATCTGCAGACAGCTGCCAAGACTCTCCAGATGCCCCTTGAAAATGTGGAACAAATGCTTGAAGAGCTGCAGGAACTTGAGCCTGCTGGCATTGGCGCGAGAAATCTTCAGGAGTGCCTGTCCCTGCAGATTAAGAGATTGCCAGAGAGAAATGAACTGGCTGAAATCATTATAGATGACTACTTTACCTTTTTTGCGGAAAAGAAATGGAAGGAGATTGCCAAGCAGCTCAGTGTGGAGCTAAAAGAGATTCAGGAGGTATTCGACCTCGTGCAGACCTTGAATCCAAGACCGGCTTCATCCTTTCAAAGCGAGAAATCCGCATATATAACACCGGACGTGATTATTAAGTGGGATGGAAGCTCTTTTTCCGTCAGTGTTTTTGATGAAGTGCTTCCTAAAATCAGTTTTAATGAAGGCTATTATAAAAAGTTTTCGGCCACTGGAGACCGAAATGTCAGCCGCTTTTTACAGGAAAAGCACCAGGATTACCAATGGATCATGAGGAGCATCGAGCAGAGAAAAGAGACTCTTGCGAATGTGACACTTAAAATCGTTGAAAAACAGCAGGACTTTTTTATAAAAGGGCCTTCTCATCTGAAGCCGATGACCATGAAGGAAATATCAGATGAACTCGAAATACATGAATCAACTGTCAGCCGTGCTGTCCGGGAAAAATATGCGCAAACGCCATATGGGACGTATGAGCTGAGATCATTCTTCTCAAGCACGATCAAAACAACATCTGATGAAAATACATCTTCACAGCAGGTAAAGACGATTATTGGTAAAATGATTGAAGAGGAAAATAAGCAAAAGCCTTTATCCGATCAAGAGCTTGTGAAGTTGCTGAAGGAACAAGAGGGGATGGTTGTCAGCAGAAGGACGATTGCAAAATATCGGGATCAGCTGGGCATCCCATCATCATCGAAACGGAAAAGGTATGACTGACAAAGGGGATTTGCTGATTGAAACAGCCAGAGATAGTGTTTTATACACGCAGCAGATGCCCGCTGTGTGATAAAGCTAAGGAAGTAATAGTGGAATTAAAGAAAGAATATGATTTTACCTTAATTGAGAAAGACATTGATGAGAGCGATGAACTGACCGAGAAGTATGGGCTCATGATTCCGGTTGTTGAAATTGATGGGAGCGAAGTGCAGTTCGGGCATATTGATGCCATTACATTAAGTGAAGCGCTTACAGAAAAAAACTGAGTTTTATCAGTTGATTTCAATACTCACTCTTGCTATTATGAAGGAGAAGCAAGGGTGATTTTTTTTGTGGCAAGTGGGACATAATATGTCTATGCGGGACAAAAAACGACCACATATGATGAAGGAGCTTTCCGGATGTACTCACTAATTGATATTCAAAAAAGATTATTGCCTGATATGCTTGCGGTTATGCAGAAGCGCTATGGGATTCTTCATTACATAGGGCTGATGGAGCCGGTTGGAAGAAGGAGCCTTGCAGTAAGTTTAGGCCTGACGGAAAGAGTGCTGAGAAGTGAGGTTGAGTTTTTAAAAGACCAGAACCTGATCCGCATTTCAAGTACGGGAATGAGTCTTACTTCCGATGGCAAGGAGTTGCTTGAAGCTCTTGAAGGAATAATGAGGGATATTTCGGGTATAGCCGTAATGGAGCAGGAGTTATCCCGAAAACTTGGCATTCGCCGGGCTATCATTGTTTCCGGAAACAGCGATGAATCTCCATGGGTGAAGCAGGAACTTGGCAGGGCCACAGCGCTGTGTATGAAATCAAGGCTCAAAGGAAAAAATATCATCGCAGTTACCGGCGGATCCACAATGGCAGCCGTAGCGGAGATGCTTACTCCCGATCTTGCTGAACGGGATTGGCTGTTTGTGCCGGCACGGGGCGGAATTGGCGAGGATGTTAAAAACCAGGCTAACACCATTTGTGCAAAAATGGCTGATCATACAGATTCCAGGCACCGCGTTCTTTATGTACCGGACCAGGTGAGCAGGGAGATGTATGAAAGCATCATTAAAGAACCCAATATTAAAGAAGTAATCACCCAGATCAAATCTGCAAGCATGGTTTTACACGGGATTGGGGACGCTATTACAATGGCGGAACGCCGCAAAACCAGTGAAGAAGATCTTGAGAAAATCAAGCATGCCAAGGCAGTAGGCGAATCTTTTGGCTATTACTTCAATGAAGGCGGCGAGGTTGTACATAAGGTTCAGACCATCGGCCTTCAGCTGGATGACCTATCCCATATTGAACATGTCATTGCAGTGGCAGGCGGTTCCTCAAAGGCAAAAGCCATCGCGGCATACATGAAACGGGCACCATCCTCTACCATTTTAGTGACAGATGAAGGTGCAGCAAAACAGTTGTTAAAAGGGTAATCCCTTTTCAAATATAAAATCTACCTTTCTAAGGAGGAAATATTCATGGCAGTTAAAGTTGGTATTAACGGATTTGGAAGAATCGGGCGTGTTGTTTTCCGTGCAGCTCTTAATAACCCTAATGTAGAGGTTGTAGCAGTAAATGACCTTACAGATGCAAACATGCTTGCACACCTTTTAAAATATGATTCCGTACACGGAACATTAAATGAAGAAGTAACAGTTGACGGCGATTACCTTGTTGTTGGCGGCCATAAAGTAAAAGTGCTTGCTGAGCGCGATCCTGCTCAATTAGGATGGGGAGATCTTGGCGTAGAAGTAGTAGTAGAATCTACTGGCCGTTTCACAAAGCGTGCTGACGCTGCGAAACACCTTGAAGCTGGCGCGAAGAAAGTAATCATCTCAGCTCCTGCAACTGACGAAGATATCACAGTGGTTATGGGTGTTAACCATGATAAATATGACCCTGCAAACCACCATGTAATCTCAAACGCATCTTGTACAACAAACTGCTTGGCTCCATTTGCAAAAGTATTGAACGACAGCTTCGGAATCAAGCGCGGTATGATGACGACTGTTCACTCATACACAAATGACCAGCAGATCCTTGACTTGCCGCACAAAGACT
Organism: Cytobacillus oceanisediminis; assembly: GCF_022811925.1. Taxonomy (NCBI): domain Bacteria; kingdom Bacillati; phylum Bacillota; class Bacilli; order Caryophanales; family Bacillaceae; genus Cytobacillus; species Cytobacillus oceanisediminis. The sequence continues at coordinate 4,993,233 of NZ_CP065511.1, read as the reverse complement.
ATCGCCGTGCCCGTGCAGCAGCAGAAAACATCATCCCAACAACTACGGGTGCTGCAAAAGCAGTATCTCTAGTATTGCCTGAACTAAAAGGCAAATTGAACGGTGGAGCTATGCGTGTTCCAACTCCAAACGTTTCTCTAGTTGACCTTGTTGCTGAGCTTGACAAAGATGTAACAGCAGAAGAAGTAAACAGCGCTCTTAGAGCAGCTGCTGAAGGCGAACTAAAAGGCATCCTTGCATACAGCGAAGAGCCATTAGTATCTGGCGACTACAACGGAAACCCGGCTTCTTCTACAATTGATGCCCTTTCTACAATGGTTATGGAAGGCAGCATGGTGAAAGTCATCTCTTGGTATGACAACGAGTCTGGTTACTCTAACCGTGTAGTTGACCTTGTTGACTACATCGCTCAAAAAGGGCTTTAATAGATAAATCTTTTCCAGAAAAATATTCGTTTTGCGAAGCATTCTCAAGGTGAAATTTTTCTCTAAAAAAATACCTCATCTTGTTGGATATTAAAATCGCTAACGTCTATAATGGATAAGGGTAAAAGGGGAGCAGGGAAACAATCCCTCTCCCTTTTGTTTTAAAGCAAAAAGTAAAAATATTTAACTGGGATGGTGTCTAGCTCCAGCGCCTAGGGGCTCGAGTCATAGGCCAATCGCTTCTGAAGGCAAAGAACGCCTTCTGCCAGCGCTCGTCTTATGCTTGAGGACCGCAGGGATGCGGTTTATACAGACGTTGCCACAGGACGTGGCGTTTTTAGTCTGCTTACCTCTTGGGCAAGGGGCTTCCGCTTTTCCTGGTAAGGAGGTCCTTTTGCTATGAACAAAAAAAGCGTAAAAGATGTTGAGTTAAAAGGTAAGCGTGTTTTCTGCCGGGTTGATTTCAACGTGCCGATGAAGGATGGACAGGTAACAGATGAAACTCGCATCAAAGCAGCTCTTCCAACGATTGAGTATTTGACTAACCAGGGTGCTAAAGTGATCTTAGCAAGCCATTTGGGCCGTCCGAAGGGTTCTGTTGTTGAAGACTTGCGTTTAACACCAGTAGCAAAGCGTTTGTCCGAGCTTCTTGGCAAAGAAGTGAAGAAGGCCGATGAAGCATATGGAGATTCTGTAAAAGCAATGGTTGCCACGTTAGGTGAAGGAGATGTTCTTCTTCTTGAAAACGTGCGTTTCTATCCTGGCGAGGAAAAGAATGATTCTGAACTTGCTAAGGCATTTGCTGAGCTTGCTGATGTGTATGTGAACGATGCCTTTGGAGCAGCACACCGTGCACATGCTTCAACGGAAGGAATTGCGCAGCACCTTCCTGCAGTATCAGGACTATTAATGGAAAAAGAACTTGATGTACTTGGAAAAGCTCTTTCAAATCCTGAGCGTCCATTTACAGCCATTATCGGCGGTGCAAAGGTTAAAGATAAGATCGGTGTAATAGAAAACCTTCTTGAAAAGGTAGACAACCTGATCATTGGCGGCGGACTTGCCTATACGTTTGTAAAAGCTAACGGCCATGAAGTAGGAAAGTCACTTTTAGAAGAAGATAAAATTGACCTTGCAAAATCGTTTATGGAAAAAGCGAAAGAAAAAGGCGTGAACTTCTATATGCCTGTTGATGTCGTGGTAGCAGACGATTTTTCCGAGGAAGCCAATATTAAAACAGTAGCAATTGAACAAATTCCTTCTGATTGGGAAGCACTTGATATCGGACCTAAAACTCGTGAAATCTATAGCGATGTAATCCAGAATTCCAAGCTGGTAATCTGGAATGGGCCGATGGGTGTTTTTGAATTGAAGAAATTTGCAGGCGGAACAAGAGCTGTGGCTGAGACTTTAGCAGAAGCGAATGATACATATTCAGTCATCGGCGGCGGCGATTCTGCAGCAGCAGTTGAGAAATTCCATCTTGCTGACCGCATGAGCCATATCTCAACAGGCGGCGGCGCTTCCCTTGAGTTTATGGAAGGAAAGGCTCTGCCTGGCGTAGTTGCTTTAAACGATAAATAATTTATGATAGGGGCAGTTTTTGCCCTGCCTATTGACCATAATAAAATGCATGAAAGGACGTGCAACATGCGTAAACCAATTATCGCAGGAAACTGGAAAATGCATAAAACACTTCCGGAAGCGAAAGTCTTTCTTGAAGAAATCAATGGCTTAGTGCCTGGAAAAGAGCAGGTAGAAACAGTTGTATGTGCACCTGCACTATTCCTGGAGCGACTTGTTGAAAGCTCAAAGGGTTCAGATGTTGAAATCGGCGCGCAAAACATGCACTTCGAAGAAAGCGGTGCTTTTACAGGCGAAGTCAGCCCTGTAGCACTTGAAGACCTTGGGGTAAAATATGTAATCCTTGGTCATTCCGAACGCCGGGAAATGTTTAATGAAACAGACGAGGCGGTTAACAAAAAAACTTTGGCTGCTTTTAAATACAATTTAACTCCTATCGTTTGTGTCGGTGAATCGCTTGAACAGCGTGAAAGCGGTGAAACGATGGATCTTGTAGGCTCGCAGGTGGAAAAAGCTCTTAATGGCTTAACAGAAGATCAGGTAAAACAGACTGTTATTGCATATGAGCCAATCTGGGCAATCGGAACAGGCAAATCTTCCACATCTGCAGATGCGAATGAAGTATGTGCACATATCCGATCTGTTGTTGCGAAGCAATTTTCGCAAGTTGCAGCAGATGCAGTCCGCATCCAGTACGGCGGCAGCGTAAAGCCTGCAAATATTAAAGAATATATGAGCCAGCCTGATATTGATGGAGCTCTTGTAGGCGGCGCAAGCCTTGAGCCGCAATCATTCCTTCAATTATTGGAGGCAGGCAAGAATGAGTAAATCTCCAGTTGCATTAATCATCTTAGATGGTTTCGCATTGCGCGGCGAGCGGATGGGAAATGCCGTTGCCCAGGCAAAGAAGCCAAACTTCGAACGCTACTGGAATACCTACCCTAACGCAACGCTCACAGCCAGCGGCGAAGCAGTAGGTCTTCCGGAAGGGCAAATGGGAAACTCTGAAGTAGGCCACTTAAACATCGGTGCAGGCCGGATTGTATATCAGAGTTTAACAAGAGTGAACGTGGCCATTCGTGAAGGACAGTTTGAGAAAAACGAAACGTTCCGTTCTGCGATTGACCATGTTAAAAAGAATGGCACGGATCTTCATTTGATGGGACTTCTTTCAGATGGAGGCGTTCACAGCCATATTCAGCACTTATTCGCACTGCTTCGTATGGCCGCTGAAGAAGGTGTGAAGAATGTCTATGTTCATGGATTCCTGGATGGACGTGATGTTGGCCCGCAAACAGCAGCAGGCTACATTAAAGAAGCGCAGGAAAAAATGGAGGAGTACGGAGTCGGCGAATTTGCGACGATTTCCGGACGCTATTATTCCATGGACCGCGACAAACGCTGGGAGCGTGTTGAAAAGTCTTACCGTTCCATGGTGTATGGTGATGGCCCTTCATACAGCGATCCCTTGGATTTAGTTGAAGATAACTATAAAAATGGTATCTTTGATGAGTTCGTCATTCCATCTGTCATTACTGCAGAAGATGGTAAACCGGTTGCAACGATTAAGAACAATGATGCAGTTATTTTCTATAACTTCCGTCCGGACCGGGCAATTCAAATCTCGAACACTTTTACAAATAAAGACTTCCGTTCCTTTGATAGAGGGCCAGGACATCCTGAAAACTTGTTCTTTGTTTGTTTGACCCACTTCAGTGAAACGGTTGACGGGTATGTGGCGTTCAAACCGACTAACCTTGATAACACCCTGGGTGAGGTTTTAGCCCAAAACGGAAAAACACAGCTCCGCATTGCGGAAACAGAAAAGTATCCTCATGTGACGTTCTTTATGAGCGGCGGGCGTGAAGAGAAGTTCCCTGGCGAAGAGCGGATCCTGATCGACTCACCTAAAGTAGCTACCTATGACCTTAAGCCTGAAATGAGTGCTTATGAAGTGACGGACGCGTTGCTGAAGGAAATAGAGGCTGACAATTTCGATGCGATCCTCCTGAACTTTGCCAACCCGGACATGGTGGGGCACTCAGGCATGCTTGAGCCAACGATCAAGGCGGTTGAAACGGTTGACGAATGCCTTGGCAAAATTGTTGATCTGATTATTTCTAAAGGCGGAAAAGCGATCATCACAGCTGACCATGGCAATGCCGATGAAGTTGTTACTTTGGAAGGCAGCCCAATGACTGCCCACACGACAAACCCAGTTCCAGTCATCGTTACTGAGGATGGTGCAGAGCTCCGCACAGACGGAATTTTAGGAGACCTTGCTCCAACTGTCTTAGACCTGCTTGGACTGGAAAAACCTGCTGAAATGACAGGAACCTCTTTATTGAAAAAATAACTTTACTGAAAAGATCTTTTATAAAAAAGGAGAGAATTACTATGCCATTTATCGAACAAGTATATGCTCGTGAAGTATTAGATTCCCGCGGTAACCCAACAGTTGAAGTTGAAGTTTTAACAGAATCAGGATTTTTTGGCCGTGCCATCGTTCCTTCCGGAGCATCCACTGGTGAGCACGAAGCAGTAGAACTTCGTGACGGCGACAAGTCGCGCTACCTTGGAAAAGGTGTTCAAAAAGCAGTAGACAACGTGAACAATCTGATTGCTGACGCTGTTATCGGCTTGGATGTAACAGACCAGGTTGGCATCGACCGCACAATGATCGCGTTAGATGGAACTGAAAACAAAGGCAAGCTTGGTGCGAACGCAATCCTTGGCGTATCCATGGCTTGTGCACATGCAGCTGCTGAGTCTGTAGGTCTCCCTTTATACCGTTACCTTGGAGGCTTCAACGCGAAGCAGCTTCCAACACCAATGATGAACATCATCAACGGAGGATCTCACGCTGACAACAATGTAGACTTCCAGGAATTCATGATCATGCCTGTAGGAGCTCCTACTTTCAAGGAAGCAATCCGCATGGGTGCTGAAGTATTCCATTCATTAAAGAAAGTTCTATCTGGCAAAGGCTTGAACACTGCTGTAGGTGACGAAGGCGGATTCGCTCCAAACCTTGGCTCTAACCGTGAAGCTCTTGAAGTAATCATTGAAGCAATCACTAATGCTGGCTACGAAGCAGGCAAAGACATTTACCTTGCTATGGATGTTGCTTCCTCTGAGTTCTACAACAAAGAAACTGGCAAATACGATCTTGCAGGCGAAGGCCGCACTGGCTTAACTTCAGAAGATATGGTTAACTTCTACGAAGAGCTTGTAAACGAGTTCCCAATCATCTCAATTGAAGATGGTCTTGACGAAAACGACTGGGAAGGCCACAAGCTATTAACTGACCGTATCGGCGGAAAAGTTCAGCTTGTTGGTGACGACTTATTCGTTACAAACACGAAGAAGCTTGCTCAAGGCATTGAGCAGGGCGTAGGCAATTCAATTCTAATCAAAGTAAACCAAATCGGTACATTAACGGAAACCTTCGAAGCAATCGAAATGGCGAAGCGCGCCGGCTACACAGCAGTTGTATCTCACCGTTCCGGTGAAACAGAAGATGCTACAATCGCTGACATCGCTGTTGCAACAAACGCTGGCCAGATCAAAACTGGTTCAATGTCACGTACAGACCGTATTGCTAAATACAACCAGCTTCTTCGCATCGAAGACGAGCTTGGCGATTTAGCTGTATACGATGGCTTAAAATCTTTCTATAACTTGAGCAAGTAATCTTGCTTGTGCAGCCGTTCCTTTGGGGGCGGCTGTTTTTTTGGAGTTCATTCCGTAAATTGTTGCTCGGCCGTTAAACTGGCCAGTTTGGCCGATAAACATCCTGATTTGGCCGATAAACCTTCATATTTGGCCGATAAATTCAGGCAAGAACATTCTCACTCAAAAAAATCTTTCGGTATTTGATAGATTCTGCTCTTTTTCTCTCCGGAATAGGGAAGATCCATACCAGTCAGCAGCTTTTTTGCAATATTTGAGGAAGATACATGGGTGAATTTTCGAAATTGATGGTTTGTAATAGAGGAATCAATCAGCATGAGGTAATCTTGGAGGGCTCTTACATGTGCTGCCTTATCAGCTGTATGGCAGGCACTGCATTTCCAGCTGCCTCTTACTCGTTTCATAGAGAACCTGCTACAGGCAGGACATTGAATGCCGGTAATAATATCTTTTATATCAATATCATAGTATTTTAGGACATTGTAATTGGCAGGAGTATGTTGTTTTAAAACAGCTCTGCTTATTTTTCTGATTTCTTTAACTGTTAATTTCTCTACCGGATATTTCTCCTTTAGTTTATCTATCCTTTCTCTCAAATGGCCCGCATGCAGCACTTTTTCTAAGGCCAATTTATGATAAGAGGAAGTCTTGATAACAGTGGAAGGATTGCTGATTACAACAAGGTACTCAATGGGTGTGCGAATCTTTCTATCAGCTAGCCATTTTGCAAGTTCCTTTTGCTGTCTTTCGGCTTGTATCAAAGGATCAAGAAACCCTCTTTCATTCTCTTGCTTGCTCTGAATCAGCTGGTTAAATGTGGGGTCAAAATAAATAGTGCCGGAGATGTTCTTAATTTCGAGGATAAGAAGGAAGTTTGAACATAGGAGCAGCACATCGATTTGATAGAAGTCGCCGTTTCCATTGGAAAGCCGTATATCCTTAAGTATCAAGAACCCAGCTAAATCTTTTAAGAAATAATCCACGGCTTCTTCTCCGCGAAAACCAGCCCTCCGCTTGACCAGATCATTTTCAATCAATGCTCTTTTTGAATGTGTTCCTGGCAGCCTCCTCAACAGTACCTCCATACTTCTTATAAAATCAGGAGCCTTTCGTTCTTTTAATATCACAGGCATCATTCCTTTCACAATATAAATTCTCTCAACTGATATAAAAGTCCTTCCAACTAACAGGTCCTGCCAAAATCTTATTGTTTATACAATAAAAATGTGATAAATTAAGAATAATGTGATTGTACGTTTTCAGGAGGTGGCTTCATGCATACATTATTGATTACCCTTTTAGTCATAGTTTCGATTGGCCTTATTGTAGTTGTACTCCTTCAGTCTGGTAAAAGCGCAGGTCTTTCCGGTGCCATTTCAGGGGGAGCTGAGCAGCTTTTTGGAAAGCAAAAAGCACGCGGGATTGATCTGGTTCTTCACCGCATCACAATCGTTCTTTCTGTTTTATTCTTTATCCTTACTGTTTTGGTTTCTTATTTCGCTATATAAATGAATGCAGCGCCTGGCCTTCAGAAGGTCAGGCTTTTATTTTTGCCTCTCTACACCTGCATATGGTTGGCTAATGTCCACATTTTTTACGTAAGAAAGCTTTTTATTGGCATGTTGCCCCGCTGTTTGCTAAAAATAAGGAATGCAGATTCAATCAAACGTTTGATTAATAAAATTATAGGAATTATAAAGGTAAAAGGAGTTTTATCCATGAGAGTTGTTGCGCCAAAACCATTTACATTTGGAAATGGAAAAAGAGCAGTCCTGCTGCTGCATGGTTTCACTGGAAATACAGCAGATGTAAGAATGATGGCAAGATTTCTTGAAACAAAGGGATACACCTGCCATGCCCCGCAGTATAAGGGACATGGAGTTCCGCCAGAAGAGCTTGTTCATACAGGCCCGGAAGACTGGTGGAAAGATGTGATGGAAGGGTACGAATTTCTAAAAAACAAGGGACATAAAGAAATTGCAGTGGCCGGACTTTCCCTTGGCGGCGTATTTTCCCTTAAATTGGGTTACACTGTACCTGTAAAGGGTATTGTTCCGATGTGCGCACCTATGTACATAAAAAGCGAAAAAGTCATGTATGAAGGAATTCTGAGCTACGCAAGAGAATATAAGAGACTTGAAGGAAAGCCGGAAGAACAAATTGAACAGGAAATGGAAGAGTTCCAAAAGACACCGATGAATACATTAAAGGCACTCCAGGAGCTGATCGCGGATGTGCGCAATCATGTGGATATGATTTACTCCCCAACATTTGTTGTACAGGCACGACATGACCATATGATCAACACGGACAGTGCTAATATCATTTTTAATGAAGTGGAGAATGACTTAAAGCAGCTGAAGTGGTACGAAGAATCCGGGCACGTGATTACTCTCGATAAAGAGCGTGACCAGCTGCATGAAGATGTGTATGGGTTTTTAGAAAAGCTTGATTGGGAAGAATAATACCAGAAGAAAAACTCCCCAAGGAGGGATAAAGATATGGAAAATAATATACAACAGCTGATCGAGAAGCTGCTTCATTATATGAAAGATGAAGCGTATAAGCCATTGACGGTTCAGGAGCTTGAAGCTGCGTTTGGAATAGAGGATTCCACTGGCTTCAAAGATTTCGTCAAGGCACTTGTTGTCATGGAGGAAAAAGGGCTTGTCGTCAGGACGAGAAGCAATCGCTACGGCTTGCCGGAAAAAATGAATTTGATCCGCGGCAAGCTTTCCGGCCACGCAAAGGGATTTGCCTTTGTCATTCCGGAAGAGCAGGGAATGGATGATATTTTTATCCCGCCCAATGAAACAAATAATGCCTTAAATGGCGATATCGTTCTTGCGCGTGTGACGACTGAGAGTTCAGGACAGAGGCGGGAAGGTACGATTGTCCGCATCTTAGAACGCGGTGTGACACAAATTGTCGGAACCTATACGGAAAGCAAGCATTTTGGATTTGTTATCCCGGATGATAAAAAGTTTGCCAGTGATATTTTTATCCCCAAATCAGCATCAAAAGGTGCTGTTGAAGGGCACAAGGTCGTTGTAAAACTGACCACTTATCCAGAAGGCAGAAAGAGTGCAGAAGGAGAAGTTATCGACATACTTGGGCATAAAAACGACCCGGGTGTGGATATTCTATCTGTTATTCACAAGCATGGCCTTCCGCTGGAGTTTCCGGATGAGGTGCTTAAGCATGCCGAGGAAACGCCGGATACGATTGATCCAAGCGAACTGGAAAACCGCCGGGATCTTAGAAACGAAGTCATCGTTACCATTGACGGTGCTGATGCGAAAGACCTTGATGACGCGGTAATGGTCCAAAAGCTTGAAAACGGCCATTACAGACTGGGTGTCCATATTGCGGATGTTACTTATTATGTGCGCGAAGACTCACCAATCGACCGGGAGGCGGAAGAGCGGGCAACCTCCGTGTATTTAGTGGACCGGGTAATCCCGATGATACCGCATCGCTTATCAAACGGCATCTGCTCATTGAATCCGAAAGTGGACCGTCTTACTCTTTCTTGTGAGATGGAAATCACACCGGATGGGGAAGTCGTGAATCACGAGATTTTCCAGAGTGTGATTAAAACAACGGAACGGATGACTTATTCAGATGTGAATAAGATTTTAGAAGAGCAGGACGAAGAACTTATCAACAGGTACCAACCGCTTGTGCCGATGTTCGAGTTGATGAAGGAGCTTTCTCTGATTTTACGTAAAAAGAGAATGCATCGCGGAGCCATCGACTTTGATTTTAAAGAGGCAAAAGTCATTGTGGATGAAGAGGGCAATCCGACAGAAGTGGCATTGCGTGAACGCTCGATTGCGGAGCGCCTGATTGAAGAGTTCATGCTCGCAGCCAATGAAACTGTTGCTGAGCACTTCCATTGGATGGATGTACCTTTCATTTACCGTATCCATGAAGACCCGAAGGAAGATAAGCTGAGAAGATTTTTCGAGTTTATCACGAACTTTGGCTATATTGTAAAAGGAACAGCCAATTCCGTTCACCCGCGTGCCCTTCAGGAAATCATTGAAGAGGTTCAGGGAAAGCCGGAAGAAATGGTTGTATCCACAGTGATGCTCCGCTCCATGCAGCAGGCGAAATATTATGAAGAGAGCCTAGGCCATTTCGGGTTATCAACAGAGTTTTACACACACTTCACATCACCGATTCGCCGTTACCCGGACTTAATTGTCCACAGACTAATCCGCACCTATTTAATTGAAGGCAAGCTGGATCAGGCGACAAGGGAAAAGTGGAATGTACAGCTCCCGGATATTGCTGAGCATTCTTCCAATATGGAGCGCCGTGCAGTGGAAGCGGAACGCGAAACAGATGAGCTTAAGAAAGCGGAATATATGGCTGATAAAATTGGCGAAGAATATGATGGAATCATCAGTTCTGTTACGAATTTTGGAATGTTTGTCGAGCTTCCAAACACGATTGAAGGCCTTATTCATGTCAGCTATATGACGGATGATTATTACCGCTATGACGAGCGCCAGATGGCGATGATTGGGGAGCGTACTGGCAATGTGTTCCGCATAGGCGACGAGATCACTGTTCGTGTCGTCAATGTAAATAAAGACGAACGTTCGATTGATTTTGAAATCGTCGGCATGAAGGGAACCCGCAGACGGGAACCACGTGAAGCTCCAAAGGTGTTCAAGACAGGCAGCACCGAGAAAAAGCCGCGCAGAAGTAAGACTGAACAGGGAAAAGGAAACAGTTCAGGCGGCCAGAGAAAGAAAAAAGAGAAAAAGCATTACGAAAATGCGCCAAAAGCAAAGCGTAAGAAAAAGAAGAGGTAAAGAAAATTGGGAGGGCCTAAAAGGCTCTCTCTTTCCCTTCACAGCAGGGCTACTCGTTGAGAGGGGCACGCAATTTTGCTATAATAGAGAGACCGCTATAGAACGGATGCTGCATTTCCTGTTTTCAGGAAAGAGGAGCAAAGGGGGATTCAACATGCCAAAAGGAACTGGCAAAATGGTTGCGCAAAATAAAAAGGCCTATCATGATTATGCTATAGAAGAAACATACGAAGCGGGCATTGTTCTGCAGGGGACGGAAATTAAATCGATCCGTGCGGGCAAGGTGAATCTGAAGGACTCATATGCCAGAATTCAAAACAATGAAATCTATCTTTTCGGCATGCATGTCAGTCCTTATGAGCAAGGAAACCGCTACAATCACGATCCGCTAAGGACAAGAAAGCTTCTTTTGCATAGAAAAGAAATCAGCAAGCTGATTGGCGAGTCAAAGGAAGTCGGCTATTCGATCGTCCCATTAAAAATGTACCTTAAGAATGGCTATGCAAAAGTTTTAATTGGCCTGGCAAGGGGTAAAAAGAAATATGACAAGCGTGAGGATCTGAAGAAGAAAGAAGCCAAGCGTGAAGTAGAGCGTGCTTTCCGCGAAAGGCAGAAAATGTAAATCCAGAACCTTACAATTGAAAAATTAGCTCAGTGTGCTATAATAGTAATTGTCACAGCGAGTGACACAATCTTTAGCTCATCTATTTCGAGCTTATCCGAACGTCAGCGTGCTGAATAAGATTCGACGCAGACCTATTATAATGGGGACGCTACGGATTCGACAGGGATAGTTCGAGCTTAGGTTGCGAGTCGAGGGGATCGGCCTCGTTAAAACGTCAAAGCCAATAACTGGCAAAACTCAAAACAACTTCGCTTTAGCTGCCTAATAGGCCTTTAGCGGTTCGCCCCTCCATCGCCCATGTGGTAGGGTAGCGGACTCACTCTTAGTGGGCTACGCCGGATTCCACCGCCTGAGGATGAAGGAAGAGAACAACCAGGCTAGCTGGCCGGACGCCCGTCGATAGGCATAAGGATCAGCGAATCGCGAATATATCGACTACACTCGTAGAAGCTTAAGTGCCGATATTTCTGGACGAGGGTTCGACTCCCTCCGTCTCCACCAAATACATATTTGGTGGTTTTTTATTTGTTGTAACTTAAACTATATGATTCTTTAAAGAGTTTTTGACAATGTTATGCTTTAAAAGCATTGAATAAAGTTAAGTGTAACTCTATCTTTCGAAACAAAGAGAAGTGCTAATGCATTTCGAGAAGTCACTTTAATTATTGGGGACATTGCAATATGGTGTCCTCTTCCAATCGTAAAAATTTGAAGTTACATTCTTAAAGCCCACAGTAATATTCCGCAGACAAAATCACTGGCTGTTGTGGCTGTATAAATATTTCAACACGCTTTTTAACCCCGCAGCAATTACCTGATACTGTTTTTTCCTTACTTACCTAACGGTGTTTTTCTTCAATAAGATTGGTCTTGCCTTCTTATCTCACTTTTTAATAAATATAAATAAGTTACGGTTGCGTTGATCCAAAAAGGGTTAACGCTCTTTTTTGTCGAACTTGCTATTGATCAAGTTTAAAGGGATACGAAGTAAAATGAAGGAGAGTTAATCTTACGAACTGCAGGTTTAGGCCAAATACGGGGGGAGAAACTTTGAATCAAAAGAATGAACGTATTGGAAGAGTCCAAGAAATCAATAGGTTTCCAGTGAAATCAGTTTTGGGGGAGTCTTTATCCTCTGCCCCAGTTGATAGTCGAGGTATACTCGGAGACCGTTTATGGGCAATTAAAAATGAGGATGGAAAATTTGGCAGTGGAAAGACTACACGGCGCTTTCAGCAGATGGAAGGCTTGTTTAACTTTAAAGCAAAATATGAGCGGGACACCCCCCTTATCACTATGCCCGATGGAACAGAATATCGAGGTGATCAGGAAAGGGTAAACAAGGCACTAAGTGAGCTGTTAGGGTTTCCAGTAACATTGGCAAAGGAAGAGTCAATATCACATTTTGATGAAGGGCCCATAAGTATCATCACAACCTCTGCGTTAAAAATGTTAAGTAAGGATTTAGGGGAAATAGCAGACTCTCGTCGATTTCGGGCAAACCTAGTAATCGAAACAGAAGCAACAGGGTATCTTGAGGATGAATGGGTGGATCAGCTAATTCAAGTAGGAGAAAGTGTTACCCTGAAAATTGTTGCCCCGCTTCAAAGGTGTATTATGGTAAACAATCCTCAAGAGGAACTAAAGCAGGATGCTCGTATATTGAAAACCTTGGCAACTCACCATGCTGCAATGTTTGGGGTTTGGGCAAAAGTTGAACGATGTGGTGAGATAAGAGTTGGGGATGAGGCAATATTACTTAAATAAAATGTGCTGAGTATTTGTTCTGCAAGAATAGTAATTCAATAAAAAATAGATGCCTCGCACCTTTTGCTCCAAGAAATTTAACAGGAGGACATATAAAGTGACCGAAACCAATATGAGGTGGATGACGAGACCAGGATTTTCGCCTTGATAGTGATGATGTTGTTAAAGAAGATTTTTTAAAGGTCTTTTAATCCCTGTTCATATGTTTTATAGTGTTAATGAAGATAAAAAGTAATAGGTGATGGAGTTCACCTTTAACCGCCTTTAGGCTAATGACTCCTGTCAGTTGTGAGGTAGCTGGCAGGAGTCTTTTTATATTGGACAAACTAAGAAAAAAGGGAGGGATAGGGGTGGTTTATTTATTAGTTGGGGCTGCAGGATTTCTTGGAGCCTCTTTGAGGTACTCCATTGGTATTTTCCTCTTTCATGAGAGTGCGGTTTTTCCATTTGCTACTTTGACGGTTAATCTGCTGGGAAGTTTTCTTCTCGCTTGGCTTATGACGGGGATGCTTGTGCGTTTTTCCTTGCCAGTCCATTTAAAAACAGCTCTGGGAACTGGTTTTGTTGGCTCCTTTACGACTTTTTCAACCTTAAGTGTTGAAACGGTAACACTCTTTCTCGATGGAAAGACAGCTCTGGCAGTATTGTATGTTACAGCGAGTGTATTCGGCGGATTATGGATGAGCCGACTAGGATTCCGAGTCACGAAAGGCGAAGAAGCAGAATGAGTATGTTTCATTTTCTGATGGTGGGGATGGGCGGTTTCTTTGGAGCGATATGTCGGCTGTGGGTCAGTCAGGTTATAAATAAAAGGATTGTGTCGAGGTTCCCTGCAGCTACGCTTGTTATTAACTTAATTGGTTCCCTTCTTCTTGGAATCATGGTGGGCTCAGGAATAGAAGGCAGTCTTTTTATGCTGCTCGGCACTGGTTTTATGGGAGCTTTCACTACTTTTTCTACATTTAAGCTGGAAGCAATACAGCTCCATATGGATAAAAGGAAAAAAGAGCTCATTCTTTATAATGTATTGAGCTATGGCGGCGGAATACTCCTGGCTTTGCTGGGTATTGAACTGGGCAAGCTCTTCGGATGAAGAAAGGATTTTCCAATACGTTTTTTAGGGAAATTCGTATGATAACCTGTCTTATAGAATTATGTTATGATAACAAATAGCATCAAGGAGGTTATTCATATGTTCTGGGATACTTACATGAAAGAAGATATATTGGTGGATCTGGGAATATCAATTGGGATTTTCCTGCTGTTTCTCATTTTCCGGAAGCTTTTCACCAAATATGTATTTACACTATTATTAAGGCTTAGCCGAAAAGCGCCAAATGACTTTTTCTCTCATATATTTGTTTCATTTCAAAAGCCGATTCAGTGGTTATTTATCATTATAGGAATCTATGTTTCTGTCGGTTATTTTCCTTACTTAAACCAGCATAATTCCTTATTTTTAGATATTATTAGAGCGTCAGTTATCATCATGATTACCTGGGGCTTGTACAATATGGCAGCTGCATCATCTGCCCTTTTTACCAGTCTAAAGGTTAAGTACAATCTGGAAATTGATGATATTCTCATTCCGTTTATCTCAAAGGCCTTAAGAGTTGTTATTGTGGCAATCAGTATCAGCGTGGTTGCCCAGGAGTTTGATTATGATGTGAATGGCTTTGTAGCGGGGCTTGGATTAGGCGGAGTCGCCATTGCCTTTGCTGCCAAGGATGTACTGGGCAATTTGTTTGGCGGATTTGTCATTATTACGGAAAAGCCGTTCACGATTGGCGATTGGATTATGACGCCAAGTGTGGAGGGAACGGTTGAAGATATTTCTTTTCGAAGCACCAGGGTAAGAACATTTGCCCAGGCTCTGGTTACAGTTCCTAATGCTACTTTAGCAAATGAATCGATTACAAACTGGAGCAAGATGGGGAAAAGGCAAATCAGCTTCAGATTGCGCGTTACTCATGATACAACTAAAGATCAAATGGCGAATGTGGTAGGGCAGATCGAGTATCTGTTAAAAAATCATCCGGATATACATCCGGAAACCATTCTTGTTACCTTTGACGACTACAAAGAAAATGGGCTCGATATTTTCCTTTATTTCTTTACCAAAACGACAAATTGGGGCGAATTCCTGAAAATTAAGGAAGAAATCAATTTTGAGATCATGGACATTCTTGAAAATGAGCGTGTTTATGTCGCTATGCCAAGCAGGAAATTATATTTAGACCCTGAAGGGGAAAATCAGCTGAAAAAAGATTCCAGGGTAAGACAGGAATCGTGATATGAAAAAAAGGCGGAACCATGAGTCCGCCTTTTTATTTTGAAAATAATGAATTCCACTGTTCGGCCTTCGCTAAAGCAAAAGTGTCCTCTTTAACTTCTCCCGGCTTTACTCCGCTTCCAATGATATAGTCAGCAAACTCCATGCCCACAAACTCGAAGATATATTGAAATTGCTGAACAAGGGGAAGTCCTTTTACTTTCGCGCTGCTGCCGCCGGTAATAACAACGTAAGCTTTCTTCTTTGCCAGCTCTTCTTTCAGGTTAAAGCGTTCATCCCTTAGATACTGTGACCAGCGATCAAAGAAATCCTTCATCGGACCGCTCATGCCATACCAGTATAAAGGGGTGGCAAATACAAAAACATCATGTGAAAGCATGTGCTGCACTAATTGTTCATAGTCGTCATCAACCGGTGTAAAGCCCCCATCCGCATGCCTCTGATCCACAATCGGTTCGATTTGCATTTCTGATAATTTTACCAGGGTGTGATCAGTACCTTCTACAATCTTTTTCGCTAAATACTCCGAGTTCCCGTGTTCTCTGGTACTGCCCAGCAAGGCCAATACTTTCATCAAAATCGCCCCTTCGTTACTATCTTCTTTGAATTTTACATAAAAATATTTGGGGAAGCAACGAAAGTAATTTTACATAACATTATTGCTTTATCTGCAGTTGGATTGTTTATGGTGCTTTTTGCAGTTTCGCTCATAAATCGTGGTTTTTCGCCGATAAATTTAAAATTTCGCTCATAAAATTAAAAAATCGCTCATAAATCTCAAATTTCGCTCATAAAATTGAAATTTCGCCCATAAGGCAGGAATCTGATTCCTGCAAGCAGAATGTTTAATTGAATTTTAAAGAAGGAGTCTAAATATGATTGTAAAATCAAAAACAAAGCCATTCCTGCTGCACCAATTGGAGGCACTTTTGAACAGAATTCCCGATAACCATTCAAAAAGGAGATTCATCGAAGAGGATTATGCTAAACAAAAGGCAGGATACAAAGGTGAAAAGTCTCTTGAATATCATTTAAGCTATCTTCCAGAGAAGGATTATTACATTTTCCATGATTTAAGACTCTCTGCTGGTAAACATTACTTTCAAATAGATATCCTCATTCTCACCCCATTTTTCATCTCCATCCTGGAGGTTAAGAATATTTCAGGTTCACTCTATTTTAATCTTGCATTTAACCAGCTGGTTCGTACGATCGAAGATAAAGAGGAGGGATTTCCAGACCCGGTAAAACAGGTAAAAAGACAAGCCTATCACTTAAAAAGCTGGATACAAGAACAAAGATTTCCCGTGCCGCCGATCGAGCCTCTGGTCGTTATAGGCAATGAACGATCGGTCATCAAATTCGATCCCCGCGATAAAAACACCCCTCAATTTGTTATACCTTCCTCAGAAATTCCCAATAAAATTAATTACTTTAAAAACAAATACAAAACTGAAGCTCATTCCACCGGGCAGTTAAAGAAGCTAATCAATAAACTGAAAATCAGTCATACTCCCCTTTTAACAGAGATCCTCCAGCGATATCAAATACGTCCCGCTGAGCTGAAACAAGGGGTCCAATGCCAGAAATGCTCTTCCTTTCCGATGATAAGAATGCATGGGAGATGGATCTGTTCAGCTTGCAAACATCTCTCCAATGATGCACATATTCAATCCCTTCAGGAATACTCTCTTCTAATTAACCAATCAATCTCCAATGCTCAAGCAAAGGAATATTTAGGGATAGAATCAAGAGACTCCGTTAAAAGGCTTCTCCAATCAGTTAGCGGAAAGAAGGCAGGTGAGAAACGTGGAACTAAATATCCCCTTGATTTTTTTATTGACAATCCATGTACCCTCCATTAAAGTTAACTACGTTAATAGTTAAACAGTTGAACAGTTAAACGATAGAATAATTACTCTGTGAGGTGAATATATAAGTGAATGTGCCAAACATTAAGGATTTGGTCGACCGGTATATTGCAGTTTCTTTTTCCGTTGAGAAAAAGGCTGCATCACTTGTGAAAAATCAGATTGGCAGCGATCTGACCAATGACCAGCATTTTACACTGAGGTACATAAATCAGGTGGGATCTTGTACTTCGTCAGAGCTTGCAGAAGTCTTTGACGTGAAAAAGAGCGCGATTACGGCGATGATCACGCGCATGTGGGAAAAAGGGCTGATTCAGCGAACGCGAGATGAAAATGATCGCAGGGTTGTCTATCTGACACTTACCGAAAAAGGGAATGAGTTGTACGTCAAAGCAGAAGAAAAGATTCATAACCTTGTAGAATCGCTGATAAACAGATTTGATCAGGCCGAAATCCAGCAGTTTATTGAAACCTTTGAAAAATTGGATAAAGTACTATCGCAGTCTAACGGGCAGTAAGACTCCCGCTTATAGACTCAGAGCAATCGAAGGAGTATGAGCGGGAGTCAAACTGCCCGTATAGGCCCGAAAGAGGGACAAAGACTAAGAAACGCCACGTCCTGTGGCAACGTCTTTGTGACCCACTTCCTGTGGGCCTCAACTAACAATCAGTGGGGGAGAGAACCCCACTGATTGAAGTTTCACTTTATCAGAAAACAAAGCGGGGGATTAAAGAGTGTATTCAATAATTAAAAGAAAATGGCTTGTCATTGTTGTTTGGATCGCAGTGGTTTCCGGCTTGTTTATGGCAGCGCCGAACATGGCAGAACTCGTCCGTGATAAAGGGCAGATTACTGTGCCTGAAGAATATTCTTCCACACTTGCCGGGGATATCATGCAAGAAGTGCAGAAACAGGAAGGCGGCGGGGATGAGACCCAGGTCGCACTTGTTTTTCATAATGATAAAAAGCTCACAGTAGAAGAAATCAAAGAAGCAGAGAAAGCTATCCGGACGCTTGAAGACAAAAGCGAAGAAATGGGAATTACGGAAATTCTTACCCATTTTAATGAAGAAAGCTTGAAAGAACAGCTTGTTTCAGAAGATGGCAAGTCGATTCTGGCTTCTGTCAATGTAAGCTGGAACGACCGTGAGCCAGCGGAGCTGAGTGAAGAGCTTTATTCAGCTATTGATGATGCAAAGGTAGATCACTATTATACGAGTGAATGGCTGATCAATGAAGACCTCATGAACAGTTCGCAGGAAGGACTGAAAAAGACAGAAGGAATCACAGTCGTCTTTATTCTGGTTGTTCTGCTGCTGGTTTTCCGGTCAGTGGTTGCGCCAATTATCCCTCTGCTGACAGTGGGATTCACCTACCTTGCCTCACAGTCCATTGTGGCATTTTTAGTGGATAGGCTGGATTTCCCGATTTCGAACTATACCCAGATTTTCCTTGTTGCGATTCTGTTTGGGATTGGAACAGATTATTGTATCCTGCTGCTAAGCCGTTTCAAAGAAGAACTTTCCTATAATGAAAGCACATCGGACGCCATTGTGGCAACATACCGCAATGCGGGCCGCACAGTATTTTTCAGCGGCTTGGCTGTTATGATTGGATTTGCTGCAATAGGCTTCTCGCAGTTTATTCTTTATCAGTCAGCAGCTGCTGTTGCCATTGGTGTAGCGATTCTCTTAATTGCTTTATTTACCATTGTGCCTTTCTTTATGGCGGTGCTGGGACAGAAAATTTTCTGGCCTTCGAAAAAGAGTGCCGAGCATGGAGAAAGCAAGTTATGGGGTACGGTTGGCCGTTTCTCACTGGCGCGTCCATTCCTGGCATTGCTTATAGTAGCAGCCGTATGTGTGCCCTTCCTGGTGACATATGACGGAGAACTTTCTTACAACTCCCTTGAGGAAATCGGTGGAGATGTTAATTCCATTAAGGCATTTAATGCCATTGCTGACAGCTTTGGGCCAGGAGAATCCATGCCAACGCAAATCGTCTTGAAAAACGATGAGGAAATGGACTCGGCAGAATATGTTGGCCTGGCTGAAAAAATCAGCCGAGAGGTTGAAAAAGTAGATCTGGTGGATACAGTCCGATCTGTCACAAGACCAACTGGAGAGCCAATCGAAGACTTCTTTGTTGCCAAACAAGCTGAGACTCTTGAAGAAGGCCTCGGAGAAGGTAAGGAAGGATTAAACAAAATTTCAGACGGCTTAAATGAAGCAAGCAGCGAACTGTCCAAATCAGAGCCTGAGCTGCAGAATGCCACAAAAGGCATCAGCGATTTGATCTCCGGTACCAATGAAATCAAGTCCGGCCTTGGTGAGATACAAACAAACCTTGCTAAAATTGAAGATGGTATTCGTCAGGGGTCTGTGGGTTCAGATCAAATTAAAGATGGTTTGGAAAAATCCAAGGCTGGAGTGGAAAAACTCACAGCTAATTATCAAAAACTATTAAATGGTTACCAGGTTACCCAAGAGGGGTTAACCCAGCTGCAAGCTGGATATGCCAAGGTGGGTTCAGGACTTGGTGAAATTAGTGCAGCAAATGATAACTTGTATAAGCATCTTGAGGCAAATTATGACTTAGAAACGGATCGAACCTACCAAACTTACAAACAGGCTATTCAAACGAACCTTGGTGAACTTACAGGGGCTTTAACGGAGTTGAATTCGGGGCTAACTCAGTTAAATAGTGGAATGGCAGAAGCAAATAATGGATTTGGTGTGATTTTAAATGAACAATCAAATCTTTCTGCAGGTCTCCAGCAGCTAATCGACGGAATCGAAGCCCAGCAGGCAGGCCTTAATCAGCTTGCTGACGGCCAGGGGCAAATCGTCGATAATTTTCCGAAGCTGACAAACGGTTTAACTGGAATCAGCGGGGGCCAGGAACAGCTTCTTGCCGGGTTTGGGGATCTTGGAGGACAAATCAGCCAGCTGACAGATGGTCTTGGCCAGAGTGCAGATGGGCTGGAACAGGTATCAGAAGGTCTCGGTTCGGCACAGGATTACCTGGCAGGCTTATCGAATTCGGAAAATATGGATGGTTTCTATCTGCCTCCTGAAGTTCTGGAGGATGAAGAGTTTGCCCAGGTGTTTGATGTCTATTTGTCAGAGGATCGTAAAGTTATGACAATGGATGTGGTGCTTGAAGCAAATCCGTATTCCAACAAAGCCATTAACCAGGTGGATGAGATCAAAGCAGCTGTGGAAAGAGCGACAAAAGGGACTAAGCTTGAAAATGCGGTTGTCGCAGTAGGCGGGATTACAAGTACGAATGCTGATTTGAGCACAATGTCAGATCAGGATTATTCCCGTACAGTTGTATTGATGCTGCTTGGTATTTCGATTATTCTTGTGTTCCTTTTCAGGTCTATCATAATGCCAATCTATTTAATTGGTTCATTAATTTTGACCTATTATACTAGTATGGCAATGAATGAAGCCATTTTTGTAAACCTGCTTGGATATTCGGGAATCAGCTGGGCGGTTCCATTCTTTGCATTTGTTATTCTTGTCGCGCTTGGCGTTGACTACAGCATTTTCTTAATGGATCGCTTTAATGAATATCGTGACCTTTCAATCGCAGATGCAATGCTGTTATCCATGAAAAAGATGGGCACTGTTATTATCTCAGCTGCCGTAATCCTTGGTGGCACATTCGCGGCAATGATGCCGTCTGGAATGCTGTCGCTATTGCAGATCGCGTCCATCGTTCTGGTCGGGTTGATGCTTTATGCACTTGTGGTGCTGCCGCTATTTATTCCGGTTATGGTCAAGAACTTCGGCCAGGCAAACTGGTGGCCGTTTAAAAGAAGTGCAAATTAATTTAAGTCGAGACTGTCTTTAAGGCAGTCTCTTTTTGATGGGAGAAAGTGTTTATTTCAAAAAGAAACATAAAGCCCCAATCATTACTCAATTGGGGCTTCTCCAAAATCTTATGGATTTGTCGACCACATGCCTGCTGTTTTCACAAACACCCGGGGGTTCAATTTCAGCTGTGCTACCATGAATTCTGCGAGGTCTTCCGGCTGCATAACCTTTTCCGGGTTGCCGTCTGTCAGGTTTGTTTCAATCGCAAGGTCAGTGGCAACCGTGCTTGGAGTCAATGCGCTAACTCGAATATTATGCTTTCGAACCTCAAGCATCAGGGACTCTGTTAAGCCTAAAACGGCAAATTTTGATGCGCTGTATGCACTAGTGACAGGTGCGCCTTTTTGGCCGGCTGTGGATGCAATGTTGATAATGTCTCCGGACTTCTGTTCGATCATTTCAGGAAGAACGGCTCTTGTAACATTATAAACACCCATCAAGTTGACCTGGATGATGCTTTCCCACTCATCGGGAGATAGCTCCAGGAACCCTCCAAACTTGGCAATTCCGGCATTGTTAATCAGGATATCCACAGAGCCAAGATCTGACTTAATATGCTCGACTGCATGAGTAACGGCTTCAAGGTCGGCTACATCGGCTGCTGCAGCAGATACATTCACATCGTACTGGCTAAGTTCATCAGCCATTTTTTCAAGATTTTCAATCGTGCGGCCAAGTAAACCAATATTGACGCCTTCTTTCGCGAGCGCGATAGCTGCTGCACGTCCGATCCCTCTGCCTGCTCCTGTGATTAGAGCTGTTTTGCCTTTTAATGTATGCATCGTTTTTCCTCCTCTAAAAAAATCATTCATATACTACCAGAAAGGCTGTAAATTTCCTAATAAATCGCTTGAGCAGTCGAGACATTTGAGGAAGCTATATCCATTGTGATAAGATCATCTTCAATAAAAGGGGGAGTTCTAATGAAGCTCAGTGTTTTGGATCAATCTGTCGTGGCAAAAGGGGATACTGCAGCTGAAACTTTTCGTAAAACAGTCAAGCTCGCCCAAGAGGCAGAAGAGCTTGGCTACACTCGTTTTTGGGTGGCTGAGCATCATAATTCTAATGGAATGGCTGGCTCCTCACCGGAAATTCTTATCTCCCATATTGCATCAAGCACCAGCCGAATTAAGGTCGGTTCAGGCGGAATCCTTCTGCCGCAATACAGCCCTTATAAAATTGCCGAAAATTTTAATGTGCTCCAAACTCTATTTCCAGGACGAATAGATTTGGGCATTGGGAGGTCTCCCGGAGGATCCGCAACCACCCGGCTTGCCCTGACAGATGGAGTAAGGAAAAGTCTGAATGAGTTTCCGAGACAGCTTAGGGATTTGCAGGGGTTTTTGAACAAAGAGCTTCCGGAAGGCCATCCTTATCAGCAATTAAAAGCTTTTCCACAGGCTGAAGATCCTGCACTATTGTGGCTTCTTGGAATCACGCATCGCGGAGCAAGACTGGCAGCGGAACATGGAGCTGCTTTTACGTATGGCCACTTTATTACTCCTGCCAACGGAAAGAGAGCAATGGATACATATTTCAGCCAATTCCAGCCTTCAGCAGCATTGGCTGAGCCGAAAGCTAATGTGTGTATTTTTGTTGTATGCGCTGAGACACAGGAAGAGGCCGAGAAGCTGGCTTTGAGCCAGGATATGTGGCTTTTGGCAGTTGAAAAAGGGAGAGATACGAGATTAATCCCAAGCATAGAAGCTGAAGGTATCCAGCTCACACATGCGGAAAAAGAAAAAATTACTGAAAACCGAAAGCGGATGTTAGTTGGTACCCCAGCAAAAATAAAAGAAGAATTGCAGCTGCTCAGCGAAGTCTACGGAACAGATGAGTTTATGGTCATCACCAATATTCATGACTTTCAAGGCAAGCTGAATTCGTATACCCTGCTGGCTGAAGCTTTCGGCTTAAGTTGAGAATTTGTAATCCCCAATTAATCCACCGATTGAGGATTATTTTCCTTTTTGAGCTTCCCACTATCTCCAAATGTGCATAACTAATTCATTGATTTTTTCAATTTTTCAGAAGTATCCACAATTAAAGGGGTTTTTTGTTCGATTCATCCACACTAAGTGGATAATCCAAGGAGACAATAGAGTTATCCACATAGGTGATCATGATCGAGACAAAAAGTTATCCACATACACCCGCGTTTTTTATTTATCCACATAAGTGATTGCCTGTCTTCCTATCTGTTCCCATCCGGCAATGAACTTGTCCTTTTGGTATTGGG
Organism: Cytobacillus oceanisediminis; assembly: GCF_022811925.1. Classification (NCBI taxonomy): domain Bacteria; kingdom Bacillati; phylum Bacillota; class Bacilli; order Caryophanales; family Bacillaceae; genus Cytobacillus; species Cytobacillus oceanisediminis. Next base: position 4,970,025 of record NZ_CP065511.1, on the reverse strand, counting down.
TATTTTTCTCCTTAAGCGGATCATTTGCATAGATATGATCTTCATCATAGCCTGTGACTAATACAGCATGCATTCGGTAGGTTATTTTGACCGGGCCATCTTTTGTTTCCCAGGTTTCCCATTCTGAATCAGGCAATACGTCGTAAGTGCTGGTGATTATCACCCAGACTGGTCTCCCGTCATCAAGCTGCTCGATTACTTTGTCAAACCCGCTGCCTGTCAGGTCTTCAATTTTTCCGGGCAAATAGCTTTCCGCCAGTTCTGCAACGGGTTCATGGTAGGCGCCGAGTCCAGGTTTATCCAATGTCTGCATATTGCCAACAATGCCTTTATGAATATTTCCCCGATAGCCATCTTTTTCGAAAGGAACACGGTTTATTTTTTCGGCTAATTGCATTTTATCGGTATCTTCTCCTGCATGATTCAGGAGCATGGCAAGACTGGTTACTTCACATCCTCTTTCAAGCTCGGGCTTTTGCGAATAATGAGGGGCATCAATTAACACTTTGCCGTCTTCCTGTTCTGCGTATTCGGTTTCACTTTCCTGGCCGGTAATCCAGGAAGGTGAAGAGCAGCCTGACAGCAGAATGGATGCCAGTAACATAGCTCTCTTCAAGACTCACACTCCTTTGTGAAAATTTCGCTTGTCAAAATAATGGGTATAAGACTATTTCCCCATAGTGTCCAGCCTTAATCCTCATTCAGCATCAAAAAAAGCCCGGTTTCCCGGACTTCGATGCAGAAGTTAATTAATCTCGGCTTTCCCGCTGGATACAGAGATACGGATGTCATGTTCTCCTGATCCATGCCTGCCGGAAATATCATTTTTATCGCGTTTCTCATCATCCAATTCGAAATTGCTGCTGATATGGCCGCTGCTTGCTTTGCCTTTTAAGGTGAAGTCAGCATCATCAGGCAAATCAAGGCGGACATAGCCTGAACTTGCTTCCACTTTAATAGAGTCAATCAGTTTGCCGACCATTATATCCAGCTGTCCAGACGATACCCCGGCATCAAGCTTGCCCTGGTAGTTGCGGATCTTCACTTTGCCTGAACTCATATCTATTTCTCCAGTACGGGTAATGATATGATCTGCTTCCATCATCCCTGATGATCCTTCATGCTCAAATTCATCAGTCTTAATGTTGGCAAGGCTGACTTTGCCGGAGCTCATATTAACATCCAGACTCTCAAGCCCGAAAGGCTTGCTTTCAGATTCACCGGCAAAATTCAGACGGCCAGAACCAATGTCAATTGACAAGGACTTATTGAAATCTTCAGGAATGTAAATCTTCAGATTGCTTTTATTATTGAAAAACTGAAAGCCGTCCAGCCACTTTCTTTTGTATTCTACACGAACTTCGTTTCCCGCCTTATTTACGGTCACTTTCCCTTTTCCGTCAAGCTCTGCTCTAACATCATTCCTCTTTTCAGGAATAATGACTGTATCGGAACTTGATACATCTATGCTGATAGTATCTGTCCTCTTGCTGAGAGAAGCTTCGGTACTGCTTTCTCCAAAACTAAGCCAGCTGTTTACACCAGTAAAGAGCAAATAGGAACAGACTAAAATGATAAAAATGGCGAAAATCCTTTTCACTATGAACCCCTGCTTTCCTTCATAAATTTCTTATTTATATTTTAAGGTAATCCCAATTCATGCACATTGAGCCCCAGCTTTAATTTCAGCTAAGACTTGAGGCGTACGGAATATAGTATAACGCTTTTTTGTCCGGCGGGAATGTGCAAACTTGAATATATACAGAGCAGCAGAAGTTCTAGAGAGAGGCTCTGCATATATTAACTGTCTAAAAAGAATTCTCTTTTCACTGCTAATATCTTATTATAAAAGGAAAAAACAGGAGAATCTATGAAAACCACAACTGTCAATGGAAAAACAATTAATGCCGGTATGCCTGAGCTATGCGATAAAAAAAGGGCTGAGGCTGAGCTGAAAAAGATTAAATCGGATATTAAGATTGTACAGATCTCAAAGGATTACGAGACTGCTGCAAAAGAATTAATACTGAAAGGATTCCAGGAACGCTTTGGGTTTATTGACCATTCGTTAAATCCTGATTTGAATTGCCTTACAGACACGTATAACGCTGAAGGTGCCCTTTTTCTGGCAGGTTTGATTGAAAATGAACTGGTGTGTACGGGTGCAATTACCAATGAAGGCAAAGGGGAATGCAGGCTGCAGCGAATGTCTGTAAAAAAGGAATTCCGGGGTCAGGGCATTGCCGGAATGATGGTACGGCAACTGGAGGATCGCGCCAAAGCAGCCGGTTATAGAAAGGTTGTTCTCGAAACAAATATGGCCTGGGATAGTGCAGTGAACCTCTACAAACGCTACGGATATAAGGAGTATAAAACGGAAGATGAGATGATTCATCTATCTAAAGAAATTTAGCGGATTTGCCTAATGGCAAGTCCGATTTTTTTAAAAAAGCATGCATATGAAGTGCGATGTTACATAATATATGTTATAATGTATTTATGTTACATTAAAAAATCGATAAAGACAGTGTAAGCAGTAAAAGATAATCTTATGTTGGAAACAAAGCCGGCGATTCACTGTCACTTCACTTCTTTTCTTAAATACTAATATCAGCTCTGCACCATACTAAAGGGTTGTCATGAGCTGCTGTCATCATCTCTCCAGGCACTACACTGGTTAAACTCAATTCCGCCTTTTTTTCTTACAAAACACAAGTCATTCTTCACTATTGAAAGACGTTTTTTACAACCTATATCCTTTGATTAAATCTTAATAAAGAAGGTGATCGTATTGGCTGAATTTATTTGGCACACAGATGCACTCATCCTATTGGCTGCTATTCTTTTTATTATTGGTGTTATGACAACTAAATTTTCTGCAAGGCTTGGCGTGCCTGCTCTTGTTCTCTTTATCGCAGTCGGGATGGGATTGGGGCAATTCATTTATTTTGATAATGCGAGAATTGCGCAGATGATTGGGGTTTTGGCCTTTATCATTATTTTGTTTGAAGGAGGACTGCAGACGAACTGGAAAACAGCTCGGACAGTCATTGCACCTTCCTTATCATTGGCAACCTTAGGTGTTGTGATTACCACCGGGCTTGTTGCCGTGGCGGCAAAGTTTATTCTCGGGGTAGATTGGCCTGTGGCGGTGCTTTTTGGTGCGATTGTCGGTTCGACTGATGCAGCTGCCGTTTTTGCTGTATTAAAAGGGCAAAATATAAAGCCCAGGATTTCCGCAACACTGGAAGCCGAGTCTGGCTCCAATGATCCCATGGCAGTGTTCCTGACAGTTGCCATGATTGAGCTGATCATGACTCCCGGCTCCGGCATTTTCTCACTTGTTAGTTCCTTCTTTATCCAAATGGGAGTGGGAGCTATAGCCGGTCTCTTGTTTGGCAAATTCGCAATATGGTCATTGAATAAAATTAACTTGGATTCAAGCGGGCTTTATCCTGTGTTTGCAACTGGATTTGCCATGCTGACATATGGAATAACTGCTTATCTGGGAGGCAGCGGTCTTCTTGCTGTATATGTGGCGGGTATTATGATAGGGAACGCAGACATTGCCTATCGCCACTCTGTTTTCCGTTTTACGGAAGGTTTTGCCTGGATGATGCAAATTGCGATGTTCGTTATTTTAGGTCTTCTGGTCTTTCCGAATGAACTTTTCCAATCTGATATTTTGCTAAAAGGCCTGGCTCTTTCAGCACTTCTCATATTTGTTGCCAGACCTGCTGCTGTGTTTCTAACCACCATTAAGATGGGTTTTTCGATGAAAGAACTGGTCTTCTTATCTTGGGCAGGATTAAAAGGAGCTGTGCCAATCGTTCTGGCCACTTTCCCGCTGTTATCCGGTGTGGAAGGAAGTCACGAAATTTTCAATGTTGTCTTTTTCGTTGTCCTGACCAGCGCTCTTATCCAGGGATCAACGATTACATTGTTAGCCGAAAAGCTCGGTCTGACCGGGCCAGAGAAGGCTACTCCCATGCATTCCCTGGAATTGGTTTCCCTTGGAAAAGCAGATGCTGAAATGATTGAATTCGAAATAGAAGAAGATGCCTTCATTATCGGGCAAAATCTGATGGAGATCCCTTTTCCTGAAGGCGCACTCGTCAATGCAATCATACGTAAAGATGAGTTAATTACTCCAACAGGCAACACCCAAATTGAGCAGGGAGATTTTCTTTACATCCTTACTAAGAGAAAATATAAAAGAGAGCTCAAGCTGCTGCTGAAAAAGAAAAAAACAGCTGAAACTTTGGTAGAAGCAGAAGCGTAGTCAAATAAGGAACCAGTGTGGAGGAGATCTGCACTGGTTTTTTTGCAATTTCGCGGATAAAGCAAGTAAAATCGCGGATAAAATCAAAATTTCGCGGTTATCTTCAATTTTTCGCGGAAAAATTTTTTGTGCAGCTACTAATGTCCAAAGTGTTGGACATCCTGCCATCTGAAATGCTACCATAAAAACAGTTTCGGCCCAAAAGGTGATAGTATGAAAAATAAAATAAAGGAAATACGAAAAAAGCTGGGAATAACGCAGAAAAGGCTTGCTCAAGAATGCAGTGTGGCCAGGCAGACAATCAATTGCATAGAAAATAATAAATATGATCCCACACTGGAGCTCGCTTTTAAAATTTCTAAAACATTAAAAGTAAAGGTAGATGAATTGTTTATTTATGAGTAAATTTAATGCTGATACGATCATTACTATGAAAGATATTGTGCGGGAAGGGGATCCCATCCTGCGAGAGGTAACAAAAGAAGTCACAGTGCCTTTAACTGAAGAAGATCGCGGAACGCTGATTGCGATGATGCAGTATTTGAAGAACAGTCAGGATCCTGCATTTGCAAAGAAATACGGCTTGCGTCCGGGCATTGGGCTATCTGCCAACCAAATTGGCCTTAACAAACGCATGTTTACCGCCTATTTTACCAATGGAAAAGCTGAGCCTCAGGAGTATTTCGTAATTAATCCGAAAATCATCAGCCACTCTGTCGGTGTCATTTTCCTGCCGGAGGGTGAGGGCTGCCTGTCTGTAGACCGTGACGTAAAAGGGTATGTGCCCCGTTATGAGCGCATTAAGGTAAAAGCCCATAATCTTGATGGCGAAGAAGTGACACTCCGGTTCAAGGGTATCCCGGCTATCATTATGCAGCATGAAATCGACCATCTGAACGGAATAATGTTTTATGATCGAATTGATAAAAATGATCCATTCAGAGTTCCGGAAAACTCGGTTATGGAGAACTTTTAGAAGCATAGACCATGGGTTTATGCTTTTTGTTTTATGGGAACAGGATGTGGTAAATATTTATTAACCACTTTTAACAAACTATAACAAAAGGAGGATTAGGCAAATGGATGATAAAACTGCTGAAACCAATATCAAGCTTAATGAAAAGCTGGAGGATCAGACTGTTCACTCCCAAATTAACAGCAAGACAGAAACAGAGGATGCTAATCTAAAATTGCAAGAAGCTATGAATAATCGTGATGAGAAACAAAACATGGCTCCAACCTATCTTTATAACAACACGCCAGCCATTAAAATTTCAGGCGATGACGAATAGAAAACCGGCTTCGACAAGGAAGCCGGTTTTCTCTTAATCCAAATCAGTCTTATCCTTTTGATCTTTATTCCTCTTATTGCCCTTGCTGTTATCTCCGCTGTTGGCTGATTGATTTCCTCTTGGTGAATTTTGATTTTTGCTGCCTTTATTGAACTTTTTTGTCATGATGATTCTCCTTTCTTAAAAATGCTTCCTTATTTTTTCTAAATCGCTCCTTTTTTATCCGGACCTGCCTTCATCTTTCCTTTTTAAAAGGCATATACATTTAAAAGGATTATGATGGGGGGATCTTTAATGAATGAAATAGGATTGACGCCTTGGGAGGAGCATGCCTTTTGGCTGGAGATTCTTGAAGACCATGCGATTTTTGTCAGGGACCATCTTTCTTCAACAGAAAGCAGGTACGTAAAAAGAGCGGATGAATACAGACAAGCCTTCCGTAATCTTAGGAATAGGCTTAATCAGTTATCTCCGTCTGCAGAAGCGAACTCACAGGAGGCAATCGCCATGGCCATGGAGATATGGCCAATTGCAAACGGCTATTTTCAATTTGAAGGAAAGCTTCAGAATCTGAGAATCAATAATTTTATCAATCTAAATCTTTCGCCAACTTATTTTAACGGCACATTAAGTGAAAATCAGGAATATTTGCGTCTGCTGTCCTATTATGCAAAAGGACTCACACCGCCACAGCAATCCCTTTTTGATTTGCTGGATTTGTGGCTGGAGGATCAGCTGGGACACATCATTCTTCTGAGAAATTCAATCGATCCAATTGAGGTATTTGTAGATGAACAGGCAGAAATTTATACCCGGATTTTTCAGGGTTTTATGGTGCAGAATCGACATATGAAAGGATATCTCCGGTTTACGCAGCCAGGGTTTCCGCGCCAGCAGGAAATGGCCCGGGATGTAGGGCTGGCTGTGATTGAAATGAATGAATACATTAAGGGAATAGTCCAGAAATACGCCGGCAAAAGGATTCTCAATAAAACAACCCTGAGATTTCTCGAACATCATTTCCCTGAAGCCTGCTATTTAATTAAAAAGCTCAGCTACTATGCTCCTGAACTGGCGGAAGAAGCTTCTAAATGTTCTTTGAAAAAACCATCTTATTCTTAGTATCCTAAAGCCTTCTTTTTAGAAAGAGGGTTTTTTTCTTTGGCCTCCTATAAACTAAGCACTTTAGGAAAAGATAAAATAAAATCATTTCTCAAACAGGAGGCAAACACATGAAAAATACTTTTTTTAGTGCTGTTCTAATCTGTTTAGTTTTAATCATTTCAGGGTGCGGAACGAATAAAGCAAACCCGGACAATCAGGATCAGCCTGCGTCAGAAGAGCAGGGGCAGGATTTATGGGCAAAAGTGCAGGATGAGGGAAAGCTGTTAATAGGAACGGAAGGCACTTATCCGCCATTCACGTTCCATGACGATAAAGGTGAGCTTACCGGTTTTGATGTGGAAATCTCAAAGGAAGTGGCCAAAAGGCTTGGTGTGAAGCCGGAATTTCTGGAAACACAATGGGATGCCATGTTCGCCGGATTGGATTCAAAACGATTTGATATGATCGCAAACCAGGTGGGGATTCGCCCTGATCGCCAGGAGAAATACGATTTTTCGGATCCTTATATTTCTTCTGCAGCTGTTTTGATTACACATGAATCCAATAATTCAGTTTCAAGCTTTGAAGACATAGAGGGTTTGAAAGCCGCACAGTCCATGACAAGCAATTATGCTGATCTGGCAAAGTCTTATGGGGCAGAAATTGTAGGAGTAGACGGATTTAACCAGGCGATTGAGCTGATTAATTCAAAGCGTGCAGATGTTACACTCAACGATAATTTGTCTTTTTTGGATTTTAAAAAACATAAGCCTGATGCTCCAGTCAAAATCGCAGATGAATCCGAAGATGCTTCTCAAAGCGGCCTAATGTTCAGAATGGGAAGCGATACATTGGTTGATGAAGTCAATAAAGCATTGACCGAAATGATGGAAGATGGCACTTACTTGAAAATTTCAGAAAAATGGTTTGGCGAAGATGTACTTAAGTAGTATTTTTACCAACCCGGAAAGGATCGAAAGACTTATAGAAATTGGTAAGAATTCATTCCAGCCATTGCTGGAGGGTGCCATTGTTTATACCATCCCATTAACACTGATTTCATTTATATGCGGGCTGGCATTGGCAATATTTACGGCACTTGCCCGCATTTCGGGAAATAAGGCACTGGAGACGATAGCCAGAATTTATGTATCAGCAATAAGGGGCACGCCGCTTCTTGTGCAGCTGTTCATCATTTTTTACGGGCTTCCGACGGTTGGTGTCATTATAGATCCTTTCCCTTCAGCGATCATAGGATTTTCGCTGAATGTAGGGGCGTATGCCTCTGAAATTATCCGGGCTGCCATCCTTTCGATCCCAAAAGGACAATGGGAAGCGGGATATTCCATAGGCATGTCTTATTCGCAGACGCTTAAGAGGATTATCCTTCCGCAGGCATCCAGAGTATCGATACCGCCGCTATCCAATTCATTCATCAGTCTTGTAAAAGATACCTCTCTGGCTTCCATGATTCTGGTTACAGAGATGTTCCGAAGAGCACAGGAAATAGCCGCAACTAATTATGAATTTTTGCTTCTATATACGCAGGCTGCCTTCATATATTGGGTGATTTGCTTTATGCTCTCAATCGTGCAGGGAAGGCTTGAACGCCGTCTGGACCGATATATTTCTTCATGAAAAGAGGCAGTGCTATTAATGATTAATATTAAGGATTTGCATAAGCAATTTGATCAGCTGAAAGTACTGAAAGGAATTAATTTGGAAGTGAAGAAAGGAAAAGTGGTTGTAGTGATTGGGCCATCCGGCTCCGGAAAAACGACCTTGCTGCGGTGCTTAAATGTACTGGAGCAGCCTACTTCAGGCCTGCTTGCCATTGGCGATCAAGTCCTCGACTTTTCTCAGCAGGTCTTGAAAAGGCAAATACCTCCCTTCAGGCGCCTTACGGGAATGGTTTTTCAGAACTATAACTTATTTCCTCATATGACTGCACTCGAAAATGTCATGGAGGGGCCGGTTACAGTGAAAGGCGAATCAAAGGAAACGGCAAAGGAAAAGGGGGAAATGCTTTTAAGAAAAGTTGGTTTAGCGGATAAAACTGCCTATTATCCTTTTCAGCTTTCAGGCGGCCAGCAGCAGCGGGTAGGGATTGCACGGGCTCTTGCAATGGAGCCAAAGGTTATGCTATTTGATGAGCCTACTTCGGCACTGGACCCTGAACTAGTTGGAGAAGTGCTGAAGGTGATGAAGGATCTGGCCGCTGAAGGTATGACAATGGTGGCCGTTACTCATGAGATGAGATTTGCCAGGGAAGCAGCGGATGAAGTCATTTTCATGGACGGCGGTATTGTCGTGGAACGCGGCAAACCTGAACAGATATTCTCCAGTCCAAAAGAAGTGCGCACTAGCCAGTTCCTGAATTTAATTCAATAAACAGACCTCTGCAGACAGGCAGAGGTCAATTTTTATCAAAAAAAATGCTTCCTTAACAGGAAGCGGAAAAAAAGGGGGATTTACACTTGTAGGATTAGTATGTCCGGGCAGAAAAATTCTTATTCATATTTTCAAAAAAATAATCAATTGCTTTAAACACATTCTTATGGAGCCCTTTTGCCGCGGGGTTTATTCCATGGTATTCGTGCTATACTGATTATAGAATCCGGTGAGAGAGGTGTAAAAATGAAGGAAAATATTTTAATATGTGTCAGCAATCCCAATCATGCGGAAGCACTGGCCCAGAGAGGCAAAAAACTGAAGGAAGCATTTCAGGGGGATGGCTATATTCTCTCCGTAGAAAACCGGAAGCACGAAGAGCTTAGCTTTAACGAGCTTCAGACAAAATACTTGTTCGAAAGTTTAGCAGAGAAATACGGGCTGAAGATGCTCTCCAAGTATGCTGAGGACAAAAAAATCGCCAGGGTGATAGCTGATGTGGTTCAGGAGTATAATATTACCCAGATTATCCTTGGGCAGGCTGTTCAAACCAAGCTGGAGCGGATGGTAAAGCATTCGCTGATCAATGATTTATTCCAGCTGCTTGAAGGGGTAGATATACATGTCGTAGAAGTTTCAAGAAAGGTTCATGATCCCTCTGACGACTGGGATAAAGGGCTGCCGGCCCAGATCGTCAAGAAAGGCTCCGATTATCATCTAATCGTTGGAGAAGATCATGAAAATGGAATAAAGGGCATCTTTTTTAAAGAATTATCCTCCGACTTCTCGAACGGATTTTTTGTTATACAAAAAGATAATAATCATGAAGTGCTCCGTATCCACCATGGTGTTGTAGATAGTAATATATTGGGAGATAAATAAGCCGGCTCATTTAGCCGGCTTTTGCTGCTTTTTAGATTAAGTCATTTACATAATAAACTTTTCCGCTCTCAATTTTCTTCTGCAGAAGCAAATCGACTAGTGCATTTGCCACAGTTTCCGTATCCCTTAGCATTCCTTTCTCCTTGTATGCCTGGAATTTTTCAAGATCATGAAATGCTTCCTTCGCTGAAGAACGTATGGTTCCCTGCATAGCGGTGTCCATAACACCGGGACTAAAGGCAATAATCTTATGGCTGCTGCCTGCTTTCTGCAGTTCCAATGCAGCTGTTTCTGTAAACATATTTATTCCGGCTTTTGTGCTGCAGTAAGCACTCCACCCCTGTATGGGCCTTTCAGCAGCACCTGAAGTAATGTTGACAATGGTCATTTCACTTGAAACTTCACGCAGCAGGATGTTGGAAATCATAATAGGAGCAATCAGATTAACGTGAGCATTGTGAATTAATGCCGCATGATCAAGATTCCCGGCTGTACCTATTGGATCAATGACCCCTGCGTTGTTAAATACATATAGGGTTTCCGGCTGTTTTTCCTGCAATAGTGCTGTCAGTTCTCTGAAAGCAGATTCAAGCTCATCCGGTGAGGACAGATTGCAGAAATATTGGGCAAAGAATACTTGATTCTCTGCAGAAAGTTTTGCCAACTCGGGGTTTTCAGTCCTTGATAAAGATATGATGCCTGTTCCTTCTGTTATCATTCTCTTGGCAATGGAAGCTCCTAAACCTTTGGATGCACCTGTTATGATAGCTAATTTCACTTTGATCACTCCTATTTCCTGTTTCATTATCTTCTATTAAAACAGAAAATAATCATTTTTTCCTTTATCAGCCATTGTGGTCCTGTCTGAATGCCTTCATTTCATCTTCTATTAAATTGATGATTGAGAGGATAATTCCTGAAAACAGGCAGGCAACCGTAATGGTGCTTATGCCAAACAGAAGGTAAAGAATAAATGTGCTGAAAAAAGTAAACAGGAGACAATAATGGCAGGCATTAATTTTCCGCATTGACTGGCTCTGCCTTCCAGTAATAATCACTAAACACATCAGCAAATGCTTTTATAGAGTTATTCAGTTCATCCAGGTTGTTTTCCACACCTCCGAATTCCAGCAAAAGGGCCCGCTCGGAAAGATCCTGGTTGTAAATCCCGTTGCCTTCACTTTTTCCTTTAACAAATACTCCCCTGCTTATTCCCTTATATTTTGCTTCCAGTGCTTTATGGAGCTCGGTAGCCACTTTTAAGTTCTGTTCATAGTTTTTGTGCTCTTTGCCGACGACAAAAAACAGTCGAGCGTATGGTTCCTGGCCAATTACTGCGGTTGTTTTCCCTCGGGGCAGCGAATCCCTATGGATATCAATTAGGAATTTAACATCCTTATTCTCTGTCATGGCGGATTGTACAGTCTCTCTGGACATGGCATAGGAATTTTCCCAGTTCCAGCCCTTCTTTTTCAGTTCTGAGGCAATATTGGTTTTATCATGCTCAGCACCAATGCCTTTTCTCGCCAGCTCTTCACTAAGCTTTTTCCCGACAGCAATAACATTAACCTGCTCATTTGGACTAACGGCCTCATCTGTATCCTTTACATCTTTCAATAGCGGAGCGAACGATTCCCAGCTGTGGGAATGGTAAATGAGGACCCCTTTTTTTTCCGGAATAACTGGAGGAGCCGTATTATCTTCACTTTGACCGTTATTCATAGCAAGTTCTTTCTCTTTTAAAAGAACTTCAAGGGGAGGGGCAGATTCCACTGGCAGGTTGGTAAAATCGGTACCCTCTCCGGCAACGGCAATACCAGTGTCAAAGATCGAAAAACCAGGCAGCTCCCGGCCAAGGAACGTTCTGATATCCTTCGGCTGTGTGTTGGTTGCCAGCTTAAATAGGGTTCCGGATAGGGAGTAGCTTTCAGCAGGAACTTCCTTGTGAAAATAATGATTCTCAGCTTTCAAAATGTGAATGAAGAGCTGGTCGGCTTTAATGTCCTTAAGCAGCACATTCATATGTGACGAAGAGAAGGCAGCCGGATAAAGCGCAACAATCCCAGCGAGCGCCACTGCTGCACAAATACTGAAAAGCCAGCTGTTTATATAAAAGAAAATAGAATGGACTCTTAATTTAAAGTTCATATAAATCCCTCCACTCTCTAAATATATGACGGATAAGCTGATTTAGAAGATGGGGGCTGCCCTTAATATGAAAAGAGGCAGCAGAAGAGATCGCGAAAGAAGGGGACAAAAAAGTGGTCCTGAATGATCTTGCGTCCATCCAGTATAAAACACATAATAAAAAGCAATCCTTTGTACTAAATCTCGAAAGGCCTGAAAGGGTCTTTTATTTTTTGAAAAGATTTCATTGTTTTATCACAAATGGCTTTTATATTGATAATATCAAAAGACAATATAGATAAAGAGAGGGACACTAAATTGAAAAAGATATTATTCAGCATAATGGCGAGCTTGCTTGTTCTTGGCGGATGCAGCCAATCAGAAGAAGAAAAGCCTGCAAAAAACGACGAAGTGCCGCAAATCATTGAAGCCGTCATCCAGGTGCCTGAAACCATTGATCCTGGTGAGGAGGCAACCCTTGCGGTCACTGTCAGACAAGGCGATAAGGCCGTAACCGATGCGGATGAGGTGAAATTTGAAATATGGCAGGAAGGACAAAAAGAAAACGGTGAAATGGCAGAGGCAAAGCACGACTCAGAGGGGAAATATACCGCTGATCATATATTTACAGAAGAAGGCCTCTACTATGTTCAGTCCCATGTAACGGCAAGAAGCCAGCATACAATGCCAATGGTTTCCGTACAAGTTGGCGAGGCAAAAGCGGAGGACTCAGGAACGGGGCATGAACAAGAAGGCCACTCTCACAGCCATGGCGGAGAGGTATCCATTGAGCTGCAGGCACCTGACCAAATCCATGCAAACGAACAAACAGCTTTATCTGCCATGGTTGATAATGAAGGGGAACCGCTGGCGGATGCTAAAGTAAAGCTTGAAATCTCACTTAATGGCGCAACGCCTCAATGGGTAAACATGTCTGAAACAAAACCGGGCAAATACACTGCCGACCATCAGTTTACAGATGCGGGCACATACACCATCACGACCCATGTTGAAAAAGGCGACGATATTCACGAGCACACAGAAACTGAATTAACGGTGCATTAAAGCATTAATCAGTGGGGTTCTTTCATGCCCTGCTGATTTTTTGTTGGGCAAGTTCGGACAGGAAAGCCAGGAAAAATCCTGAGGCTGTCCGAATCAGGGTCAAGTTCGGACAGGAAAGCCAGGAAAAATCCTGAGGCTGTTCGAATCAGGGTCAAGTTCGGACAGGAAAGCCAGGAAGGCCAGGAAAATGCCTGAGTCTGTCCGAACCCGGGGATGCTTCGGACAAAAGTACCCAAGAAACTGCCTCAAGTACTCCGCTTTCATTTTCATGATAATATAATAGGAGAGATTACAGAAAAGCAGGTGTCAAAGAGATGTCACATACACATTTGCATTTTAATACGGGAATTGGGGTCCAAAAGCCTAATAGCATTCGGAATAAGGATATAAGATGCCCTTTTTGTGCAAGGGAGGAGCTGACGGATATCATCGCCGTTGAGGATTCAATCATTTTGCTGAAAAATAAGTTTCCTGTTCTTGAAAACTCCTATCAGACCGTGCTGATTGAAACGGATCAATGTGACGGTGAGCTGTCCATTTATCCTGAGGAGCATTTGGTCAGGCTGATTTCATTTGGGTTAAAACATTGGCTTCAGATGGAAGAGAGCGGAGAATATGAGTCTGTTTTATTTTTCAAAAACCACGGCCCATTATCCGGTGGGAGTATCGCCCATCCGCATATGCAAATTGTCGGATTGAGAAATATTGATTACAAGGAAAAAATCCAGGCAGAGGACTTTGAAGGTCTCCTTATTCATGAGGAGAGCAATACTATGTTCAATTTATCCACTTCACCGAGAATCGGTTTTTATGAATTCAATGTAAAGCTTGCCGATCAGGATGATATTCCGTACTTTGCAAAATGCATCCAGGCAGCTGCCCATTATATTCTGAATGCCTTTCCTTTTCCAAGCAATAGTTATAATTTGTTTTTCTACAAGCTGGGCAGGGATATTTACGCAAAAGTTGTTCCCCGCTATATTACCACGCCTATTTTTATTGGCTACAGCATCCCTCAGGTTCCTAATAATCTTGAATGGATGAGAGATGATATAAAAGTGAGATATTTCAGCGGGGAGTTTAAAGCCAGGCCTTAATGCCTGGTGTACCCGATTGATGGGTACCTTAGACGGATGCTGAATATGGACGGAAATAGCCATTCTCAGTAATAGTAAAAATTTGAAATAATAACCATTCGCTTTTAGAAGTTGTGATTTATCTCTATAAAAAATATAATGAAATATTGTAGCGAGGAATTATGTGAGGCACATATCCTATTCCTTGCGCTGTGCTCCGTTATGCCTTAAAAGGTAAAGGCAAATGGTTTTGTTTAATTGATAAGAATGTATAAATTCAGAAGTTAGATAACTGTCTAGCTCCAGCGCCTACCCCCTCGAGGTCACAAGCCAAGCCTCCCAAAAAGGCAAAGGACGCCTTTCCGGAAGGCTCGTCTTGTGCTTGAGGCCCGCAGGATGAGGGTCATGCAGACGTTGCCACAGGACGTGGCGTTCTTAGTCTGCGTTCCTTCGTAGGCAAGGCGCTTCCGCTTTTCTTTAAAGGAGAATGATCATGACCTCAAATCGATATACACCTCCTAAGCTGGATTGGGGCTTAGTATTAATATTGATGCTTTTATTCCTGGTAAGCGCCGTTTCCATTTACAGCGCACAGACAACAGGACAATATACAGAAAACTTCCTTTTGAAGCAGGTTGTCTGGTATGCCGTTGGAACAGGAATCATCGCTGCGGTAATCACACTGGATTCCGATCAGCTGAAGAAGATTTCCTGGTATGTGTACGGCCTGGGCATTGTACTGCTTGGATTCCTGATTGTGGCGCCAACAAGCATTGCCCCTGTCATTAATGGGGCGAAGGCATGGTACAAGGTTCCAGGCATGGGTTCACTGCAGCCTGCTGAGCTTGTTAAAGTGTTTATTATTCTGGTATTGGCGAAAACAATTGACGAGCATCATCAAAAAAATGCATACAAAACCATGCAGACTGATTTATGGCTGCTCATTAAACTGGTTGGTTTAACAATGGTGCCGCTGCTGCTGGTTATGCAGCAGCCCGATTTAGGGACAAGCCTGGTATTTCTGGCAATCATGCTTGGCATGATATTCATTTCAGGAATCAGCTGGAAGCTTCTGGCGCCAATATTTGGAACAGGAGCCGCTCTTGCAGGCACTATTTTGTATTTTGTTTTATGGCATCCGGATATTCTAGAGAAGTATTTAGGGGTAAAGGAATATCAGTTTGCGCGCATTTATTCCTGGATTGATCCTTATAACTATCAAAGTTCAACCGGGTTTCAGCTGACACGCTCTCTCCTTGCCATTGGATCAGGGGAAACAAGCGGGAAAGGATATGGAACGAGGGAAGTCTATCTGCCTGAAAGCCATACCGACTTTATTTTCAGTATTGTAGGTGAAGAATTTGGTTTTGTAGGCGCAAGTATTGTCGTCAGCCTTTTCTTTCTGCTGATTTACCATATTACCAAGATTGGCATGGAAACCAAAAATAATTTCTATACCTATATTTGTGTAGGTGTCATCAGTATGGTTACATTCCATGTCTTTCAAAATATCGGGATGACCATCGGCCTTTTGCCAATCACAGGCATACCGCTTCCTTTCATCAGCTATGGAGGAAGCTCGCTGATGGGGAATATGCTGGCCATGGGGCTGATTTTCTCGATCCGCTATCACTATAAAAAATATATGTTCTCGACAAATGATTAAAATTGAAAGAGCGGGCTGTGAAAGCCCGCTCTTTTACTCAATTACGCCGGTTTCTTCAATTTTTACATTGCATTTCACATCAAAACTCAGCGTTTTGTAATCATCTTCCCACTTTTTAAAATCAAAGTTTCGATGCTTGGATTTTTTCATTTGGCCGAGCCCAATTGGATCAATTCCGAGTTCCTGAAACTGTTTTAATAGTCTGAGGCATTCCTTTTCGACCTTTTTCTCCAGGTTCTTTTGAACGGCGCCAACAACCTCAGATGCTAACTCATCACCGGAATACTCACGAATAATCCCTTCAATGTTAATAGTTATGGAAGCATGATGATCAGTTATCTTAATTTTATGCTTGGACCTTAAACTCTTTACAGCAGCTAAATCTCCTTTTTTTAATTTAACATCGAAGTTTCCTTCACTATATTTATCGACCAGCAATTTAAAAAAGAACATGTCTTTCACAGGAAGGACCTCTACTTCCTTATCCCTGCTGAAAAGGCTGATGCCGACTATTTCCACTTTATCATCACCGGTTTTTTTTATACGCGGCAGAAAAGGGTCCTTGCCATTTTGATAATAATCATTGGCTAAGATATGCAGATTGGTTTTGGGAATATCCCGATGTTCAATATTATGCTGGATAAGATTGTAGATGTAGGTTGAATTTCCTCGTGTTCCATACTCACCTTTTAACATGTCTTCTGCCTTCCCCTCCGAAGTTGCAACAATTACACGTGCTCCGATACTTGCGTCTCTTTGAAAGGAATCTACAAGATCATAAATTCCTTTCCTGGCAAGGTCAGGTCCAAAAACAGCCAGTTTTAACCCGCCTGTTACGACTGGCTCTGATGATTGTTTAGTCACTTCGAGAAGAAGGTCCTGGCGCAGCTTTCCACTTCCGGAAAATGTCCTGTTTATTACGCTTTTATCAGGCTGGAATTCCTGAAATAATACAGTTCCCCTATACTTTTCTTTTGCGTCCTCTGATAAATCGTAGCCAACTCCTACTTCAATATTAATATCATCCAGTATTTCTTTGTCCACACAGCCGGAAAGCAGCAAGACGAGACAGAGTAGTATAAGCTTCTTCATTTCTTCTTCCCCTTTTTCAGCTTCTTGGCGATCATCACAGCAGCGAAAAGCAAAGGAATATAAATAAAGGTAAAAGCAAATCCCATTTTTCCCACATAGTTATTAAGCGTATTAATTTTTTCTCTTGTATCCAAAAAATGTATAACGGAAAGCACTGCTGCCACAACAAAAAACACTCCCACTTTCTGGCGGATGTTAAATACCCTTTTAATAAGCCTGGAGGCGATCCAAATGGAAATGCAAACATTAGGAAGAATGATTAAGTTCCAGTTCGCTATCCCGATATATTCAAATCGTTCAACAAAGGGCATTTCAACTATTTTCCACATCGTTAAACTCGCCCAAATTTGTTTTGCCAGCTGGTCTTCGGCAAAATAGGCAAAAGTAATGATGGCTAGAATCGTGTAAATAAGAGTAGTTGTTAATACGGCCAGATGAGCCCATTTCTGCGACTTTTTTGGTTCTTTAATAAATGGATAGAAAAAAAGGATGATTTCAAACCCAATAAAAGTAAGGGACATATGATAAGAAGCTGTAAGCAGTTCTTTAATGGAATGATCCCAAATGGGCAGCAGGTTGTAAAAGTTGGAGAATTTAATCGCCCAGCTGAATGTAAGGAGGAGGTAAGCCGGCAGAACAAGCCCAAAGAAGGCTGTACCGACTACAGTTCTAAATCCTCCAAAAATAATATAGACACAAAGAATCATAAAACCGAAGGAGAACCAGAAGGTGCTTAATTCAGGGAACATCCAAACCTGTATGACTTCAATAAATGTCCTTATTACTGTTAAGGAATACAGGATAAAATAGCCAATAAAAATGAAGCAGAGAGCCTTGCCGAAAAAGTTCCCCACGACGTATTTATGTGCTGTTACAATATCACCGCCAACAGTCTCGCCTATTTTATAGATCATCCAAACAATTACATGAATGCATGCGCCGGCAAATAATATGGATATCCAGGCATCGTATCCTGCATCCATTGCGATAATCCTCTGATATCCTAATACACCGATCCCAATTTGCATGGACATGACCAAGTAAAATACTAAAAAGGGAGAAATCTGCAATCTTTCTGGTATTGGCTGTTCCTTCATCTGGTTCACCTCCATTTAAGTTGATACATTTGGTATTACTCGTCGATATCTTTTTTCTCTTCGGCCTTTTTCTTACTGAAGCGGATTGGATTTTTAGTCCGTAAAAATATCGGCCTTTTGGATTGTTTTTCAAATGGAAGCCTGATAAGGGCATCTTTCATATCCATAACCCGAGGCGGATAGAGCGGCTCAAGGAATGGCCTGCCAAGTGAAGTCAGCCGTATTAAATGAGTCAGCAGTAAACAGAAGCAAAACACAATCCCGAGCAGGCCCCATAGTTCTGCAAAAAACAGGAAGGGAAAGCGCAGCAGACGAATAGTGTTGCCCATCCTGTATACAGGTGTTGTAAAGGAGGCGAGAGCGGCGAGAGCTACAATAATGAGAAGGACGTTACTCGTCAAGCCTGCTTCTACAGATGCAGTCCCAATTACGATTCCTCCCACGATACCGATCGTCTGGCCGACCTTGGTCGGAAGGCGGGCTCCTGCCTCACGCAGCAATTCAATGGTCAGCTCCAGAAACAATGCCTCCAGAATGGGAGGGAGTGGAATCTCCCGCCTTGATGTAATTAATGTACTCAGCAAATCTTTTGGAATAAGCTCATAATGATATGAAAGGGTTGCTACATAAATAGGTGTAACCAGAATGGAAAACGCAACCGCGAACAAACGGATGAGCCGGAAAAAAGAAGATAAAATCCAATTTAAAAAATAATCTTCAAAAGAACTGAAAAATTCAACAAGTGTGGTTGGTGTAATTAACACATGGGGTGAGCCGTCAACCACAATGGCGATTTTTCCCTCTGCCAATATTCCCGCGACCCTGTCAGGCCGCTCTGTATCAAGCAGCTGCGGGAAAGGGGAATTGGAGTTATCACTAATCAGCTGTACAATATAGGAACTGTCTGTAATGGCATCAAATTTCACGTTTGTAAGTCTCTGCCTGACAGTATTTACATTATCCTCATTTGTGATATCTTCCATATAAAGCATGGCGACAGCGGTTTTTGACAGGGTCCCCAGCTTAAACTCTTCAATAATCAGTTCTTTTACCGGAAGACGTTTTCGGATTAAATTTAAATTTTGGCCCATTGACTCGACAAAGGCTTCTTTAGGACCGATAACGGAAAATTCAACTTCAGGCTGGCTTAGCCCCCTGACGATTTCTTTTTGCGCAGCTATAAAGCCGAAATGTTTAAGTTCTGTCTCAATCGTCAGCATGACGTAGCCATTTAAAAGCTTTTGTTCGATTAGAGAAGGGTCATCACAAATCTGCACATCAGCCACAGGGACAAGCTGTTTAATATCCTCTATTTCCCGGAATTCTTCTTCCAGAAGATTAGGGAGAATACCATCCTGAATAATATTTTCATCAATTAAAGTAGCCATGAAAGTAAGTCCAAAGCGCACATTTGTTTTTTTGTTATAATAAAAGATTTTTTTGAAGTCTTTGGATTTAATCAAGGATTTTTCCCATTCCTTATGCTGGATATCCTCTTTAATCCGTTTGTTTTTCAACCAATTTCTCATAGGAAAATCACCATCATTTTCGGCATTACGCTTATTGTTGCCGGTTTTGGAAAACTTATGAATGGAAGGCAATAAAAAAAGAAGGGTTTGGATGTATGGCAGTAAGATCGGGAAAATGTAATATGGACAAATAAAAAAGGAACCTGGTTGGTTCAGGTTCCTTTTAATATATTTGAGCTCCTATAAAAGAGGGGGTATTATGGGAGCGCAATCACGAGTTTAGCATTACTTCACAAGATATTTCTCAATGTCATCCAATAACAGGTTAGCAGCAATAACGCCGCCGGCAGTATTCCAGATGGTATCGCTGACTTCATGAACATTGCCTTCCTGTGCTACTTTAAGGTTTTTGAATAATGGGTCTTCAATCCATTCTTTTGCAAGCTTGTTTGCTTCGCCATCGCCTGTTTCATATGTGAAGTAGAATAATACATCTCCATCCATAGCAGGAATGCGTTCTTTTGTTGCATTTACCTCAGCGAAGTCATCTACATTCTGGCTTTCCGGGCGCGCAAGTCCAATTTGATCAAGAATTACGCCTGAGAAAGAGTCTTTATGGTAGATACGGACATCTCCAGCCATAAAACGGACAATGGAAACTTTCTGACTCAATTTATCGCCAAGGCTTGTTTTAATTTCTTCTATGCGGCTATCATAATCAGTTAGGACTTTTTTGCCTTCTTCTTCTTTGTTAAGTGCTTTTGCATAAAGCTCAAAGTTTTCCTTCCAGTCTCCGCGCAATGTTTCAGCGAAAATAGTAGGGGCAATATCATTTAACTGATCATAAATTTTTTCCTGGCGCATCTTGTTGCCGATGATAAGGTCCGGCTGCAGCGCTGCGATTGCTTCTACATTGACTTCGCTTTCTGTCCCCACAACCTGAACATCTTTCATATCATCAGCGATATGTTCATACCATGGATCGCCAGTCCAGGACTGAACGGCACCGACTGGAGTAACCCCCATGGAAAGCAATGCTTCTGTACCTTCGTTTGTCAGAATGACAACTTTTTCAGGCGCTTTATCAAGCTTAGTTGTGCCCATTGCATGCTCAACTGTATAGCCTGTATCTTCTGTTTTGTTTCCTTCTTTTTCCTTATCAGCTTTCTCATCCTGTTCGCTGTTATTCCCGCAGGCAGCCAGGAACAAGATAGTGAAAACTGAAAGAATGGCAAGTAAAGACTTGAATTTCATTATGTACTCCTCCATTTTGCGTTGTTAATGATAATCATTTTCATTTGACAATTTTATAGTACTGTGGACACTTTAAATTGTCAATAGGTAATTGAAAATCATTTTCATTTAATTTTTCAATGATCAATGAAAATGATTTTCAAACTCATTGACAGCTAATCCTCTGTACAATAGACTGAAAATGTAACTAAACCTTACTAAATAGACGCAAGAAGGGTCTCGCTATGCTATTAAAAACAAATTCTCTGAGATGGGCTGGGCTATTTGCAGCTATCCTACTATTATTAGTATTAATGTCTTTCAGTATTGTATACGGATATACCGACACAACCTGGAAGATGGCAATTGATGCATTTACAAAATTCGATGGAACGAATGAACACATAATCATTCAATCAGTCCGTCTGCCGAGAGCATTGATTGCGGCGGCAGTAGGGGCAAGCCTTGCGATTGCGGGTGTATTGCTCCAGACACTGACAAAGAATCCCCTTGCTGCTCCTGAAATTTTCGGAATAAACGCAGGTGCTGGATTTGCAGTCGTTATTACAGTAACACTTTTTTCAATTAGTAATTTGCAGGCCTTTACATGGGTTTCATTTCTGGGGGCTGCTGTTTCATTTATATTCGTATATATAATTGGCTCTATCGGCAGGGAAGGGCTGACACCCATGAAATTAACCCTTGCCGGTGCGGCGATGAGTGCCATGTTTGCTTCGATGACACAAGGCTTTCTCGTTATTAATGAGACTGCCCTGGAACAGGTGCTATTTTGGCTGGCAGGATCCGTATCGGGAAGAAAGCTGGAGACCCTCGCAGCTGTATTCCCATATTTATTAGCCGGCTGGATCTTTTCCCTGATCATTGCGGGGAAATTGAACGTCTTATCAATGGGCGAGGATGTAGCGAAGGGGCTGGGCTTGAAAACAGGATTGCTGAAATTGGGTGCGGGCATTGTTATTGTGCTTCTGTCAGGAGGAGCGGTAGCTGTTGCTGGTCCTATTGGCTTTCTAGGCATTGTCATTCCCCATTTAACCCGGGCAGTTGTCGGCATTGACCATCGCTGGGTGATTCCTTATGCGGGTCTATTCGGGGGGATGCTCCTTCTTGTAGCGGACATAGCATCAAGGTATATCATCATGCCGCAGGAAGTTCCTGTTGGCGTCATGACGGCTGTAATTGGAACTCCTTTCTTTGTGTATATTGCCAGAAGGGGGTTCAATCAGTAATGAAAAAATATTATAACTTGCGCTTGTTTGGCGATAGAATTTCTTTTTTAGTAAACCGCAAAGCACTTATCACTTTTTTATTATTGGCAGCAGCTGCTGCCGGAGTTTTTATCATCAGCACCGGCACGGGTGAAATGAAAATCAGCCCTCTGAAGGTTGTACAGGTATTCTTTGGCGGGGGTTCGGATATGGATAGGCTGGTCATTCAGTCATTCAGACTTCCAAGAATTATCGTTGCATTAATGGTAGGAATGGCGCTTGCTGCAGCGGGGGGCATCCTGCAGGGAATCATCAGAAATCCGCTTGCATCTCCTGACATAATCGGGATTACAGGAGGGGCATCTGTAGCAGTTGTAGCTTTTCTTGCTTTTTTTAGTGATAAAAATAATGCATTAACTGTAAGTATAAATTGGATGCCTCTTGCAGCTTTTGCGGGTGCTGCTATTTTGGCCTTTCTTGTTTATTTTCTCGCCTATAAGGATGGAGTATCGCCAGTACGGCTTGTTTTAATTGGGATCGGACTTGCAAGCCTAATGAAGGCACTGACAACCTTGATGATGGTCTTTGGGCCGATTTACCAGGCAAGCCAGGCGAATATTTGGATAACCGGGACTGTTTACGGTTCAAATTGGGATAATGTCGCAATTTTGGTCCCATGGACAATCGTGTTTCTGATACTGGCGTTTGTTTTAGCACGAAATGTCAATATCCAGGAACTTGGCGATGATATTGCAAAGGGAGTAGGGAGCACAGTACAGAAATACCGGTTTCTTCTGCTGATGGTCAGCACGGCATTAATTGGCGGAGCTGTTGCATTTGGCGGCGGGATAGGCTTTGTTGGATTAATGGCTCCTCATATGGCCCGGAGGCTGGTTGGCTCTGCTTTTGGCGCTTTGCTTCCGGCTTCCGCACTTATTGGAGGAATCCTTGTGATGGCAGCCGACCTGATAGGCAGGACTTTGTTCTCACCGCTTGAAATCCCGGCGGGTGTGTTTACAGCCAGCATTGGCGCACCTTACTTTATTTACCTGCTTTTCAAGACAAGAAACGCATAAGCTGGAAAAGCTTGAAACTCGTATCGTACTGGTAACTGGATAGCCTATAGATATAGATATAGATATTAAGGAAAAGGAGAGGGGCAGAAATGACAGCAGGGCAAGCGATCGCAACAAAAGACTTAACCTTGTCATATGGGGACACCATTATTATTAATGAATTGGACCTGGAAATTCCAAAGGGAGAAATCACAGTATTTATTGGTGGAAATGGCTGTGGAAAATCGACATTGCTAAGGTCCATTGCCAGGCTGCTAAAGCCGAAATCAGGTGCCGTTTTATTGGAAGGTGAGGCTATAGCCAGACTTTCAACCAAAGATGTTGCCAGAAAGATGGCGATTCTGCCCCAATCCCCTTCTGCCCCAGAAGGACTCACAGTGCTTCAGCTTGTCAAACAGGGGCGATACCCTTATCAAACATGGCTGAAGCAATGGTCAACTGAAGATGAATTAAAGGTCAGAAGTGCATTAAAGGCTACAGGCATGGAAGAATTGAAAGACCGGACAGTGGATTCATTATCCGGCGGACAGCGCCAGCGCGCCTGGATTGCCATGACTTTGGCTCAGGATACTGATACGATTTTGCTTGATGAGCCTACTACGTATTTAGATATGACCCACCAAATTGAAATACTGGATTTATTATTTGAATTAAATGAAAAAGAAAAGCGTACCATCGTCATGGTGCTGCATGATCTGAATTTGGCCTGCCGCTATGCCCATAATATTGTTGCCATAAAGGATCAGAAGGTTTTCGCTCAGGGCAAGCCCGAACATGTCATCAATTGCGGATTAGTCAAAACCGTATTCGGCATGGAATGCGAGGTTACGATAGATCCATTATTCGGCACACCGCTTTGCATCCCTTATGGGAAAGGCAGATGTATTTTAAAAGGGCAAGGATTCCAGGGATGATTAAATTAACAGGAGAACAGGCAGAAGCTCTCGGGCAGTTCAGACTTGCCCAGCATTCAGAGGAAGGCTCTCCTTTAACAATTGAAGTGAAAAAGTTGCTGGATACCAGTCAGGCAGGTCCATACCTGGATAAAGTGAAAAACCATATAGGAGCAACTGATAAAAAAACGGCTGCTTCTATTTTAATTAAAAGATATGCCTTTCTGCCTGTAATTTACTTGTATAGTATGACGTCCTGGAATATAAAATTGGATATCAGCCATGAAAATATAACATTTGTCAGTCAGGAAAAAGATGGACTATGGCTTCCCGGCTTTAGTTTTATTCACCTTCAAGGCCAAGGCATTGAGATGGAAAGGGAAAAATGGAGAGAGGATGCTGTAGGAACTCTTTTTAATGGCCATATTTTTCCGGTGTTGAATAGAATAGCAAACGAAGCAAATGTTTCTAAACTAATACTTTGGGAGAATATAGCGATTTATCTGTTCTGGCTTTACGAAAAGATTTTACCTTTGGAAACACATTCGGAAAGGGCTGCTGATGATTTTAAGTTTATCCTGGAAGAGGCTTCAGGCAATTTGTTCGGCTGCGAAAATACGAATCCCTTAAAGAAATTTGACAGTAAGAAAATACTGATTGAAAGTACCGGCAAAACGGTGAGGCCAAGAAAAACATGCTGCTATTCCTATTTGACCAGCAGCGGCAAACGATGCGGGACATGTCCTCTGGCCTGCAGGATAAAGTGAAACTTCAATCAGTGGGGGCTTTATCCCAATGATTGATAGTTGAACCAATCGGGCCTTTACGGGCAGTAAGACTCCTGCTTATCCCTCTTCGATTCCTCTAAGGTTTGAAGCAGGAGTCTTACTGCCCGTTAGACAGCGATAAAAAGGAGGAGTAGCAATGAATGAGAAGTTAAAGGAACAGCTGGATGGCCTGCTTGAAAAATATACCGAACTCCTAATCGGCGAGACCTCTCCAGAATTAAAAGAAAAGGTTGAAGCTTGGGCGCTGTACTCTTTTATTGCGAAATCAATGCCGCCTTTAGCCAAGCACTGGAATGATACATACCCTGATGCAAAAGAGGAAATGAAGGCACTGATAACTGAAATTAAAACAATGAATGAAGAGATGAGAAGCAATAAAAAGTGAAGTAAAAAACCGCTGCAATCAAAGCAGCGGTTTTTGTTTTTTTGAAGTGTGCAACTTCGATAATTGTCTAGCTCCAGCGCCTACCCCCTCGAGGTGTCGGGGGTGGGCAAGGCGCTTCCGCTTTTCTTATTGCATTTGCCCATTGCCATAAGGCAACTGATTTGTATAACCCTGAAACTGCTGATAAGATTGCTGAAGCTTCTGCTGGTCAGCCGCTTCAACTTTATACCAGCCTTTTTTGAACATTAGATTATAAAATTCTCTTTGCTGGTTTTGTGTTTCGTTAAAAGCCGCAAGAATATCCTGATACAGACTCTGATGGCTTGCTTCATTTAGGGCCACAGAATAGGCATCTGTCATATATTTTTCTGTAGATAAAATATCATTTGTAAAATCCCGCTCATTCATTTGCGGAGTTTTATTTACCTGTGTCTCAGGATTTTGAATCGTATTTGGATTCTGGTTCTGGTTCATTTTCAAGGCTCCTTCCTTATTGCATTCCCATAAAATTCTGCTGATTTTGCTGGTTTAAATGAACAAGCAGCTGTTCGTAGTGACGCTGATGCATTTGGCCGCATTGCTCAAAGTGTGTTTTTAGCTCCTGGTCCTGGCATTGCTGAGCGTAAAAATGCGCTTTTTTACAGGCGAGAAGGTTCCAGGAAAGCATATCTGTTAAGTAAAGGGCATCCTTAGTGGAAATAACAGCAGGAGGCTGCTGCATAATGCCCTGCTGGTTCTGCATATTCATATTTTGCTGTTGCATTAATTGTCCCTCCAATTCTTTTTGCGCTATAATAGCTGCAATTCTTTTCGAGGATATCTTTCCTCTTAAAAACGTTTGCTATTCTGCAGAAAATGAATTACCTATATACATAATGGAAACTATAAAAGGCTGACGTCAGCCAGCCTTTAAACAGCGGGTTATCGCTTATATTGATTATTTTGGCTATTCCTTTTTTTAGGCCCTTCCCTTTCAACGGTAGGACCCGCATCTCCTTGGACACTTGCAGCGCTGACTCCTGCCTTAGAAGGATCTTTCTTCATTTTTCCCATTTCTTTCACCTCCGTAACGAACAAAAGATGTTTCCTTTTTAGAGTGTCCAAAACACTTATTTACATTTCGAATAAAATATATAAATTACAGCTGAGGCATTAAAAAAATTTCAAAACATTTTTAAATTTCCGCTTAAAATCATTGCGTAAATTTTGCAAATATTTTATAGTTATAACTAACAGAACTCATTCAGAAGAGAAGCATATTTTTTTTGAGAATAAAATGAATGAGTATTCATTCAAAAAAGTTAAAGGGGGAAATAAAGTTGATCCAACAAATAAAGAAGGCGGCAGTTTTAGGCTCCGGAGTCATGGGTTCAGGGATCGCAGCCCATCTGGCCAATATCGGAATTCCGACATTATTACTGGATATCGCGCCTCGCGAATTAACGGATGCTGAAAAGGCAAAGGGGCTTACTCTTGAAGATAAAGCAGTCCGCAATCGAATCAGTGAAGGGAATCTCCAAAAATTATTAAAGCAAAAACCGGCTCCATTAACTTCCAAAAAGAATATTGCATTAGTTGAGGCAGGAAACTTTGAAGATGACATGGAGCGTTTAAAGGATGTCGATTGGATTATTGAAGTTGTTGTGGAGAACCTCGCCATAAAGAAGCAGGTTTTTGAAAAAGTAGACCAATACCGCAAGCCTGGAAGCATCGTCAGCTCCAATACGTCTGGAATATCTGTAGAAGCAATGTCAGAAGGGCGCTCGGAAGATTTCCAAAAACACTTCCTTGGAACACATTTCTTTAATCCTCCTCGCTACTTAAAGCTTCTTGAGGTCATACCTACTAAAAACACTTCTTCTGAAGTGCTGTCATTTATGAAGCAATTTGGCGAAGATGTACTGGGAAAAGGAGTAGTTGAAGCAAAAGATACACCAAACTTTATCGCCAACCGAATTGGCACTTATGGCTTGCTGGTTACAGTGCAGGAGATGTTAAAGGGCGGGTACAGTGTCGGCGAAGTCGATTCTATAACTGGACCGCTGATTGGCCGGCCGAAAAGTGCTACATTCAGAACACTTGATGTAGTAGGGCTTGATACATTTATACACGTGGCAAACAATGTTTATGACCAGGTGGACGGTAAAGAAAAGGAAGTATTTGAAGTTCCGGGCTTTATGAAAGTGATGCAGGAAAAAGGCTGGCTTGGAAGCAAGTCAGGGCAAGGATTTTTCCTGAAAAAGGGCAAAGAGATTCTTGAGCTGAATCCTGAATCGCTGGAATACGGTCCTCGCAAAAAGCTTAAGACAGCTTCGACGGAACTGAGCAAGCAGGAAAAAGGCACTTCTGGAAAATTGAAAGCGCTTGTATATTCAGAGGACCGTGCAGGCCAATTATTGTGGAACATCCTGAGTCCGGCTCTTATTTACTCGGCTCAATTACTCGGCGAAATAGCTGATGATGTAACAGCAATAGACAAGGCGATGAAATGGGGCTTTGGCTGGGAAATGGGGCCATTTGAAACCTGGGATGCCATTGGTGTAGAGAAATCTGTTCAGAAGATGGAAGATGCAGGTGAGGAAGTGCCTGCGTGGGTAAAAGATATGCTGGAAAAAGGCTTTGGTACTTTCTATAAAGAAGAGGAAGGCAAGCAATATTTCTATCACAATGGCGAGTATAGATTAATCGAGGAAAACCCTAAAGCAATCAATTTGAAACAGCTAAAGAAGCAAAAAGGTGTAATTAAAAAGAATACCGGTGCAAGCCTGATTGATTTAGGCGATGGTGTTGCACTGCTTGAGTTCCATTCGCAAAGCAATGCCATTGGATTGGATATTATCCAAATGATCAACTTTGCAGTGGATGAAGTGGAGAAGAACTACAAAGGACTTGTTATCGGGAATCAAGGCAAAAATTTCTGTGTAGGCGCCAACCTCGGAATGATCCTCATGGAAGCGCAGGATGACAATATATATGAATTGGATATGGTAGTCCGCCAGTTCCAGAATGCCATGATGAAAATTAAGTACAGTGCGAAACCGGTTGTTGCTGCTCCATTTGGCATGACGCTTGGCGGCGGGGCGGAGGTTTGTCTGCCGGCAGCACATATTCAGGCATCAAGCGAAACATATATGGGACTTGTTGAGGTGGGGGTAGGCCTGATCCCAGGAGGAAGCGGAAACAAGGAGCTCTATATTAAGCATCTTGAAAGTATGCCAAATGGTGTGGAATTTGACCTTCAAAAGGTTGCCAATAAAGTATTTGAATCGATTGCAATGGCAAAGGTTTCAACATCAGGCGAGGAAGCCAGGGATAATAACTTCCTGAACCTGGCAGATGGCATCAGTGTGAATGGGGACCATCTCCTTTATGATGCAAAGCAGGCAGTTATTGCTCTGCACAAAAAAGGCTATAAGCCTCCTGTCCGGAAGAAGGTGCCGGTTGTCGGCGAAACAGGATATGCAACACTTCTGCTTGGAGCGCAGGCAATGCTCTACTCAGGGTATATCTCAGAGCATGATCTAAAAATCGCAAAAAAGCTTGCTTATGTAATCGCAGGCGGAAAAGTGCCATTCGGTACAGAAGTGGATGAGCAATATTTGCTTGACTTGGAGAGAGAAGCATTCCTAAGCCTTGTAGCTGAACCGAAATCACAGCAGCGAATGCAGCACATGCTTTTAAAGGGGAAACCGTTGCGCAATTAAAGCAATAGATTGAGACATTATGAGAAAGAGAGGGAAAATAATGAGAGAAGCGGTAATAGTTGCAGGTGCCAGGACACCGGTCGGAAAAGCCAAAAAAGGTACGCTTGCAAATGTCAGGCCGGATGACTTAGGTGCACTTGCAGTAAAGGAAACCCTTAAGCGCGCAGGAAATTATGAAGGAAACATCGATGATTTAATTATCGGCTGTTCTATGCCTGAAGCAGAACAGGGGCTGAACATGGCAAGGAATATCGGAGCCCTTGCCGGACTTTCATATGAAGTGCCGGGGATAACAATCAATCGTTATTGTTCTTCAGGCCTGCAGGCAATTGCTTATGCAGCTGAAAAAATCATGATTGGCCATGCAGATACAATCATTGCGGGCGGAGCGGAATCTATGAGCCTTGTGCCGATGATGGGGCATGTAGTCCGTCCGAATGCCAAACTGGCCGAAACAGCTCCCCAATACTATATGGGTATGGGACATACAGCTGAAGAAGTTGCAAAGAAGTATGGCATTACACGAGAAGACCAGGATGCATTTGCGGTCAGAAGTCATCAGAGGGCTGCGCAGGCAATCCGGGAAGGCAAATTTGAAGATGAAATTGTGCCAGTAGACGTAACGTTTAGATCCGTTGGAAAAGACAATAAGCTTACAGAAAAAACAATCCAGTTCAGCCAGGATGAAGGCGTCCGTGCAGATTCCACAGTTGAAACACTCGGAAAACTGCGTCCGGCATTCTCGGTAACCGGCAGTGTCACAGCTGGAAATTCATCGCAGACAAGTGATGGAGCTGCAGCCGTAATGGTAATGGACCGGGAAAAGGCGGAGTCTTCTGGACTGAAGCCAATGGCTAAATTCAGAAGCTTTGCAGTAGGCGGTGTTCCTCCCGAAATCATGGGTGTCGGTCCAGTTGTGGCCATTCCTAAAGCGTTAAAGCTTGCAGGGCTGGAGCTTTCCGATATCGGTTTATTTGAATTGAATGAAGCTTTTGCGTCCCAATCCATTCAAATTATCCGTGAGCTGGGCTTAGATGAAGAGAAAGTAAATGTTAATGGAGGGGCGATTGCACTTGGACACCCGCTGGGCTGCTCCGGTGCCAAGCTCACTCTATCTCTAATCCATGAAATGAAGCGCCGTAATCAGCAATTCGGGGTTGTAACAATGTGCATCGGAGGCGGAATGGGCGCAGCCGGAGTATTTGAACTTTTATAATATGAGCCGAAATTTGGAGAGAAGCCAAAGGCTTTTCTCCATAAAAACAGAATGGAGGAAATAAGAAAATGTCAAATCAAACTGAAAACCTTATCAAAGGCGGAAGCTTTTTAATTGAAGATGTTTCCTATGACCGGGTTTTTACGCCTGAAGATTATACAGATGAGCAGGTTATGATTGCTAAGACAACTGAAGATTATGTTGTAAATGAAGTTGTTCCGCAAATTGAGCATCTGGAAAACCACGAATTTGACCGTTCGGTAAAGTTATTGAAGCAAGCTGGAGAACTTGGCTTATTAGGCGCAGATGTTCCAGAGGAATACGGCGGACTTGCTTTAGATAAAGTAAGCTCTGCACTTATTGCCGAGAAAATGGCGCGTGCAGGCGGCTTTTCCATATCGCATGGTGCACATGTTGGAATCGGTTCCCTTCCGATTGTTCTTTTCGGAAATGAAGAGCAAAAGCAAAAATACCTTCCTGCACTGGCTACTGGCGAAAAGCTTGCTGCTTATGCATTGACGGAGCCAAGCTCTGGTTCTGATGCTCTTGGAGCAAAAACGACTGCCAAGCTGAATGCTGAGGGTACGCACTATGTATTAAACGGAGAAAAGCAATGGATAACGAATGCAGGCTTTGCAGATGTATTCGTAGTATACGCAAAAATTGACGGGGAACACTTCTCTGCATTCATCGTTGAAAGAGAGTTCCCAGGTGTATCTGTAGGGGCAGAAGAAAAGAAAATGGGAATTAAGAGCTCTTCTACCCGTACGTTAATTCTTGAAGATGCCCAGGTGCCAAAGGAAAATCTTCTTGGTGAATTTGGCAAGGGACATGTGATTGCATTTAATATCTTAAATATTGGCCGCTATAAGTTAGGTGTAGGAGCAGTTGGCGGTGCGAAGCGCGCATTCGAACTTGCCGTTCAATATGCCAATCAGCGCCAGCAATTTAAGACACCAATCTCTCAGTTTAATTTGACAAAAGAAAAGCTGGGAACGATGGCTTCTAAGATTTATGCCGCTGAAAGTGCAGTATACCGGACTGTAGGCTTATTCGAGGACCGTATGAGCAAGCTTTCGGACGAAGAAGTGAAAGATGGAAAAGAAGTGGCGAAGTCAATCGCTGAATATGCTATTGAGTGCTCCATGAATAAATTCTTTAATACGGAAGTCCTCGACTACGTAGTAGATGAAGGTGTCCAGATCCATGGAGGCTACGGATTCATGGCTGAATATGAGATTGAAAGAGCTTACCGTGATTCACGCATTAACCGTATTTTCGAAGGAACAAACGAAATCAATCGTCTGCTGGTGCCAGGCACGTACCTTCGCAAAGCACTAAAAGGAGAGCTTCCATTATTCCAGAAAGCCCAGGCGCTGCAGGAAGAGCTCATGATGATGATGCCTGAAGAGCCTGGTGACGAGCCGCTTGCACAGGAAAAATATCTGGTGAAAAACGCGAAGAAAATCGGCTTGCTTGCAGCTGGTTTAGCAGCACAGAAGTACGGAAAAGCTCTTGAAAAAGAACAGGAAGTACTCGTAAACATTGCGGATATTATATCAAATGCTTATGCAATGGAGTCGGTTGTTCTCCGTACGGAAAAGGCTATTGAAAAAGCAGGACTTGAAAAGAGTAAGCAAAAACTTCTGTACACCCAAATCTTCTGCCAGGAAGCATTTAACAAAATCGAGCAGGATGCAAAAGAAACACTTGTGGCAGTAGAAAACGGCGATGCCCTGCGCATGATGATGTCAGCACTTCGCAAATTCACCCGCCACACCCCAATCAACGTCATAGCAAAGAAGCGTGAAGCATCAGAAAAACTGATCGACGCAGAACGTTTTACAGTTTAATTGCTATTAGGCTCCCTTCATCATGAAGGGGGCTTTACTTTTTTCCAAAATAAACCTTTAAAAACTTTTTTTCTGACAGGAGGATTATATAGAAATTTGTCGAATATTAAATTGGTGATCAATGTTATGCTTTGTCATCCATTTATGTTACTATTCAATTAAAAGGCAGCAATTTTGGATAAGCCTGAATTTCCTAAAATGGGTGGTGAAAAAATGGCGTTGACTTTTTATTGGTATCCTAAATGCGGGACATGCCGAAAGGCCAAGAAATGGCTTGATGAACATAATCTGTCCTATGATGAAATACATATAACAGACAATCCGCCTTCTCAAAGCGAACTTGAAACGCTATATAAAAAGAGCGGACTGGAACTAAAGAAGTTCTTTAATACGAGTGGCCAAAAATACCGGGAACTCGGGCTGAAGGACAAGGTGAAGACCTCTTCGAAAGAAGAACTGCTCGATATTTTGGCAACAGACGGCATGCTGATTAAGCGTCCGCTGCTGACAGATGGAGAAAAGGCAACAGTGGGCTTTAAAGAAGAGGAATATGAAAAGACATGGCTTTCCTAAGCGCCTGGATTTTAGCTTTTTAAGCCATATTTAACCATGAGATCGATTTACTGATCATAAATTGAAATATTAATATGGAGGGATACATAATGAGCACACCAAAAGAATTACGTTATTCAGAAGAGCATGAGTGGGTAAAAACAGAAGATGGGAAAGTACGCATTGGGATTACGCATTTCGCGCAATCAGAACTTGGTGACATCGTATTCGTTGAGCTTCCTGAAGTTGGCGATGAGCTAAGTGCAAACGAGCCATTCGGAAGCGTAGAATCTGTAAAAACAGTTTCTGAACTTTATGCGCCTTTAAGCGGTAAAGTGGTTGAAGTAAATGAAGACCTTAACGACAACCCTGAATTCGTGAACGAATCCCCATATGAAAAAGCATGGATGGTTGTGGTGGAGCCTTCAGATTTAAGCGAAGTAGAAAGCTTGATGACTGCTGAGCAATATGAAGAAATGACAAACGAAGACTAATGAATGAAAGCCGGTTCTTTAAGAACCGGCTTTTATGCTGTTTATGGCTGAATCCGAGTCTGATCCAAGTGCTGCTGCTTTTTGTTTCTGGCTTTAATTGCTATTTTTCTTTTACAGAGAAAGGGCAAACTATAGATACCTAAAAGCATGAAAGGATTGGTTACCCATGACATTGAATCAGCAGAAAATCGATATTACAGATCGGGTTGTCGGCAAGCTTAAAAATAATGGGATTGATCTTTATCTTGAAAACGAAAAAATAGGCCAAATCAGCCTTCCTGAAGGCTCTTCCTTTAACTTGGCCCATCATTTTGAAACCGACCACCAAAAAATATATCAGAATGTCTCCGTTCCAGATAAAGCGCAAGAGCGCTACACAGACTGTGACGAAGGCGGCTGGTGCTGACTACTGTAAACAGCGGAATGATTTCCGCTGTTTATTTAATAGGCTAAAGCAATATAACCGGGCATACAATGAAATAGGCCGTTTAAGAGGCTGCAATGATTATTTTTCTTCAAAAACATTCCTTTACTAAGCTGTAGAATTAATATGTAAAATCAGCGCAGTCCTAACCTTAAATATGGGCAGGAGATTCACACCATAATCGAGAATAATGAATATATTAAGATAAAAACCAATGCATGACTGGTTTTAAAATTTGGCTGTTTTCTTAGGTGTGTTGCTTTTTCTATATTATTTGCTGTGTTGATTGTAGCGGAAGGTGCGAGACTCCTGCGGGAGTAGCGGGACAGGTGAGACCCCGCAGACGCGGAGCGTCGAGGAGGCTCACCGCCCGCCCCGCGGAAAGCGAGCAGCCTGAAGCGGAAATCAACGGACAATCTTGATAGGCAAAAAACAACAATTTATACGAAGAGAGCCTTAACATTAAAGTAACAGTTTCAAAATAACTCCTTTCAGGTGATGACGATGAACGAGGGAATTCCGGAAAAAGTTATTATTGTCGAGGGAAAGTCAGATAAAACGAAGGTTAAAAACATTATAAGAGAACCTGTTGAGATTATCTGCACAAATGGAACAATAAGCATTACCAAACTAGATGAATTAATTGACATGCTGTTTGATAAGGATGTATATATATTGGTGGATGCCGATTCAGCAGGTGAAAAGCTGAGAAAACAGTTTAAAAGGGAATTTCCAGAGGCAGAGCATCTATACATCGATAGAATGTACAGAGAAGTAGCGACAGCACCGGAACATCATTTGGCTACAGTGCTGCTGGGAGCTAATATTGACGTTTATACACAATATTTAGACAGATAAAAGTAAGGATGATAAAATGCAGGAATGGTCGCAGCTGGAGATTGAGGAAGCGGTTAACGGGCAAGAAACGGCCCTTATCTATTTGTACACGCCTATGTGCGGAACCTGTCAGATGGCTGGGAAGATGCTGACAGTTACTGAACAATTGCTGCCTGATCAAAAGATTGGGAAAGCGGACTTAAATTATATGCCGCAATTGGCTGAACAATGGGGAGTAGAAAGCGTACCTTGTCTCCTCATCTTTAAGGAAGGAAATTTACAAGAAAAATTATATGCATTCCGGTCAGTTCCCTATTTGTTGGATAGAATCAGAAGCATCTATTGAGAAAAACCAGGAGCAAAGCTGCCTGGTTTTTTGCATGTTTAAAAACATTGAAATCCGCCTTTTCAATATTCAAAATATATTTACAAACCCCCTCCGAAAGAGTATGATACTTAGGGAATCGAAATAATCACACAGTGCAGGAAGGGATCCGGATGGCATTTTACAAGGAGTGGACTGGCCAATTTAAAGGCTATAACCACAATATAAAATTGGCCTTTATGGCGAATATCCTTACACAAATAGGTTTTGGGATATTCATGGTAATCTATAATTTCTACATAAGGGAGCTCGGCTACACCGAAAGTGTTAATGGGCAAATCATATCCATGACTGCTCTCGCCACAGCACTGATTCTTGTGCCGGCAGGGATCGCCAGCGACCGATTTGGCAGAAAAAGAGCGATGCTGTTTGGGGCTGTTGCTACGGGTGTCGTTATGCTTTTCAGAAGTATGGTTGAATTGCAGGAACTCCTGATTTTATTTGCTTTTCTTACAGGGCTGACAACAGCATTTCTGCAAGTATCCGGCATACCATGGCTGGCTGAGAATTCAAAGGCTGACCAAAGGGTTCATTTATTCAGCATCCATTTTGCCATTATGACGGGTGCAAATGTAATCGGTAACTTAAGCGGAGGCATCTTAACGGATGTATTTTCTTTATTTGTGGATCAGCTCACCAGCATCCGCATTACCCTTCTGATTGCAAGTGTTTTCTTCATAGCAGGCCTTGTCCCTATCTTGCGTTTCGCAGAAGCTCCCAAAGATAGAAACGATGTAAGAGGCTTAAAGGATTTTTCGCTCAAAAACCTTTCCGCTAAAAATGAAGGCGTCAAAATTATCGCCATGTTTGCTTTTGCGCAGCTGCTAATAGGAATTGGAGCAGGACTGGTTATCCCTTATCTGAATTTATACTTCGCAGACCGTTTTGAAGCTTCCAATTCAGCCATTGGCATTATTATTTCATTAGGGCAGGCTGCCACTGCTTTTGCTATGATTATCGGCCCGGTTGTGGTAAGGAAGGTGGGAGAAGTCAAAGCAGTTGTAATCCTGCAGCTCATGTCACTTCCTTTTCTGCTTTTAACTGCTTATACAGAGAATCTTTGGCTTGCTGCGATCGGCTTTTTGTTCCGGCAGGCATTAATGAATGCTGGAAATCCTATACAAATGTCGCTAATGATGTCTAAGGTAAATGATTCGATGAAAGGACTGGCAAACTCCGTCAATCAGATGGTTTTCAATCTGGGATGGGCTGTAATGGGGCCTGTTTCAACAGGAATCGTCATGAGATATGGAGATTATTGGGGATATGCACTCGTATTCACGATTACTGCTTCTTTATATTTGATCGGCTCTCTCTATTTTTTCTTTGTTTTCAGAAGCTATAATAAGACAAAAGCTGAAGCGCCTTCTGTAAAAATAGTATAATCTGACATATTTCTCGGGAAATGAAAGACAATGCCTAATAAACAGGCATTGTCTTTCTGTATTTGTCGAATGAAAAATAAAGGATTGAAGATCTTCCTTACTGAATATTAAAGATGATAGACCCATTAAAAGAGGTGAGGCTGTGAAGGATTTACCTGATGTATTTATCCGGGAATTAAAGGCTAAAGGGCATCTTGGATACTTTTTAAGAAAATCAAATTTCTCTTTGCTTATTAAGGCGGGAAATATAAGCATTCCTCTGATGGTTTCGAATGGGGAAATCCGGAAGGTAAGTCACACCAGCCATTTTGATGTGGAGATCTTGGGCTCTGATGAAGCTGTGCTGTCACTGATTTCAGGAGAGTTAAAGTTAAGAGATGCACTTTCCCAAAATAAAATAATGATGGATACCACCTTTAGAAAAAAATTGCTCCTCGAGTCTTTTTTCTGTTTAGGGAAAATTTCATATCACAATACTTGACCGTTTTTTTAATAGTATGATAATATCGTTTTAATATTAATTAACTGAATATTCTTATCAAGAGAGGCGGAGGGACTGGCCCAGCGAAGCCCGGCAACCGGTAAAGTACACGGTGCTAAATCCAGCAGAGCGGGATGCTCTGGTAGATAAGAAGAGACGATACAGCCCTCTTCTTATGAAGAGGGTTTTTTCAGCTCTTCGATAAGAAATACTAAAATTTTTATAGAGGAGAGAAAGCAATGACTGACAAACAAAAAAATTACCGTTTTGAAACAATTGGAGTGCATGGGGGACTGAAGCCTGACCCTGTAACTGGTGCAAGGGCGTTACCGATTTACCAGAATAATGCTTACCAGTTCAAGAATACAGATCACGCTGCAGATCTCTTTGCTCTTAAAGAGCCAGGATATATTTATAGCAGGATACATAACCCGACTGTAAGTGTATTTGAGGAAAGAGTGGCCTTGCTCGAAGGAGGAGTTGGTGCATTGGCTCTTGCAAGCGGACAGTCTGCCATTACTCTTGCCATATTAAACATAGCTGAAGCAGGCGATGAAATTGTTGCTGCGTCCAATTTATATGGCGGTACTTATAATTTGTTTGCAGTCACACTTCCCAAGTATGGAATTAAAGTGAAACTGGTCGATCCAAAAGATCCGGAAAATTTCCGTAACGCGATTTCAGATAAAACAAAGGCCATCTTTGCGGAAACGATTGGAAACCCGAGCTTAAAAATTCTGGATATTGAAAAGGTCGCAGCAATTGCACATGAGAATGGTGTGCCGCTTATTGTCGATAACACCTTTGCTACACCTTATCTTTGCAGGCCTATCGAACATGGTGCTGACATTGTTATACACTCTGCGACTAAATGGCTGCTCGGCAATGGAACAACAATGGGAGGAATTATTGTAGACGGCGGAAAATTTGACTGGAATTCCCCTAAGTTCCCGGGCTTTACAAAGCCGGATCCGAGCTACCATGATATTGTCTATAGCGAAGCAATTGGCGAGGCGGCTTATATTATCAAAGCACGCGTTCAGCTGTTAAGAGACTTAGGGCCTGCGATGAGTGCGCAAAGTGCATTTCAGTTTACATTGGGGCTTGAGACTTTGCATGTGAGAATGAAGGAACACATTGCCAATACAAAAAAAGTAGTGGAATACCTTGAGGCGCATCCAGCCGTTAATTGGGTGCTTTATCCAGGTCATGAAAGCCATCCGGACAAAGAATTGGCAAATAAATATTTGCCTAAAGGAGCAGGCGCTGTGGCTGTGTTTGGAATATCTGGCGGAAGAGAGGCTGGAGCCAAGCTAATCAATAACCTGCAGCTATGGGCACACGTGGCTAATGTAGGGGATGCAAAGAGCCTGATTATCCACCCTGCAAGCACCACTCACCAGCAGCTGGATGAAGAAGGTTTAAAAGCTGCAGGAGTGCCGGAAGATCTAATTCGGATTTCTATCGGAATCGAGAATGCGGAAGATTTGATTGAGGATCTGGAACAGGCAATAGAAGCAGCTGCAGGCATCACATCGCTTGCTGCAAAAGCATAAAGGAAAATTTACCATTCATTTTTTTCCGAAAGTTTAAAATTTCTTCGTTGACACCTTTTTGATGGCTATGATACGATAGCAAACGTAATTAAAAACTGCTAAATTTATTTAAAGCAATAATTGAATATAGAACGTTACGCTCTTATCAAGAGAGGTGGAGGGAAGTGCCCTATGAAGCCCGGCAACCGTCAATTAGTTGAAATGGTGCCAATTCACTCAAAGCATAGCTTTGACAGATGAGAGAAAGGACTTAATTTTTTAATGCCTTTCTGCTCATGTGCAGAAAGGCATTTTTGCTTTTAGCGCATGAAAGCTTATAAGGAGTAAAAAATAGGGGAATATGAGCAGTCTATTAATTATAATCTGTATCTTTCGATTAAAGAGGTGACATTTCACGTTGATTTCTATAAAAGATGTACAGAAGGTTTTCTCTTCAAAAAATGGCCAGGTAAAAGCAGTTGATGATGTAAACCTGGAGGTGAAAGAGGGAGAAATTTTCGGAGTTATCGGATATAGCGGTGCAGGTAAAAGTACCTTGATCCGCATGCTGAATGGGTTAGAGCTTCCTACCCAGGGCAGTGTAACAGTTGCAGGAAATGAAGTTTCAAAGATAAAGGGAAGCAAGCTAAGAAAAGCGCGTCAGGAAATAAGCATGATTTTCCAGCATTTCAACCTATTATGGTCGAGAACAGTAAGGGAGAATATCGCATTTCCGCTTGAAATCGCTGGTGTTTCACGGCAGGAAAGGCTGAAAAGGGTAGACGAACTCATTAAACTCGTTGGTCTTGAAGGAAGAGAAGATGCCTATCCTTCCCAGCTTAGCGGCGGTCAAAAGCAAAGAGTTGGAATTGCTAGAGCCCTTGCCAACAATCCGAAAGTACTGCTTTGTGATGAGGCGACATCTGCACTTGATCCGCAGACTACAGATTCCATTTTGGAGCTGCTTGTTGACATCAATGAGCGTCTGGGCTTAACAATTGTCCTAATTACTCATGAAATGCACGTTATCCGAAAAATCTGCCATCGGGTTGCTGTTATGGAAGGCGGCCGAATTGTTGAAATCGGTCCAGTATTGGATGTATTTAGAAACCCAAAAGCTTCAATTACAAAGCGTTTTGTACATCAGGTGACAGAGCCTGAAGAAACTAAGGAAACGATTGATCACCTGGTCGATTTGTATCCAAAAGGAAAAGTAGTGCAATTAGGGTTTGTCGGCGAATCAGCTGAACAGCCATTGATTACAAACCTGATCCGTAATTTCCAGGTAACCGTGAATATCCTTCAAGGGAAGATTTCCCAGACACAGAATGGTTCTTACGGTACTTTATTCATCCATGTTGATGGAGAAGCAGAGGAAGTTGCAAAAGCCATCGAATTTATTCATTCTCAGCAGGTGGGCGTGGAGGTGATTTCCAATGCTTAACGAATGGTTTCCAAATGTGAAGTGGGATTCCATGTGGGAAGCTACAATGGAAACCCTATATATGACAGCTATTTCTGTTCTCGCAACTTTTATTTTAGGTGCAATTCTGGGACTGCTGCTCTTCCTGACTTCCAAGGGTAACATTTGGGAAAACGCAGCAATTAATAAAATCATTTCCGCTTTCGTCAATATATTCCGCTCAATTCCGTTTATTATTTTGATCGTGTTATTGATTCCATTTACCAAGTTTCTTCTTGGAACAATGATCGGGGAAGAT
This sequence comes from Cytobacillus oceanisediminis, assembly GCF_022811925.1. NCBI lineage: Bacteria > Bacillati > Bacillota > Bacilli > Caryophanales > Bacillaceae > Cytobacillus > Cytobacillus oceanisediminis. The sequence continues at coordinate 4,930,294 of NZ_CP065511.1, read as the reverse complement.
GCAGCACTGCCTGCATTAATTATTGGTGCTGCCCCGTTTTATGCCCGTATGGTTGAAATCGGCTTGAGGGAAATAGATAAGGGTGTAATTGAAGCGGCCAAGTCTATGGGCGCAAAAACAAGCACGATTATCTGGAAGGTTCTGCTTCCGGAATCAATGCCCGCCCTTGTTTCAGGAATTACCGTTACAGCCATCGCGCTGGTTGGCTACACAGCCATGGCCGGTGTTATCGGTGCTGGCGGACTTGGAAACCTTGCTTACCTGGAAGGATTCCAGAGGAGCCGCAGTGATGTGACGCTTATGGCGACTGTCATTATTCTAATCATAGTATTTATCATCCAGTTTATTGGAGATATCATAACAACAAAATTAGACAAACGTTAAGGAGAGATTCACATGAAAAAATGGTTATCACTTGCTCTTGCACTTGCAGTAGCACTTGTTCTTGCAGCTTGCGGAACTTCAGAAGAAGACGGCAATGCCGGTGAAGGCGGAGAAAGTAAAGAAAGCACAAAAATTACAGTAGGGGCTTCCAACGTACCTCACGCTGAAATTCTAGAAGAGGCAAAGCCATTACTTGAAGAAAAAGGCTTTGAACTTGATGTTGTGACATTCCAGGATTATGTATTGCCAAACCAGGCTCTTGAGTCTAAGGAGCTGGATGCAAACTATTTTCAGCACATTCCTTACCTTGAGTCACAGAAAGCCGAACATGGATATGATTTTACAAATGCAGGCGGAATTCATATTGAGCCAATCGGAGTATATTCCCAAAAGTATAAGAGCCTTGATGAACTTCCTGAGGGTGCATCAATCATCATGAGCAACTCAGTAGCAGACCATGGCCGTATTCTCTCCATGCTTGAAGCAGAGGGACTTATTACTTTAAATGAAGATGCAGAAAAAACGGAAGCAACTCTGGAAGATATTAAAGACAATCCTAAAAAGTTAAAGTTTGATACTGAATATGAAGCATCACTTCTTCCTCAAATCTACAATAATGGAGAAGGGGATGCAGTCCTGATCAACTCCAATTATGCAATTGATGCCGGATTGAATCCTCTTGAAGATTCAATTGCTATCGAAGACAAAGATTCACCATACGTAAATGTAATTGCAGTCCGCACAGGTGATGAAGGAAAAGAAGGAATTAAAGCTCTTGTAGAAGTGCTTCGTTCTAAAGAAATCCAGGATTTCATTCTTGAAAAATATGAAGGTGCCGTTGTGCCTGTATCTGAATAAGCATTGTAAAAAGCAGGCGTCCAAACGCCTGTTTTTTTAATTTCCATTTAATGTCCGGGCTCTGCACCCGCATAGTTTGAAAAATAATCAAACATACTAACCTTGATACTATTTCGAAATGGAGTGGAGCCGAATGGAACATTATCATGAACCTTCAAACTCGATAGAAGCAGCCCTTCATGACTATAAAGTTGGATTGGGTGTATTCACTGAAAAAATGCCTGATTTAGCACAGCATTATAATGCTTTTACAGAAGCCTGTTTTAAGGAAGGGGTTTTATCCCAAAAGGAGAAGCAGCTGATTGCACTTGGAATCAGTTTATACTCTCAGGATGAATACTGCATTATTTATCATACGAAAGGATGCATCGATCAAGGTGCGTCAGAAGAAGAAATTCTTGAGGCAGTTGGAGTTACAGCAGCTTTTGGCGGGGGGGCTGCAATGAGCCAGGCGGTTACGCTCGTCCAGGAGGCCATGACAGAATTGAATCAGCAAAATCACTGATAACCAGCTCCTGCTCAATAGCAGGAGTTTTATTTTATCATGATTATTTTTCAGAAAATTATTAATACAACCATTAATCAAGAGGATTCAGCCAGTATTTTAAGGATAGGGAATATGAAAGCGCTTCACCAGTTCTCATTCCTTATATTGCTAAAAAAATCAGGTTTTTTCCGCTTTGTGCGGGGTATATGTTGAGTGTTAAGATTTTAGATGTAAAACAAAATGCGAAAAGCATAAAAACCGAAAGGATTGATTCATTATCAGTCAGTTACAGCTGAACTACACGAGTGAAATGGAAAAAGCTATGCAAGCTGCCCATGGAGTTGGATATGAAGTGTACAGCCGGAAACATGATATTCGAATGGAAGTTGAAAAAAGACGCGAGGAAGATTATCTTCAAAGCCAGCGCTTAGTTGCAGATCTTGAAAGAAAAATTCATTCCTAGGTTAAGGTATATATATATATTAATGAAGAAAATAGAAACCAGTGCCAATAATGCACTGGTTTTCTTTTTTGCAATACATGAAATTACAGTCCCGGGAAAAAATAGTTAGGACATGCCAGGTTCCCGGTTATTTTACACTTTGATGCCATTAAATTAATATGATAAAATCTATATTTAAAGGCTTTCTAAACATTTTTGTTTGAAAAGTTTGTTAATGGTCTTAAAGAGTTGCTATGAAATTTGATTTGTTATAAGATTGTAATGAGAATAAAATGAGAATAGAGATTTGCGGCTGCAGGCTGATTTACAAATCTTCTTTTATTGACGGAGGTATATATTATGGCAGGATCAGTACTTACAATTAAAGACCTTCATGTTTCTATTGAGGGAAAAGAAATATTAAAAGGTGTAAACCTTGAAATCAAAGGCGGAGAAATTCACGCCATTATGGGACCGAACGGCACAGGTAAATCAACTCTATCTTCTGCAATCATGGGCCATCCTAAATATGAAGTAACGCAGGGAAGCATCACATTAGATGGTAAAGATGTTCTTGAAATGGAAGTTGACGAACGCGCACGTGCAGGCCTATTCCTTGCAATGCAATATCCAAGTGAAATCAGCGGCGTAACAAATGCCGATTTTTTACGTTCTGCAATTAACAGCCGCCTTGAGGAAGGCAATGAGATTTCTCTTATGAAATTCATCCGCAAAATGGACAGCAAGATGGAATTTCTTGAAATGGACCTTGATATGGCTCAGCGTTATTTAAATGAAGGCTTCTCAGGCGGTGAAAAGAAGCGCAATGAAATTCTTCAATTAATGATGCTTGAACCTAAAATGGCGATCCTTGATGAGATTGATTCCGGTTTGGATATCGATGCATTGAAGGTTGTTTCTAAAGGAATCAATGAAATGCGCGGCGAAGAGTTTGGCTGCTTAATCATCACACACTACCAGCGCCTTCTAAACTACATCACTCCTGACCATGTTCACGTGATGATGCAGGGACGCGTTGTAAAATCTGGCGGACCAGAGCTTGCACAGCGCTTAGAAGCAGAAGGATATGACTGGATTAAAAAAGAATTGGGCATTGAAGACGAAACAGTTGGGCAAGAAGCGTAAGCGTTAGGGGGATCATTATGACAACGGAAATAAAACTACCATTTGATAAGGAATATGTAAGTTCCTTTTCAAAAGATATGGGCGAGCCGGCATGGCTGACAGAACTCCGTCTAAATGCGCTTGCAAACGCGGAAAACCTGCCAATGCCAAAGCCTGATAAAACAAAAATAGATAAATGGAACTTTACACAGTTCGAAAAGCATATCGTCGGAAGCGAAGATTTTTCTTCACTGAACGACCTTCCTGAGGATGTCAGAAATCTGATTGACACAGAAGCCGGCGATCAAAACCTATACATTCAGCGTAATAATAGACCAACTCATTTGGCTGTTTCTAAAGAATTGCAGGAAAAAGGTGTTATTTTCACAGACATCTTTACGGCGGCAAGAGAACATGGCGACCTGCTTCAAAAGTATTTTATGAAGGTCGGCGTCAAAACGGATGAACACCGTTTAACTGCATTGCACGCGGCTCTTTTAAACGGCGGAGCGTTCTTGTATATTCCGAAAAACGTGGAAGTTTCAGCCCCGATTCAGGCTGTATATATTCATGATGATAAAGAAGCCAACCTATTCAACCACGTATTGGTTGCAGCTGACGATAACAGCTCTGTGACATATGTAGAAAACTATATTTCTACAGTTGAGGAAGCAAACGGGATTTTCAATATAGTTACAGAAGTAATTGCCAATGCAAATGCAAGAGTTCAGTATGGTGCTGTTGACACACTTGCTAAAGGAACAACAGCTTATGTGAACCGCCGTGGTATTGCAGGCCGCGATGCCCGCATTGAATGGGCTCTTGGCCTAATGAACGACGGCAATACAGTTTCAGAGAATACAACCAATCTTATTGGAGACGGTTCTTTCGGTGATACCAAAACAGTTGTTGTAGGACGCGGAGAACAGACTCAAAACTTTACAACGAAAGTAGTTCATTTCGGAAAGAACTCCGAAGGCTACATTTTAAAGCATGGGGTAATGAAAGACTCTGCTTCATCCATCTTTAATGGTATCGGCAAAATTGAGCATGGAGCTTCTAAGTCAAATGCCGAGCAGGAATCACGCGTACTGATGCTAAGCGAAAAAGCGCGCGGGGATGCTAACCCAATTCTATTAATCGATGAAGATGATGTAACAGCAGGACACGCAGCTTCAGTTGGCCGAGTGGATCCATTGCAGCTTTACTATTTAATGAGCCGCGGCATTTCTCAAAAAGAGGCAGAACGCCTTGTTATTCACGGCTTCTTAGCGCCTGTTGTTAATGCTCTTCCTATCGAAGGAGTTAAAAAGCAGCTGACAGCAGTTATCGAAAGGAAAGTAAAATAATGAATGCCCGTGAGATTCGGCAGATGTTTCCCATCCTGGACCAGGAAGTCAATGGAAAGTCTCTTGTTTATCTGGACAGTGCTGCTACTTCCCAAAAACCTGTTCCGGTAATTGAAGCGCTTGATAAATATTATCGGGAATACAATTCGAATGTTCATAGAGGAGTCCATACACTGGGCACTAGAGCAACGGATGGCTATGAAGGTGCCAGGGAAAAGGTACGTAAATTCATTAATGCTAAATCGACTGAGGAAGTTATTTTCACAAGAGGGACAACAACTGCTATCAATACAGTTGCGGCAAGCTACGGACGCACTAAACTGACTGAAGGCGATGAAATTGTAATTTCCTATATGGAACATCACAGCAATATCATCCCTTGGCAGCAGGTGGCGAAACACACGGGAGCAACACTTAAGTATCTTCCTCTGCAGGAAGACGGAACGGTTTCACTTGAGGATGTAAGGGCAACCGTGACAGCTGATACGAAAATCGTATCCATCATGCAGGTATCAAATGTACTAGGTGTTATGAACCCGATTAAGGAAATTGCAAAAATTGCCCATGAGAATGGCGCAATTATGGTTGTGGATGGTGCACAAAGTGCTCCCCATATGAAGATTGATGTTCAGGACCTGGATTGTGATTTTCTTGCTTTTTCCGGCCATAAGATGTGCGGCCCTACCGGCATTGGTGTTCTGTACGGAAAGAAAAAGCACCTTGAAAAAATGGAGCCGGTTGAGTTTGGCGGTGAAATGATCGATTTTGTCGGCCTGTATGAATCAACCTGGAAGGAACTTCCGTGGAAATTCGAGGGCGGCACGCCAATTATTGCAGGTGCCATTGGATTAGGTGCTGCAATTGATTTTCTTGAGCAGATTGGCCTGGACGAAATTGAGGCTTACGAGCACAAACTGGCCGCTTATGCTATGGAAAAAATGTCTGCTATAGACGGAATGACCATATATGGGCCGAAAGAAGCTTCAAAACGCGCTGGCCTTGTTACTTTTAATATTGACGATGTTCATCCACATGATGTGGCTACTGTATTGGATGCAGAAGGAATTGCAGTCCGCGCCGGCCACCATTGTGCACAGCCGCTGATGAAGTGGCTCAAGGTATCGGCAACTGCACGTGCAAGCTTCTATCTGTACAATACGGAAGAAGATATTGATAAGCTTGTTTCAGGGCTTGTCAAAACAAAGGAGTATTTCAGCGATGTCTTCTAAAAATTTAGATACCCTTTACCGCCAGGTTATCATGGATCATTATAAAAACCCTCGTAACAAAGGGGTACTTGAAGATGACAGCCTGACGATCAATATGAATAACCCTACTTGCGGAGACCGGATTCAATTGACGCTGAAGCTTGAAGATGGCAAAGTGGCAGATGCGAAGTTTGAAGGCGAAGGTTGTTCCATTTCCATGTCTTCGGCTTCCATGATGACTCAAGCCATCAAGGGTAAAAATATTGAAGAAGCATTAAAGCTTTCCAAAGTTTTCTCAGACATGATGCTGGGAAAAGAATATGATGAAGATGATTTGGATCTTGGCGATATTGAAGCTCTTCAGGGAGTTTCCCAATTTCCTGCCAGAATCAAATGCGCTACATTGGCATGGAAAGCAATGGAAAAAGGCGTTAGCACGGAGAAAGAAGAACAGGAATAAATCAATCAAACGTTTGATTAGAAATTTTTTCATCTGCCTTGTGTGCTAAAATATAATGAAATGATGGGGTGTGAAGACCCTTTCTTATACGAATGGAGGAATACGACGATGGCAAAAAAAATGCCTGAGATCGGCGATTACAAGTATGGTTTTGCCGATAAAGACGTTTCCATTTTCCGATCAAAACGCGGTTTGACAAAAGAAATTGTTGAAGAGATTTCAAAATTGAAGGAAGAGCCACAATGGATGCTTGACTTCCGTTTAAAATCATTGGAGCATTTCTATAACATGCCTATGCCGCAATGGGGCGGAGATTTAGCGTCATTAAACTTTGATGAAATTACGTATTATGTAAAGCCTTCTGAAAAAACTGAACGCTCTTGGGATGAAGTTCCTGAAGAGATTAAACAGACATTTGATAAATTGGGTATTCCTGAAGCAGAGCAGAAGTATCTTGCTGGTGTTTCCGCACAGTATGAATCAGAGGTTGTTTACCATAACATGCAGGAAGACCTTGAAGCGAAAGGAATTGTGTTCAAAGATACTGATTCCGCTCTTCGCGAAAATGAAGATATTTTCCGTGAGCACTGGGCAAAGGTTATCCCTCCAACAGACAACAAATTCGCTGCATTAAACTCAGCGGTTTGGTCTGGCGGATCGTTCATTTATGTTCCTAAAGGGGTTAAGGTTGATACGCCATTGCAGGCATATTTCCGCATTAACTCTGAGAACATGGGGCAGTTTGAGCGTACATTAATCATTGTTGATGAGGGCGCACATGTACACTATGTAGAGGGCTGTACTGCACCTGTTTACACAACAAACTCACTTCACAGTGCGGTTGTTGAAATCATCATCAAAAAAGACGCATACTGCCGTTATACAACCATTCAGAACTGGGCAAACAACGTATTTAACCTGGTTACGAAGCGTGCGGTTTGTGAATCAAACGCAACAATGGAATGGATTGACGGAAACATCGGTTCAAAACTGACAATGAAATATCCGGCAGTTATTCTTAAAGGAGAAGGCGCACGCGGCATGACCCTTTCCATTGCATTAGCTGGTAAAGGGCAGCACCAGGATGCCGGTGCAAAAATGATTCACCTTGCACCAAACACTTCTTCAACGATTGTATCGAAATCGATTTCCAAGCAGGGCGGTAAAGTAACATACCGCGGAATCGTTCACTTCGGCCGCAAAGCGGAAGGTGCACGTGCCAACATCGAGTGTGATACGTTAATCATGGATAACCAGTCAACTTCGGATACGATTCCTTACAATGAAATCTTGAATGACAACATTTCTCTTGAGCATGAAGCGAAGGTTTCAAAAGTATCAGAAGAACAGCTATTCTATCTTATGAGCCGTGGAATTTCAGAGGAAGAAGCAACAGAAATGATTGTAATGGGCTTCATCGAGCCATTTACGAAAGAACTTCCAATGGAATACGCAGTAGAGATGAACCGCCTGATTAAATTCGAAATGGAAGGTTCCATCGGATAAATCACGAAAACCCTTGATTATTCAAGGGTTTTCATTCATTTAATGATAGTTATAAATCCGTACGTGCCGATTTCGTGCCGATTTGAATTTTTTTAGGACATTCTTGAAGTGTAGGAGGCGAACTTTTTTAGTTCGTCTTCTTCTATTTTTTGAGTAATATCCAGGTAAGTGTCTGCGGTTGTTTTAATGGTTTTATGGCCCAACCTTTGCGATACAAATTTTAAACTTGCTCCAGATTCAAGTAGCAGCACTGCATGTGTATGCCTAAATCCATGTGTGCCTCTATATGGAACTCCGGCTAGCTTGCAATATTTTTGAATGGATTCTCTAACAATTGAAGGAGTAAGGTAGTTTCCTAAATAGTTTTGAAAAATAATACTATCTTCATTTTTATAAAAATTTTTCCTGCCGATGATTAACTCATTCTGCTTTAATTTAAATTTCTTCAATTCAACGACGACTTCATCATTAAGTCCAATAATCCGATAAGAAGATGAGTTTTTTAATGTTGTAATTACGATTTCATTATTGGATTTCCTTCTTGTTTGTCGTTCCACTTTTAATTTGTTACCTTCAATATCGCTCCACTTTAAAGCTAATGCTTCGCTAATTCTAAGACCGGTTTGAGAAAGAAAATAAATCAACATGTAATAAAGCTGATATTCGGGGAATTTTTGTTGCTTATAGTCCCTCATGTAATCTAAAAGCTGATTTAGTTCCTCTAGCTGCAAATACTTTACCTCGGCTTTGATGCTTATTGTATCTTGGACCGGAATCCTTAGTTTATCTGCAGGGTTTTTTTCTAGAACTTCTAATTCGTGAACGGCATAATGAAAAATACTCTTTAGTACTGAAAGATATTTTAATCGGGCGCCAAATGAATATTTATTCTCTCCCTTATCATCTAACATGGAGGAGTATTTGGTTATCCATTTTTTTATGTCTGATCTTCGGATTTTCATAATTCGTTTCTTCCCGAAGTAAGGGAGTATATGCAACCTAACAATTACTTCAACTTGTTCAAAGGTGGATTCTTTTAAATTTGCTTGTTTGTGATCGTAGAGCCATTCCTTTGCAACTTCATCAAATGACATATGCCTGTCATTTAAGGTTTGACCGTAGTAAATCCGTTCTTCAACTTTTCCAGCTTCAATTTCGGCCTCTTTTTTTGTTCTAAAAGTACCGATGCTAAACTCCTGGCCATCTCTCGATACTCTTGCCTGCCATCGACCACTTTTCAGTTTCCTGAAGGTTGCCATTTCTATTTCCTCCTATATAAGAATAAAGTCCATTTTTCTTTCAGACGAAGGAATCATAGACATAAGTTTGCTGATATCATCAGTTGGCAAAATTAACTGATGGATCACGTATGGATCCACACCGTGACTTTGAATCCGTGATTTAATTACATTAATATTTAAACCAAATCTTTTGCTATAATTTTCATGAAATATAAAGTCTGAAAAATAAATAACGGCATTGTTAAGAGATTCATCAAGTTCTTCAATTCCTACATAGTTAAAAGGAGGTATTGCATCATAATAATGCACAGGCTTGTCCCATTTTAGTTCTCCAGGTTTAAAAGTTAGGACGTAGACATAAGGTATCAACAGGTTATCCACATTTTCAAAATAAAGGCGTTGTCTCGGCATGTTAATTATCTCTCCCAGTGTGATGAGTATAAGATTTCCTCAATGTCTGCCACCAAGATAATAAATTGATTAATATCTCTTACATCAGCATCGTACTCTAACACCCTTTTTCTAATTCTTTTTAGGCTAATCCCTAACTTAGTTGGGTGCTCAAGATTTTTAACAATGTCTGCAGAATCGACTGATACACTTATTAGTGAATTATCTAAGTCGGCAGTTCTTATTCGTTCGAACGGTGCACTTACTTCAAAGTAATAAGTCTCCTTTTTCCAATCAACGTCTCCCTCATCAAACTTTATTCCGTACCAATAGGGATAAGTTTTCTCATCTATGACATCATAGTAAACGGCTTGTCTTACCATTAAAGATTCACCTTAACTTTCTTCTTTTTGTAAACTTGATTTTCTAATTGAGCAAGTAACCGTAAAGTTTCCCCAGATAGTTCATTAGAAGCTTTTCGATACCTTTGTTTTTCTTTTTCTTTTAATTGAATATCGAGCTTGTTACACCAAATCCTTGCCTTAATTTGTTCCATTCTTTTTATAGCTAGTTCTCTATTAATTTGAAATGTTTCTTCTATTAAATTTATAAAATCGCCTTCGGTTGGGGGTATATCTAATTGCTCCAACATAAAAATCGGGATAGCTGCATACAGCTGGAATACATCGGCTTGCGCTTCTTGTAAAGCCCTAAATAGTTCAGTCTGTTCTTCCTGGCTACCAATGTGTCTAAATGGGTGACCAATTTCATGAAATAATAATGAACGAATTTCTTTATTAGGCATTTTGGGTTTTAAAAATATTACAGCAAACTCTTCTTCCCAAATTGCCCTATTGGGGGCATTATCTAAAAAACAAACATTCACCTTAAAGGTTCTTTCCAGTTTTTTAATTGTTAGATCCGATGGCGTAAGAATGTCATTTTCTCTATAGATACTCTCAATAATTAATTCAAGTTCGGTTTTTGTGTAGTATTTAAACATGAAGGCTCTCCCGTTGTAAGTATAGAAATAGAATATATGTTCTGTTTGGAGTGAAAATAAATAAGGGATGTCCCTTATTTATTCTTATCTTTCATTTTCCTATAAATCTCCAGTTGCATATCTAGATAGTCTTTTTCTTCTTCGGTAAGTTTTTCAAATTCATGAAATGCAGAATTAATTTTCTCCCCATTTTTTAAATCATCGGTTTTGCCTAAAAGGTAGTCGGTAGTAACGCTGAAGAAATCAGACATTTTAACCAAAGTATCTGTATCAGGCTCCCTTCGATCCTTTTCATAGTGAGATAGCGCAGCGCGTGTTATTCCAATTTTATCTGCCAACTCTTGTTGAGTTAACTTTAGTTCTTTACGCAACTTGGTAATTCTTACTCCTATACTCATAAAGGTAACCACCATCGTATTTGTTTCCTCCAATATACTATACAAAATGTATCAAAAAAATAAAAGATACAAAAAGTCGCAAAAGTCGTTGACTTGTTCCGTTGTGTATCATATAATTCAATTAACAGGTGATACAAGGTGTCGCAAAGGTGGTGGATTGATGAGAAAAAAAATGAAAGATCAGAGAATAAAGTTAGGGTTGTCACAACAAGAAGTTGCTGACAAATCTGGTTTATCTAGGGCAAATTACTCCCACATAGAGAGAGGGAGAAGTGAGCCAAATTTAAGTCAAATGGTATCGATCGCTAAAGTTTTAAAAGTAGATCCGAATGCAAATTTTTTTGTTAATAATTGCGACAAAACGGAGCATAATAAGAATCTTGCATAAAATCAAAATGATAAGAGGTGATCTTATGATTGCAATTCAGGTTAATGAAGCTGAGATAAAAGCAATGTACCAGCAAGAACTTCAAAAGCGTCTTGAACAATTGGAGAACGAAGTGGTCTTCTGGGACACCAAAGAACTTAAACGTCAAACCAATATGAGTTGGAATACTATTCAAGAATGTTTTTTTCATGATCCTAACTTTCCGAAATTTAAACTTAATCAAAAATGGTACTTCCCAGCTAAAGAATGCCGTGATTTCTTACTTAGATGGGCTGATACTATGGCTCAAAACTATAGTGAAAGAAGAGCTATGTAATATCTGAATTATATCTTTTTTGAATGTAACTAATATAGATGTGAATTGGTACAAATGATTAAAAGGAGTGATTCAAATGGCAATTGGGGAAGAGATGGCCGCGGCTAGGAAAAGGCAGGGGATAACACAGCTGGATCTTAGCCAAAAGGTCAGCTACTCACGCGAATCAATTGCAAAATTTGAGACCGGAACTAGAAAACTACCAAGAGATATGTATCCCACTGTCACGCAACAAATAGACGATCCGGAATTTTATTTTGAAACATGGGGAGAAACAACAGGGTTTGTTAGTATCCCTTATTTTAACGGAGATCACATAGATAAGCATCCGGCCAGTATGGTGTACCTGGTTACAAAAGAAACCGAGGAAGCAATGCATCATCTTGACAATTTAAATTGGGGTAAGCCAGCAAAAGCTTATACGCAGGAGGAAATGACACAACTTGAAAAAGCACTGTTAGAAAATCTAGATGCTGCTGCTTCCATGATAAATATGGTTGCATCTTTAAGCAAAACACATGGATTTTCCATGAAGTCATTATTTCAAAAATGGCAAGTCAGTCTAAAAGCTAGAAAATACAAATTATAGGAGGGTATTAATTTGGAAGAAGCCTTTATTTACTACTTGTGTACTGCCTTTGTTCTTATTATGGGCATTATTATTGGTGATTTCACGTCGGAGGGAAAGAAATAATTATGAAGCAAATATTACATATCCCAGACACTCAAAAGGAAATGATTCTAACATCAATGGAAGTCCATCGACAGGGGTTAAAAGGGACGGGAAAAAGGGTTTTCGATATTGCATACAACAAGATATTAAAGATGGATCACAGCCTTGAATTGGATGGCATGGAGATGATGTATGTATCACAGGCATTGAATTCTTATGGAAAAAAGCTAGTTGGGAGTCGCTTATATGATGAAGCTGGCACTTATCGTTCTATGGCTATGGAGATGGAACGAATTCGAATTAACTTTCAGCGTACAAATGGGCCAAAAATTAAAAAAGAAAAGACAGCAAGTGCTGGAACACTTACTGCCTAGAGAAAAACCAATTCAGTTAAATATAGATTAGCATTCTTTTAATAATACGGCAAGAGTATTGGGCTTGCCGTCATGACCGGGAGAGATCTCCCCCTCCCACCTCTTTCAAGTGAGCAGCGTATCTACCAAATACCAGGCTCCCGGTCATGACGGTGCGCACCAATAATTTTGAAAGGAGTATAGCTGGAATGACACGCGAGGAAAAGCGTAAAATCCGTCTGGAATTGAATGATTTATTGGATCGGCATTGTGGTGGGTGTGAATTTAAAAGCGGATATGAGAATCATAAGCAGTGTTTAAATGATTGCCATATAGGAGAGCAATTTAGGAGTTTGACTGCAATATTAGTTGGCGATATCAATCCAAATGATGAAGAGACTTCAGTAAAAAAGGGAAGATGGGAACAAGAAGAGGTTAACTATTTAATAAACCATTTACCTTATTTCAGCGTGAATCATCTTGCTATGAGGTTGAATAGAGATCCCAAACATGTTTCAGGAAAAATTCATCGAATAAAAGCGAAGCGAAAACGCGTTAGTTAATAATTATGCGGTAGGTGGAAAGTTTTGTTATTTTCAGTTGATTTTACAATTGAATGCAATGGTGGCTTTTCTACAGTTCATACTGCTTTAATCCACGCAATGAGTGTAACTGAATGTAAAAGCGTGGCGGAAGATATCTTAGAAGAACTGCCAGAGCTTACGGATCAAAAAATTCATATTTTCATTGAGCATTAAATAATGAGTGTGCTAAAAAATGAATCTAAGGTCTTGCTTCCTTTATGGTTGCTGGATAAAGAAAACCGTGATTCTGAAGATATTTTTTTTGAGGAAGTACGGAAATATTTAACTCGCTATCCAGGCTATAAATTGCTTTGTGTTAAAAATGGTTTTGCTGAATGTAGAGGATGGAAGAAGGTGATGGTTAACATGAGCAAACTCTTGTTAGATGAAAGTCCAATATTAGTTTTGCCTTCTTTAGCAACAAGGATAGGGCTGAACGAATCAATTTTTCTTCAACAGCTGCATTACTGGCTAAAGGACAGCAATAATATCCGGGATAATCATAAATGGGTCTATAACACTTATGAGGACTGGAGTGAGCAATTTCCATTTTGGTCGGTAAGTACGATTAGGAGAATTATTAACAAACTTGAAAATCTGAATCTGCTAATTATCGGAAAGTATAACAAATTAAAAATCGATAAAACAAAATGGTATCGAATTAATTATGAAATGCTTGAGGGTATGAGCAGTCCATCTGTTCAAAATGAGCAGTCGGAGTGTTCAGATTGGACAGACGGACTGTCCAACTTGGACAGACCATTACCAGAGACTACTACAGAGAATACTACAAAGAAAAAAGAAGAAGATGAAGAAGCGCCTGCAGCCGATGAAAATCCTTTTCGTTTCTTTGAGGAAAATGGATTCGGAGCAATCGGAGGATACATATCCCAGAAAATCTCAACATGGTGCGATGATTTATCAGATGAGCTAGTACTGGAAGCTATGAAAATAGCAGTTGAGCGTGGAGCTAAGAGCTGGAGTTATGTAGAGAAAATATTAATCAACTGGTCAGACAAAAAGATATCAACTGTTTCCCAAGCTCAAGCGCTAATCCTTGAATACAAAGAAAAAAGGTCTAAACAATCAAATCAAGCAAGGAAAGGATATGGGCGTCCAGTAAGACAAGAACAGCTTCCTGATTGGTTTGATGAAAATACTAACCATCCAGTAGCAGATAATAAATCGGGCCCCGATGAAAAGGCAAAAAAGAAACAAGAACTGCAGGAAAAATTAAAGAGATTAAAGGAGGGACCGTAATGGAATTAAAGAAGGCTGTTGAGCGTCGAAAAAGTCACCTAATCAACAGGTTGATAAAAACAGGATTCACCAAAACCCATGATGGAAGACAGTTATATGAACTTCCATTGGCAGATCTAGAAAGGTTACACATTGAGTACAAATGCCAAACAGCACCACAATATGAGATTAAACAGGTGAACTAAATGAGCAATATTAGTCAGTGTTCCTGCTGCGGGAGAGTATATCTCATTGTTTCAGATGAGGTTTTATATTGCTCTCTGGAATGCAAGGGACTACACAGCCTCTTTCAGGAAGAAGAGAACACGCAAGACATAAAAAAAGGCCAGGCAATCAGCCCGGCAAAAATCCATTAATAACACCTTAATTATAGCACACAAAGGGGTGTTAGATGTGAAAAGAGTTAATGAACTTCATGTCAATATTGATAATATGTCCATTGAGCAAAAATTAGAATCCGGCAAGATAAAAATTATTGTTTTGGATGGACAAAAAGGTGTCGTAAGCTCGTTTGAAGCTGTTAAGCACGGTGAAACGGTGATTGAAACAGTAAACGGCCATGCTAAGCGAATTCACTTTCGTGAGAGTGAGCTAATCTGATGAATACTGTCCAGCCTATACGTGATCTTCGACTCGTAGCGGCCATGAAAACAGAGTTACTAAAAAAGGGCAAAAGAAACTGTTTTCTATTCACGATGGGAATTAACACTGGACTAAGGATTAGTGATCTACTATCACTGAAGGTACAAGACGTCAGAGGTAGATCTCACATCATTATCAAGGAGCAGAAAACAAATAAGCTCAAACGATTTAGAATTAATCATACTCTTCAAACACTAATAAATGATTATACCCAAAGTATGACAGATGATACGTACCTTTTTAAGTCATATCGCGGTACAAAAAATATCAAAAGAGTGCAGGCTTGGAAGATATTAAATCAAGCAGCACAGCAAGTCGGATTACAAGAAATTGGTACCCATACGTTAAGGAAAACCTTTGGGTACCACTTTTATCAAAAATACAAGGACGTAGCCGTCCTGCAGCAGATATTTAATCATTCGTCACCGGCAGTCACCATGAGATATATCGTATTAACCAAGACATTATCGATGAAGCGGTAGATGGTTTTAGTTTATAAAACAGGAGGGCTAAAAGATGCTTAACGAATTATGCAAAGAAGCTTTTGAAACAGCTAAATCTAAGGGATGGCATGACGAGCCAAGGGAAACAGGAACACTATTGGCTCTGATACACAGTGAAGTCAGTGAAGCACTGGAAGCAGATCGCAAAGGCGACCAAGAAAACTTCGCTGAAGAATTGGCAGACGTTCTTATCCGGATTTTTGATTTGTGTGGTGCTAAGGAGATAGATCTTGATAAGGCGGTCACTCAGAAGATGGAACGGAATAAAGGAAGGTCATATAAACACGGTGGAAAGGCTTATTAAAGGGGGAACCCAATTGCGCTTAGAGGCATTTGTAAATGCTCCACTAACCAAGTTATCTAAAAGCCAGCAGGAAAGATTTATATCACTGTTAAAAAATGCACGAAATTCTGATGAAGAATATGGCATCGTGCAATCACTTTTAACAATGGGATATGCAGTAAAAGAAAGTAGAAGCTGAATTTGTATTGTGTTTCCAAATGAAAAATCCATCAATTAATCAATGATGGATTTACAGTGAGGACAGTTGATATCATCAGCTCGTTTAAACTGAATCTTTTTAAAATCACTTTTAGTAAAAGTAAAAAACACATGATATTTAAAACCACATATACAACTGTTTTGATCCTTAACTATATGTCTTAGACCAGATTCTCTACTATAAATTGTCGGGAAAATCATGACTTCCAACCCTTCTTAGCTAAGATACAGGCAAACTAGAAAGGTATGTATTGATAAAAAATACTTTTGCAACCCGGCTGCCATGACAATTAGTTGTTTTAGGCCCGTGGCTTTGCGTCTTTTACTTTCGTAAAATTTGCCCATAGGAAATACTATCATATTTTGGTTTGTGATTCCTCCATGGTAATAATTTGTAATGAAAAGGAAATGAAATTTACAAAGAATAGACTCAAATCAGACATAAAGTGGTGAAGAAATGAAGCAATTAGACTTATTCTCCTTCGCACTGGAAGATCAAATCATCGATCTAAGACAGGGTGAGGAGATGGAGTTTTTCAGAGGGAAGGAACGGCTGCTGATACAGAAGCATGAAAGGTACCAGGACGTTTGCTCTTATCAAGGTCCGGATTTCTCAGGCTATGCCCTTCATATTGATAAAAAAGGTTTATCTGGTGGATTAGATATCTTTGTAGCAAATATTGAACGGTGGCTGGATGGCCGGGGATGGAATGAAACAGAGCCCATAAAAGGCTCTGTTTAGAGAAATATTATATCGAAAGAGATTTAGCTGCTTTACGTTTTCTCAAATAAAACAAAACATGGAAGTATGTATAAACCGGTATTGAGAAAAGTAAAGTTACTGCTTCCCTATAATTAGGAGGGGAAAGCAAAAGATTTACTGCAATTGCTGATAAAGAATATAAAAATAATTGAAATAAATAAGACTCCAAACCAAAGGGTTCTTTTGTTTTGGAATTAAGGGCATCAATTATTATAGTTACAGGGATTCCTAAAACTATGTAAAAAGGAATTGAGAAAATTGCAACCAAAGATAGTTCTCCCCAAATATCGTATCTTTCAAGTTCACCCGTTAAAAATTCAACTATTGTCATAATTATAGGTGCTAGGGGAGCTGAAATTAAAATAGCAAGTAGCATTAAAAGAAGTTTTTTCAGAAATTTTTTCACATAAACACCTCAGCAAAATATGAATCTTAAAAATGATCACATGAATAATTAAGTTTCCAATAAAAAACAGACTAAAATAGTCTGCTTACAAAAAAGTACTCCATATTGCATAAAAAAAGATTCCAAGTCCGCCTAAGAATACACCTAAACAAGCTAAACTCACTGGGGATCCCCATTTAATTTCTGGCATATACAAAACCTCACTTCTATGTAGTATTTGAAAATTATACCATAATTTTCAACCTAGGAATTTGGTTTTGAAAGAATATTAAGTTTACTAGATTGGAAGTGAGCTAATGGACACGGTAAATGTTATCTGGAGGAAAACTTGTTCCAGTCAATATGGATTGTGTGAGTAATTAACAAAAGAGTAATTGTGTATCGTTCTTAACAATTAATGTGCATATTTGAAAGGAGATTTATTAATGGATAAATGGGAAACGATGAAAGATGATTTAAAAAAATTAAGTGATGGTCGGCAAACTACTATTCTATGGATTTTATTGGGTCACTTAGAATTCAAAAGTGATGATGATGCCCTAAAATTATTAAATGAAGAGATTGAAAGGTATAAAAGATACGATAAAAACAAGTAAATGTTACGCAGATATTGAGAAACAAAATAAGCATTGTGTTGCGAGCAAGGACCAGAACTTATAGGGGTTTACCATGGGGTTATGGCGTCTGGCCTTGCTCGTGCAGGTAGTTTGTCCAAGTTAAGCAGTTTTATGCGTTTTTGATCAATTAAGTTCACTAAGGATGATAGTCAATGGCATGTTGCAAGAGATGTCTTTTGAGGAAGGTTAATGGAGTATAAGCCTTCCCATAGATAGTCTAGAAACTTTTCTTATTATTAATTGTAATCGCTCCAATGATAATTGAACCTAGTAAAACTAAAATCATAAAAATAAAGGTGCTAAATTCATTATCACGTAAAAGTTGTATTGCTAGAATGCCTTCGATGAAAATAGTTCCTAAAATTAAAGCTAGAATTATTTTTACTTTTTCATAAAGCTCAAATTGTATTTCCCCTGATAAATAAACAAATTAAACAACTTATTCAGTATATCAAAAGTACTATAGAATTAAAGTTTTTTAAAGACTAGTGGAGAAAAATGTTGGTGAAACAAAATGATAGAGGAGTTAAGAAATAAAAATCCCTAATCGGGGTCAATAATATGAGTTCTTTAAATGTTATTACTTACATTTGGACTGGAACCTAAAAATTAGTTCGTCTAACATCTGACTATATTTTATTGTCTCAGGATGTTTCAATCCTTTAGTGATACCAGTTTCAATCAGTGCTTTTCTAAAAAATTGAATCTTTTTGCTAAGCTCTCGGCAGAAATTACACATTAATTTGCTCCTTTAAATGATAAAAGTTCAAAAACAATTATTACAGATTAAAGGAAATTTATGAATGATTTCGACAAAACTTGTCTCTAAACGACAAGAAATTTATAAAACAAAAGGTAGGTTTTGTTTATTTAAAAGGTATCATTTGAGTATAAGTAATAAGCATAAGTGCAGATTAATTATTTTTTTGTAGGAGGAAGGGAATTTATGACAGCTTTTATAGGAATGAAATTCAGTGATGGAGTTTTATTTACTGCAGATAAAAGAGCAATGTTTAATAACGGTGAAACTTCTGATGATATTAAAAATAGTTTTATTAATGAAAAAGTAATTTTAGGATGTGTAGGTAAAGGTAATGTGTATAACTCTTCATTGAAAGATCTTAGAAGTTTTGCAAAGAACAATAATGACCCGATAAAAATTTACCAAAGAGCAGTGTTGTTATTTAAAAAGAATATGAAGATCTTCAAAGAACAATTTCCTGATCAAAAATGCATTATAATATTTTTTCTTGGAGGATTTGACAAAGAAGAAAAGCCTTTTTTCTTTGGTACCAGCTCAGAAGGGGAAGAATTTGATGAAATAAAATCTTTTGAAATGGCATTTAAGGTGGAACCTCCGACTGAAGAAGAGAAAGTAAAAAAATATTTGGGGTACAAGATAGAGCAATTTGCTAACTTCAAAAATGTTGAGGACTTTGTTTTAACTTTTTCTGAAGCAATTAGAAACATAGATAATAAAAAAGTAAGTCAATCAACATATTCTGTTTATTTATCTACACAAGGTTTTTATAAATTCGAAGTTGAAGATGATGGCGTTTTAGTTAATACAGAGCGAATTTATTCTAACAATTTCTTTAATGATGATGATAAATTGTTCTAAAGTATCTGGATCATAAGAAGCAAATAACTTTAGTCCAGTATAGGAAACAAAAGATAGAAGGTGTTAATAAATGATAGATAGAAGACAAATTAAGAACTGGCTGTGTGAGGATTGCACCTTTGTATTCCAGACTTTTGGCAAAAAGCAAAACGGAAGACCAAGGAAGTATTTCTGCCCTAGTTGCGGTGAGAATATTGAAGTGGTCAAATATGAGGCTGACCGATTTAATAAAAAAGGCCCGAAGCGTGTGTATCAACCTTGGACGGAAGAAGAAATGAAAATTATCGAACAGGTGATGAGTGGTGAACTCTTAAAATATCAAGCTGCTATTAAATTAGGTCGTTCAATTAAGTCAGTACGCAGAAAAATTGAACGCGTGAATGAAGTTAGAGTCAAAGTAAATTAAATTAAATAGAGTGTTGTATTATACAGAGTATTTAGCCAAGTATATATTGAGGAGGAGTTAATATTGATGAACCGTGTGGTCCTTGTGGGCCGTTTAACCAAAGATCCTGATTTAAGATATACTCCTAATGGTGTACCAGTAGCGAGTTTCACTCTTGCTGTGAATAGGTCCTTTACAAATCAGCAAGGCGATCGAGAAGCGGACTTTATTCAGTGCCAGATCTGGAGAAAGCCGGCTGAAAATGTTGCCAATTTTCTTAAAAAGGGTTCTCTCGCAGGAGTAGACGGCAGGATACAAACCCGAAATTTCGAAGGTCAAGATGGAAAACGTGTTTATATAACAGAAGTACGGGCAGATTCAGTTCAATTCTTAGAGCCTAAAAGGGATAGCGATAGCCCGAAAAAACAGGAAGCGAATTATAATAACAACAATCGGAATGACAATCCCTTTCCTGACAATGATTATTCAGGTATTAGTGATGATGATCTTCCATTTTAGAAATGGAGAATGTGTAACTCAATAAAAATTGTAGTATAATGTAAATAAATCCAAATATGTCCAAGACCGAAAGCGTGAGGGCACTGATTATGTTGCATTGATTTGCACGTGATTAGTGTCCTTTTTCTTTTATTAAGGAGGGGAAATCGTGGAGTTTAATTTTGATAATAAAGTGTTAAGGTCGGTTGTAAAAAAAGATACTGTCTGGTTTGTCGCGAAAGATGTTTGTGAAATCTTAGATCATAGCCAGGTCAGCAAAGCAGTTGAAAGGCTGGATGATGATGAAAAGCTGATGGGAACAATATTCCTATCAGGTCAAAACCGGGAAACATGGCTAATCAATGAATCCGGGCTTTACTCATTAATCTTAACTAGCCGAAAAGCAGAGGCGAGAAAGTTTAAGAAATGGGTTACTCACGATGTTCTCCCGACTATTCGAAAAACCGGTGGGTATGTTTCGAATGAGGACATGTTCCTGCAAACTTATCTTCCTCATGCTGACGATCAAACAAAACTCATGTTTCGTGCGACTTTAGAGACAGTGCGTAAGCAAAATGAACAAATATCTCTTATGCAGCCGAAAGCTGATTACTTCGATGCTCTGGTAGACCGTAATTTATTGACTAATTTCCGAGACACAGCCAAGGAACTGGAAGTAGGTGAGCGCCAGTTTGTTAAATGGCTATTAGAGAACAAATATTTATATCGTGATCCAAAAAGTAAGCTAAAGCCATACTCCAAGTTCGTACCAGAAATATTTAAGTTAAAGGAATATGAACGGAATGGCCGGGCGGATGTTCAAACCTTGATAACACCTAAAGGGAAAGAAACGTTCCGGATATTAATGAAAAAGCTAGTCTCATAAGTCCAAGACCGAAAGCGTGAGGACACTGATTGAACAGTTTAGTGCTGTTTTGTCAGTGTCTTTTTTATTTGAAAATGGCGGGGGTAGATAATAATGAAAGAACAGTTAGAATTTCAATTAGAGAAAATTAATCGAGAAGAAACAAAAATAAAAGTTGAGGAGGCTTTGGAAAAGTATCGGATCATGCTCCTGACACAGGAATTAAACCAACTTCCAAAAGTCACTCAAAATTTCTCCTTGGAGCTTCCTGCCTTCAGCAATCAATTTCATTCTTCTACTGAAACTACAGCAATTAATAATGCTGAATATGAAATAGAAAGAAGTAAATTTATTAAAAGGGTATCAATGGCTGTTAATCGCTTGGCATACAAAGAGAGAGCTATTTTAATAAGGCGGTATATGACTGAAGATGATATTTTTGATTATCAGGTATATTCTGATTTGCACATGAGTGAAAGGACGTATCATCGTCATAAATCCAAGGCTTTTTATCGCTTGGCCTTTGCTCTGAATTTAGTTGTTTATCATGAAAAGCAGGCGGTGGCTGAGGTATGAATTTTGTCCAACCTATTCGAGATCCTGAATTAATCAGGGAAATAAAGAGATTTTTACGTGAGGACAGCGAGAGAAATTACATGCTGTTCGTTACGGGTATTAATAGCGGATTAAGGATTTCTGATATTTTGCAATTAAGAGTGAGCGATGCTAAGAAGCCATACTTTAATATCATTGAGCAGAAGACACAAAAGAAAAAGCGTATTGAAATGACTCCTGGGCTTAGAAAGGAATTCAAAGATTACATCGAAAGAAGAGAAGATCATGAATTCTTATTTAAAAGCAGAGAAGGTGTGAATAAGCCAATCACCAGGAGCATGGCTTACAAAATATTAAGGCGAGCTGCAGATCAAGTTGATTTAGATGATATTGGAACACATACATTAAGAAAAACATTCGGTTATCATTTCTACAAGCAATATAAGAATGTGGCAATCCTTCAAAAAATATTTAATCATTCAGACCCAAAAGTCACACTAGGGTACATCGGCATTGACCAGGATGAGATGGATCGGGCCATGAAAGGTTTCAAAATTTAGAGCTGAAGCAAGCTTATTTTTTTATTTGTTTTTATTAATTCCCTTCATTTTTGAAGTGTGGAATTGATTTTTAAGGATTATCTTAAACCATTGATAAATATAGCGTTACAGGCTATGGGTGAATTCCACAGTATTTAAGATATGGGTAATTCAGAGAGGATGATCTAGCATTGGATTCTTACACTGATGAGGAAAGGTGAAGAGATTAGGAAAAGTGGCAGACTTTTGGCAGGATTGTGGCAGACTTTTGGCAGGATAATGGCAGTTCATTTTGTTTAAAGCATGCTAATATGATATTAACGACAAAATTTAAGTCGCCATCCAATCTTGCTGCGGAAACAGCGGGACGATGGCAGATGGTGTTTGCCTGGTGTTTTAAAGAGTGCGCAGGTACAGAGCGGATAATCTGTACATAAAGACGTTGCTGATTGGGTCCAGCAGCGTCTTTTTTCTATGGAGATAAGAGGTGAGCTTATGAAGTTTGCTGATCATTTAAATAAAGAACAGATTCGTAAGTTTAACCAACTAAGACATACATCAAGGAATCAGAAGGAAAAGAAATCAAAACCAATAGCTAAGCAACAAGAGCTGCTAAGCCAAAGGGATTTACTTATACTGATGGGAACTAACCGCGATACTTACAAAAGGGTGAGAGGATCAGTTAGGAGGAAATGAGTTTGGTGTCCACGAGTGAACATCTTATAGAATACATCAAGTCCGGTCAGTTAATGAAATTCTATAAGTCTAAGGAATGGAGAACACTTAGAGTCGAAGCCTTGGAGCGGGATAACTATGAATGCCAGATGTGTAAAGAGAATGGTAAGTACCATAAAGCAGAATGTGTCCATCACATTAAAGAAGTAAAGCCATATCCTCATCTTGCTATGACCTTATCTAATCTCAAATCATTATGTAATCCTTGTCACAATAAAGTTCATGATCGGATAGGTATTCATCTGCAGGAGCAAGGAAAGAAATTCGTAAACGAAGAAAGATGGTAAAGGAGGAGAACAATATGTACGTTGAAAGATTGGTAGAGGATAGGTTGGAAAGATTAAGACGAGAAAAAGAAATGCATAACAACCATGTTAAGCAGCTACAGGCGGAATTGGAAGCAGAAAAAAATCATTTAAAAGAAATTGAAAATGAAAAAGAAAAGCTCGAAGTATTTTTGAAAAAATAATACCCCCCGGTCAAAAATTTTGAACATTTTTAGGAGAACTGTTCAACGGGGAGAGGAAGTCGGAGAAAAGATTTTTTGAAATTCTCACGTGATAGGGGGTGCACACAAACAGCACCCTTTTTTCTATGTCGAAAAAAAGGAGGCGGTGAGGGTGCGTGAACTACATTGAGCAAGCACATGAGGATTATGTGAAAGGCATGAAATACAAGGACATTGCAGAGAAATATGACGTTTCTATCAATACCGTCAAATCATGGAAGAGAAGGTATGATTGGTCTCGGGAAATAATTTCGGACAAACCGAAAAGTATGCAAAATCCCAAGGAAGTCGCACACAAGAAAAAACCTCAAATTTCCAAACAAAGAAAGCTGATCGAGACAGATTTAAAAAGGCAGCTTGAAGAGTCCGGGGCTACCCAGGCACATTATATAGATCTTGTTAATGATTACTTATCCATGTGGGACGTGAAGAATAATTTAATTGCTGATATCGAACGTCGTGGTGTGGTAGTTTTATGGACTAACGGGAAGCAAGTGAGTGAAAAAAAGAACGATAGTATTTCTGAACTTAATAAAACGAATGCTCAAATGCTAAAAATTCTTTCCGAACTTGGCCTTAAGGCAACAGAGATAGGCAAGGGAGATGGTTCAGGTGACGATGTGTAACTCCCATCCGTTCATCGATGATTACTTCCATCTTATTGAATCAGGAGAGCTCCCTGCGTGCGAAGAGCAGCATTTGTTGATTGATTATGTTAAGAAAATTCTAGAGCGTGATGATGTCTATATTGATGCCGAGATGGTGGAAAATAGTATTGAGATACCAGCAAAATATTTTCCTTATAGTCTTTATCCTTGGCAAAAGTTCGTAAATGTCTTTATCTTTGGTTTGCGCTGGAAATCTGACAATACCTTGGTTTTCAATCGGTATTTCATATACATGGGACGCGGTGGCGGAAAGAATGGATACCTTTCTTACAATTCATTTTTTATGTTGTCTAAGCAGCATGGCATACCAAACTATGATATTGATATTGTTGCTACAAGTGAGGATCAAGCGAAGCGTTCATTTCTGGATGTTTACAATGTTCTAGAAGATGAAAAAAACTTAAAGCGTTTAAAGAAAGCTTTTTATCGTTCGAAAGTTGAAATCAGAAATAACTCCACAAAGAGTTCAATGCAATATAATACTTCAAATGCGAGAACCAAAGATGGTAAACGTCCAGGCTGTGTGATATTCGATGAAGAACACGAATACGACAATTACGATACGATCAAGGTGTTTACAAGTGGTGGGGGTAAGGTTCAGGATTATCGTGAATTCCATATATCAACTGATGGAAATGTCCGTGGCGGTCCTTTGGATGATTTAAAAGATGAGGCAAAAATGATCCTGAACGGCGAAATCGGAATTGATGAGTCTTCGTTATTACCATTCATATGCAAGTTGGACAAGCCTGAAGAAGTAGAAGATATAAACAATTGGGCAAAAGCTAATCCATCTTTACCTTACAATGAGGTTTTATTAAGAAAGATGAAGAGCGAATATTCCCAAATGCAAAGGAATGCAGCTATTCGAATTGAGTTCATGACAAAAAGGATGAACAGTCCTGTTGAAGATACTCGAAAAGCTGTTGCAACTTATGAAGATATTCTTGCTACCGAACAGCCGGTTCCTGATTTCTCAGGGTTTGAGTGCATCGGTGCCGTTGACTTTGCGCAAATACGAGACTTTTGTTCAGTTGGAGCTTTATTTAAGCATGAAGGTAAGCGGTATTTTAAACAACATACTTTCATGCATCACACAGCACCTAAGCTTCAAGATATCAATAAAGATATTATTCAACTTGCAATAAAAAAAGGGCTGCTTACTGTTGTCCATGAAGCTTCGATTGATCGTAAGCATGTTGTAAATTGGTTTGTTGAACAAGCTCAAAAGTATCATTTTCTAAAAGTAGCCATGGACTTATACCGTTCAACTATTTTAAAAGATGCTTTTGAAGAAGCTGGTTTTGAAGTTGAAATAGTTCGAAGAGGACCAGCGACTCATGGGATGCTTGCTCCCTTGGTTGAAGAAATGTTTGTTAAAAAGGAAATTGTATTCGGGGATGATCCCCTTATGCGTTGGTACGTGAATAATGTTTATAAAGAAGAAAGAGCAAATGGCAATGTGGAATATTTGAAAATAGATAAAGAGAAACGGAAAACGGATGGTTTTTTTGCGTTGCTGCATAGTTTGGTCCTTGATGATCAATTATTTGAATCGGAACCATTTGATCCATTTATGTTTAATGTAACGACGTTCTAGAAGGGGGTGAATGAATTGGGATGGACAGATATGTTTAAGGGCCTGTTGTTTAAGGATGGTACTCTATCCGGGTACGAAATCAGCTTAGATATAATATTGGAATACCAGTATAAAAAGCTTGCTATAGAGACATGCATTGATCTAATCGCTAATGCCATCTCTACTTGTGAATTTCAGACCTTTGAAAAGGGTGTACAGGTAAGAAAAAATAATTATTATTTATTCAATGTATCTCCCAACCAAAATCAAAATTCATCAGAGTTTCTTCATAAGCTTGTTCATCATTTATGTTATGACAATGAATGTCTGGTCATTATGCAGGATGGTATGCTCTATGTGGCGGATGATTATGAAACCGTTGAGTACGCCATGAAAGAAAATTATTACAAAAATGTTCAGGTTGGAGAGTTTACCTTTAACAAAATATTTATGGAAAGTGAAGTCCTGCATTTTAAGCTAAGTGATGAAAATATTCGTAAAGTGATAGATCTTCTTTATGAGTCTTATGGAAAGATCCTTTCTTCAGCCATGGGAATTTATAAAAGGGCGAATGCCAAAAGGTTCCTGGTTAAAGGAAAGTTTTTGAAATCTCACAATGAAAAGGAACAAGAAGCTGCCAATGAATTATTTAATCGGCAATTTAAAGCCTGGTTAGAGGCTGATAAAGCCGGGGCCATGATGCATATAGGTGAAAATGTTGCACTAGAAGACATGAGCGGCAATGGGAAGGGAGGAAATCCTGTAGCTAACAGCCGTGATATTCGTGCTTTAGTTGATGATATTTTCGACTTTACTGCTTTGGGATTCCATGTGCCGAAGGCTTTATTAAAGGGAGATCTTGCAGATATTGAAAAGCAGGTGGATAGCTTCCTGATGTTTTGTATTAAGCCGATTGCTAATCTCCTTAATGCTGAATTTAATAGGAAAATCTTCCGGAAAGAGGAGTACCTTGAAAGGTCCTATATAAAAATTGATACTTCTAAAATAAAAATCTTAGATATTGTTAATCTGGCTACAGCTGCCGACAAGTTCTTTGCGATTGGTGTAAACAGCATTAATGATAACTTGGAGCTTTTAGGAAGAGAGCCACTTAATGAGGTTTGGGCAAATAAACGATTTGTTACTAAGAATTATCAAATGGTTGAAGATGTAGATAGATTGGAAGGGGGTGAATGAGTTGAGGAGATTTAAAAATGAAAAGTACAATCATCTTGCGTCAGTGAATCATCAATTCAAAGCAGATGCTGGAGAGGATAATACTACTTTGACCATCTATGGAGATATAGGGGAGTCATGGTGGAGCGAGTCCACTTCTGCAAAGGATGTGGAAAGCGCCTTGAAAACTGTCACATCAGGCACACTGACAGTTCACTTAAACAGTCCTGGTGGTGATGTGTTTGATGGCATAGCAATTTATAATCAATTAAAAAATCACTCAGCGAAAGTCATAGTTTACGTAGATGGACTTGCGGCTTCAGCTGCATCCATTATAGCCATGGCAGCGGATGAATTGATTATGAATACTGGCTCAATGCTGATGATTCATGAAGCGTCTACATTTACTTGGGGAACTAAAGCGGACATCAAGAAAACACTAAATGCATTACAAGGTATAGATAAATCGATTGCAGATATCTATATGACCCGTTACCAGGGGGACCGATCTGAAATTGAAACTTTAATCGAAAATGAGACATGGTTTACTTCAAGTGAGGCTGTAGAATTAGGCCTTGCAGATAAAGTAAATGATGTTCAGGAAGATGATGAGTTAGACCCTGAAGAATTTAAGAATTCTATTCTTCAAAAATTCCGAAACAAAAATCAACAAACAACAATAGTAGCTCACGATGGCAATGGAAAAATAGTTGCTAAGAGTATACTGGATAATTTCAAGCGCCAATAGGCGTTTTTATTTTGCCTAAAAATAGGAGGAAATGACAAAATGAAAAACCCAAAAAGATTTCTAATGCCATTAAATATTCAATTGTTCGGTGGTACAGGAGTTCAAAATCTTGACCGATCTGTCATTGAAAATAAAGAAGCACAAATTACAGCAATGCAGGAAGCATTTGAAAAGGGAGATGCCCAAGCTGTAGCGGAGCGCATTGTAACCAATATGGAAAGCAATATGGTACACATCCAGGATATGATGAATTCCATCATCAAAGAAGCCCAGCAGGCAAAGGATGAAAATTGGGATGCTCAAGTTCTTGCTTCACGTGGAATTCGCGTTCTTACAAGCGAGGAAAAGAAGTTCTATAACGCAGCCATAGAAGCACAGTCCTTTGATGAGGTTCATAAATTAATGCCTCCTACTGTTTTTCAGCGTGTATTTGAAGATTTAGAGAAAGAGCATCCTCTGTTATCTTTAATTAACATGCAGACAACCGGAGCAGTGACACAGTGGGTTCTTCGCCGTCCTGGTGCTTCTGCAGCATTTTGGGGTGATGTAACTGCAGCCATTCAAGAAATGGTCGATGAAGGTTTTTACACTGTGGAAATGGGAATGTTCAAGTTAAGTGGATTCCTGGTAGTTTCCAAAGCGATGTTCGAGTTAGGGCCTGATTGGCTTGATAAATATGTACGGACTTTCATGGCTGAAGTAGTAGCTGAAGAGTTAGAAAACGTCGTGGTTAATGGCACAGGAAATAAGCAGCCAATTGGTATGACACGGGATTTAAACGGAGCAGTTGTTGGAGGAGAGTATCCACTTAAAACACCTGTAACTCTAAGTGATTTTACTCCAGCAACAATCGGGAAAGAGATCTTAGCACCTACAACAAAAAATGGGACACGCAGATACACAGGAGTCACATTGATCGTCAATCCTCTGGATTATGCTGCTAAGTTCTTTGCTTTGGGAGCCAAGCAAAAAGATGATGGTACTTGGACTTATGATAATTTCTCTGTTCCAGGTTTAACAATGGTTCAATCGCCTGCTGTGCCGTTAAACCGGATGATTGCAGGTAAACCAAAAGATTACTTTATGGGCATTGCTACAAATCAGAAGCTGGAATCAACTGATGTTTTACGTATGATTGAAGATCAACGCCTTTACCTAATCCGACAGCTGGCAAACGGGAAGCCATTAGACGCAGATTCATTCACTGTATTTGATATCACGGCTATTGGTTCTACTACACCAACACCTTAATAAAACAATAATAATATTTGGAGGGATTCACATGTATGAAGTAATTCATGATTTTTATGAAAAAGATCATAAGAACACCTTGTATAAAAAAGGAGAGACATATCCGAAAGAGCCGTATAATGCTGATCCGGAACGTGTAGCTTATCTGCAAAAGGATGAAAATGAATATAAGGTTGCTTTTCTTGGTAACGAAATAAAAAAGGAAAGCAAAAAGAAATCCTCTAAGTCTGATTCCAAAGAGTAGGTAGTCAAATGGATGATCAACTGACAGGAGTCCTTCTGGAAGAGTTGAAAAGTACTCTGAGGATTACTTGGGCTGATGAGGATACGGATTTAAAAAAGATTATCCAACGAGCGGAGGCGTACCTGCAGGAATTATGCGGGGCGTCTCTTGATTTTTCAAAAGAAAGCCAACCCAAAACATTGTTATTGGAAAGATGCCGGTATGTATATAACAATGCAGCAGATGAGTTTGAAGGGAATTTTCAACATGAGCTTTCCCGGTTGATTTTTAAGGTTGGTATTGAGCAGGTGGTTATTGAAGATGGATCAGTATAGAGAAACCTTTAATGACGGAGTACTTGTATACGGACATAAAACCACGCAACGGTCACAAACTGGGAAGAGGATTGGGGAGGTTTTCACAGCTGAAGGCAAGTTATATTATCGCGAAATGTCATGCAGGCAAAGTGATTATGAACTCGCCAATGCGTCGGGTTCAAAGCTTGATATAAAAGTGAAGACTCCTTATCCACCTTCTTTCAGAAAAATTAATAAGAATAAATTATTGATTCAAATTGATGGTGAAGAATACGAATCAATTAATGTAGATCATGATGCTTCCAAATTGTATTTGTTCTTTTACCTTCAGAAGGTTGGTGGTAAGAGTGAATGAAAAATCAAAAGCAAAGATGCTTGAACAGAAAAAAAAGATTGTAGAAGGCTTAAAAATGAACTTTCCTAATCTCCCTCTGTTTGAAGATGAAATTGCAGAAGATGAGGAGAAAGTCTTTATTGATTCTAAGTATCATCTTGCCATATTAATCATGGGAGACTTTTCACCATCATCCAATTCTGCTGCTATTCTTACGCAAGCATTTTCTGTTGAGTACTACTCAGAAGATCGTGATGATGTTGATGAATTTCTCCTTGATATTATAACGATTATCGATGCAGTCCCAACGGTTAGTTTTAGAAGAACACGGAAGGTCAGAATGAAAGTTGCGAACATGGATCGTTATGTGGATGTCGTAACCATTGATTTCACGAGGTCTGTTAAATATGCGTGCTGATTTTGACTTTAACCATTTAGAATTTGATCGACTCCAGGAGAATATTTCAAGGCTTGGTGACAAAGCAGAAGAAACCATGAATAAGTCTTTGGCGGAGAGAACAGAGGAAGCTATTGTCCCTAGAATTACAAGCCTTATTCCCATTTCCAGAAATCCTAATGGAAGAGGGATTAGAAATAAGGTCCATGCCAGAAACTTAGTGTGGCATAAGAAAGAACTTGGTAACCTCTCCGTCACCATAAAATCAAGAGGTGGGGCAGCAAATAAAAGAGGATCTCTTGGCTATCTTGTGTTTCCAGATGAAGGGCGTGGAAGCAGTAACCCGGTTGCTCATGAATTTATGGCCAGAGGATTAGAAGAGGGTACGCCAGATTTAGTTGATGTTTTAGAAGAAGATTTAATCAAAAGAATAGAGGAGGAATTGTAGTGGCTACAGTGGTTACTGATTTTGATGCTGTTTCGGTTAAAAATGTAAATGCTCAATTTAAGGACGGTGGAACATCAGGAGGCGCAAGGTCTTTTGGGTGCACAGGGTCTGTTGAAGGGGAAACAGAAAGTATTGTTATTGAAAAAAGGTGTGCTGGAATGACTAAAAAGTCGCTGGCAAAACCTCAAAAAATGAACTTAACCTATACAGGTCATCTTCCTGTGGCTGTATTGCGAGATGTATTTGGACTTTCCAATACGGGTTTAAAGCCTGGTGTTTATTCATATGGCCAAAGTTCAAAGGGCAAAGAGTTTATATTAACGGGTGATGTTGTCGATGAATTTGAAGATGTAACAAAATTGATTGCCTTCCCAGCTGTCACAAGTTCGACGGGACTAAAAATTCAGTCCATCGAAAATGGAGCGGAAGAAGTGGCACAAATTGAATTAGAGTTTACTGTTCTTCCGGATAGTGCTGGCCAGTTTTATTATGAAGCTCTCGTTCCGGAGTTGGATGATACAACTGTGGCGCAGCAATGGCACACTGCATTTTCTAGAGAGTTAGTGGAAGCAGTACCGGTTCCTTAAAACGATATATACAAAAACTGTTTGAGAACCTGCTTAAAGTAGGTTCTTTTTATTTTAAATTACTTATTTTAGGAGGGTTTAGATGGTTAAAAAAATTCATTCAGTTGTGTTGAAAGATATTCAGTTTGTGGAGATTGAAGGTGAGTTTAAAGAAGTGGTTGAAAATGAAAAAAAATACCCACTTTTTTTGAGCAATCACTCCTTAAGACGCGGACGCGATTTAGGAATCATTGATTCAAGTATGATTCAGGATTTATTAGGACTCGAAAAGAATGTTAAAGGTAAAGAGGATGATGAAGCTGCCAGAAGCTTACTCGATGATCTTTCAGAAGAAAAAATGCAAAACGTAATCTATTTAGCCTTTATTGGAGCAAATCCAAAATCCGAATATACTCTTGATGATTTTCTTCAGAGATACCATGGCGATTATACGGAAACTCTTACTCTTTATATGGAAATTTTAAAATCCTCCATTGGTGATTCCAATAATAAATTTGCTGCAGGCCTTCGAAAATCAACTAAAAAACCAAGTTCAAAAGAAAAAAAGTAAAGCCTCCACAACTTGATTTTGAGTGCGTGGAGGATAAATATGTTTGGTTTGTTCTTGGCCAAGGAATGGACCCGGACTTTTTTTGGCATGAGCCAATTGCGAATGTCGAACGGGTTTTCCAGGGGGCAATCTCTTTCAAAGGCTGGATCAACAATCCATCCACATTGTGAAGGAGGTGTGATAGTTGGCAAGTAGGAATGAAGCCCAAATTAAGGTCTCTGTCTTTAATCAGGAATTTAATAAGGGCATGAAGGAAATGAGCTCAGAATCTGCCAAGCTAAAACGGGAGTTTCAACTTCAGCAGGAGCAGATGAAACATACTGCATCAGAAACAGAGAAACTAAGTGCTACAGTTGAATATCTGCAGAAGCAGCAGGAATTGGCTGGACGCAGGGTGGCCGAAACACAGAGGCAATATGAAGCAGTTAAAGCCCAGTATGGGGAAAACTCCAGGGCAGCACAGGAAATGGCTGCAAGACTTGACAGGGCAAGAATTGAGGAACAACGTTTTGCCAATCAAGTTATAGAAACCAACCAGTCAATCGAACAACAAGCGGAGCAAGTTGAATCGACAGCAGACAGAATGTCAAATTTCGGCGGGAAAATGAATGAAATTGGACAAACTCTTTCGGCAGGACTAACACTTCCGTTAACAGGAATTGGCACCTTAGCGCTTAAAACCGCCGACGACTTTGATGCAGTTGGAGACAGATTGCAGACGCAGTTGGGACTCACAGCGAAAAAAGCGGAAGAGCTAGAGGAAGTGGCTGCAAACTTATGGAGAAATGCCTTTGGTGAAAACCTTCAGGAAACGACTGATGCTGTTGCAACCGTTTATCAGCAATTAGGGAATCTACCAGTTGGAGAATTGGAAGCTGTAGCTGAAAGTGCTTTTATGATAGCTGAAGCTTTCGGAGGAGACATCAAGGAAACGACAAGGGCTGCAGGACAACTAATGCAGCAGTTTGGTGTAGATTCCACTAAGGCCATGGACTTAATAACCGTTGCATTCCAACGGGGCGGGGATTACTCGGATGAGCTCCTTGACAGTATATCCGAGTATTCCACTCAGTTCGCCAATATGGGATATACAGCAGAGCAAATGGTAGGGATGTTCGCCAGTGGTGTGGAATCAGGGATTTTTAGCCTTGATAAATTGGGGGATACAGTCAAAGAAAGTTTTTTACAGATTACTGATGGAGCAGACAACACCCGGAGTTCTCTTTCTGAACTAGGTCTAGATTTTAAACAAATCGAAGGGGACTTGGCTGCTGGCGGTGATCAAGCCAATGCTGCGTTTATGGCGGTTATGACTGCCATCGCTGGTGTAAGTGATGAAGCAGATAGGAACCGATTAGCAATCGAATTGATGGGTACCCCTTTGGAAGATCTTGGACCTCAATATCAGGCGTTCTTTGCGACTGCCTCAGAGGGTATGACCGATTTTGAAGGAGCA
The DNA here is from genome assembly GCF_022811925.1 of Cytobacillus oceanisediminis. Taxonomy (NCBI): domain Bacteria; kingdom Bacillati; phylum Bacillota; class Bacilli; order Caryophanales; family Bacillaceae; genus Cytobacillus; species Cytobacillus oceanisediminis. The sequence goes on along the minus strand of NZ_CP065511.1, from coordinate 4,896,996 downwards.
GCCCAGAAGGCATCTGATTCCATGAAAGATAATCTTGGAGCAGAGCTGACATCTACCTTGCGAGAATTGCAAGAGGCTGTTATGCCTTTAGGGGAAACACTTCTTGAGATTATTCAAACAGCACTGCCCTATATTAGAGAGTTCGCAATCACTTTTGCAAATCTTTCACCAACTATCCATATGGTAATTCTTGCATTAGGAGGTTTCCTTGCTTTAATCGGCCCCTTATTAATGATGGTGGGTATGTTTCTGCAAGGTATTGGATCAATAGTAGGTCCTATAGGAATGTTAATAAAAAAGGTCAGGGAATCTGCGGCCATCATGACTTTCCTAAGAACTGCCCTTGCGACTTTATCCGGACCTATAGGCATAATATCTGCACTAGTAATAGGGTTAGCCATCGTTATTTATAAAAATTGGGACACCATTAAAGCTAAAACCATTGAGATCTGGACAACGACAATGGAATGGTTAAGGAACGCCTGGGAATCCATTAAGTCTTTTTCGTCAGAGACATGGACAGCCATCAAAGAGTCCATAACAAATATATGGAATAGCTTTGTAGCTTTTCTAACCAATACTTGGACAACGATTAAAGATGGGATGGCTGCTGCCTGGGAAGCGATAAAAACGGGGATTTCGGTAGCTTGGATGGCTATTGTTACAACCGTTCAAGCCATTCTTGCTCCTTTTGTTCAAGGAATTTTAGATTTCTTTAACAATATGAAAAATGGAGTCTCTCAGATTTTCGAAGGATTAAAGCTGTATTTTACTAGTGTTTGGGACTTCATCAAAAACTTATTCCTTGGATCTTTATTATTGCTTTTAGATCTGGTTACAGGTGACTTCGAAAGCATGAAGGTACATGCAACTCAGATCTTTCAAAATTTAAGCCAGGCGTTATTGGGTATATGGAATGGTTTGAAGCTGATTTTCAGCGGTGCTCTAGAGGCTATCAAAGGATTGGTTTCCACGGCATGGGATCATCTCAAGACAAATACTCTCACAATATTTAATTCCGTTAAAGGCTTTTTGGCTAATACTTGGCAGTCTATTAAGACAACTGTACAGACCATTATTATAAACCTTATATCTGCAGCAATCAGCAGATTTGAAAATTTAAGAGCATCTATTTCAGAAAAGATGAATGCAGCAAGGGCGAAAGTTTCTGAAATCTGGAATGCCATTAAAACCAATTCCACCAATTTGCCTGAGACAATTAAAAACACAGTGCGGGCAAAATTTGAAGCTTTGAAAAATGCTGTTCAGGAAAAAATGAATGCAGTCAAAACTAAAATCGAGGAAATATGGAATAAAGCAAAATCCTTCTTGACTGATATTGATTTGAGCCAGGTAGGAAAAGACATTATCCAAGGTTTGATCAATGGAATTGGATCTATGATTGGTGCTGTTAGGGAAAAAGTGAGAGAAGTAGCCAATTCTGTTAAAAGTAAGATTGAAGAGATATTGGATATTAATTCACCTTCCCGTGTTACAACGGTGCTAGGTGAATTTACGGGAGAGGGATTAGGTAACGGAATTCTGAAAATGAAGAAGTTCGTTCAAAATGCAGCAGAACAATTAGCAAGGTGGGCAACCCCGGATCTGGATCTTGAATCGGCAGCTATTCCTAAACAAGACATTAGCTATAACCTTTCTTCTCAAATTGGGGAAATCAAAGCCATTCAAGATGCATTTAGATCATCATTAGACTTCTTAAACAATCAAAGAGAAAACGGGGACGTTTATATCGATGGTCGGAAAGCAGGCAAAATTTTGAGAACTCATTTGATATCTGAAAATGAACGTTATGAAGAAAACATTGGCATTTTAAGGGGGTGAATCCCATAACCATTGATGATGATTTCTCTCTAATATTTAATAGCGTTATCCTAAGTCAATATTTTCACATAGAAGATATTAGAGGTAGAGGAGTATTAGGCCAAGATGTCGAACTGCTTGAATTCTCAGGAATGGATGGAGCACTCGTATCATCAACAAAGACGCCTGTTCGTATTATTGAGGTTGATATAGCATTTGATGAGGTAAGTGATTTTAAATTACGAAAAGTAATCGAAATCGTAAATGGAGTCCTCATTACAAAAGAAGCAAAATCGCTTGTATTTGAAGATGAAATAGACAGAATTTATTATGCCATTACGAGTGGAGTAAAGGAGACATTTGAATGGGGAGGGGTTCATAGAGATACAATTACCTTTATCTGCCCAGATCCATATAAATACGGTCCAGCAAAAGCTGAGGGTCCTTTTACTGATTTATCGTTGCCTGTGGTATTAAACACCAAAGGTACAGTCAGTACTCCTCCAAATTTTAAAATTTGGCTAAAAGATAATACCACCTTCTTAGATATCATTGGCGATGAGGATTATATGAGGATTGGCAGGCCTGTTAATATCGATGAGTTTGCGGTTGCCGAGCGTGAATTAATCCTTCATGATACCATGTCCACAACAACGGGATGGGGAGATGCCCAGAGTTCTGACATCGATGGAGGAGTTGTGGCCGGGACAATGACAAGTGATGGCACAAAATTCATTGCGTCTTCTCTCGGTTCAGGTACTGCATGGCATGGACCGGCAAAAATAAAATCACTTGGCCAAGAATTAACTGATTTTGATGTAGCAGTGCAGCCCATCCTGGATAATGATGATTTAACAAAAATAGGAAGAATTGAAGTCTACCTATTGGACGTCAATAAAAAGGCTGTAGCTAAGCTTGCGATTAAGGACATGTCAAAAGGTCAGGGTGGAAATATCGCTGAACTTCGTGTCGGGGATAATGTTGTCAATCATTTTATGATTGCGGAATACGGCACCAACTGGAATACCTGGCATAACTTCAATGGCTTACTGCAGATCACGAAAAAAGGCAATAAATGGACTGCTTATGTAGCCAAGTTTATAAATGGTGACCGAAATAACCGTACCTCACGAAAATTCGTGGAATGGGAGGATAGGGAAAATCAGTTTACTAGAAAAGTTGCACATGTTGTCGTACACATTGCCACATACGGCACATCTACACCTTCCCGAATGAGCATCCAGGACTTGGAGGTTTATAAACTTAATCAACTTACAGAAAGTCAAATTCCGTATATTGGGGAAGACGGAGACGTATTCGAATTTGATATGGGAGCCAGCAGAATCCTCAAGAATGGGGATTTTTTCATGCGCAAAGATTTCGGATCTCGTTTCTTTCATCTCCAACCAGGCGACAATGCTTTAGTTTTTAACCCACCAAATGTGATAAGTCGAGTTGAGGGAGAATGGAGGGATAAATATAGATGATTCATATTCTTCACCATCAAACTGACCAAATAATTGGTTGGTTAACAAAAGTGATTGAGGACAGCCATCAAAATGGGATAAAGGATAATGAGGATATTTATAAATTTTCGGTTACAGTAAATGAACCTGATGCTGATAAACTAAATAGTCTATCACGTGTTCTGATACCCGACGAGGATGGGGACTATCGAGAATTTGTTATAAATTATACTTTTGAAGACACAGCGTCAATGACAAAAGAAGTTGAAGCAATAGGTTCATTTGCCGAAATCCGTCAATCCAAAATAGTTTCACCACAAGTTCTGGATAGCCAATCAATTCAAACAGCTGCTGGATTAGTTCTTTCAGGGCTAGAATGGCAGGTTGGAATTGTAGATTATAGCGGTACTAGAAAATGGACAGTAGAAAAGCATCTTGATGCTTATGATGCTCTTCTGGCTATTGCTTCTTTATTTGAATGCGAGCTGAGGTTCAGGGTAACCACTAATGGAGATACCGTTACAGGACGATATGTGGATTTTATTAAGAGACAAGGACTTAACCGTGGAAAAGAAATTACATTTGGAAAGGATCTTATTGGCATTAAACGTAGAGTGCTGTCCAATCGTATTGTCACTGCCCTTCACTGTTTAGGACCAGAAAGACAGGATGGTACAAGGCTAGAAGTGATTGTAAAAAATGATGCTGCATATCAGAACTGGAATCGGAAGGGCAAACACCGAATTGCGTTATATGAGCCAGAGACTTCTGATCAGGATATGACACTAGAAAGGCTCACTCAACTTGGGGAAATGGAGTTGAAAAAACGGATATCTGCAACTGTAGAATATGAAGTAGAAGCAGTAAGCCTGGAACACATCCTCGGTTATGAGCACGAGATAACCAGGTTAGGAGATTCCGCAAAAATCAAAGATGAGCATTTTAACCCTCCAATGTACTTGGATTCGAGGGTTATTTTTGTTGATCGTTCTGTCTTCAATAAATCAAAAAAGACCTTCAAGCTCGGAGAGGTCATTGAATATAAAAAAGAAGATATCATGAAAACTTGGAGAGAGCTACAGGATCTCTATGCAACAAAGGTCATAAAATCCCCGACTGCACCACCAGGAAAGCCGAATATTATTTGGATTAAAACAGGAGGGTCCGTGGAGGTTGCACACACATGGGATTCTATTTTAAATAAATGGATCCCATTGAACGGTAGCGTTACCTGGATTATGTACGCGGATGATGCAAATGGTCTCAATATGAGCCAGGACTCTACCGGGAAAAACTATATTGGGATTGCCTATAATCAGACAGACGAAACTCCTTCTATGGATCCTGCCGATTATACTTGGTCACTTTTCAGGGGGCCTCAAGGGGTGCCAGGACCAACTGGAGAGAATGGACAACCTACCTATACATGGATTAAATATGGAGATGATTCAAGCGGGTACGGACTTTCGGATAATCCAACCGGTAAAAAGTACATTGGTATTGCTCAAAATAAGTTGGTTCAAGAGGAGTCGAATAATCCTGCAGATTACACCTGGGCATTAATTCAAGGACCGAAAGGGGAAAAGGGAAATGACGGATATACCCCAATAAAGGGTGTTGACTATTTTGATGGTAAAGATGGGCAGGATGGGAACTCCAGTTATCTGCATGTCCGATACAGCCAAAATGCTGATGGTAGCTCTATGACGACTGACCCCACAGGGGCGAAATATATAGGGATAGCCACAACTGCAACTTCTGCTGCACCTACAGCTAATACTTCCTATCGATGGAGTTTGATTAAAGGGGATCAGGGCTTACCAGGGGAAAGTGGATCAGATGGACGAACAAGTTACCTCCACATTAAATATTCAAACGATGGAGGGGCTACTTTTACAGCCAATAACGGAGAGACCGTAGGTACATGGATTGGTACCTATGTTGATTTTACTTCTACCGATAGTACAAGTGTTTCTGCTTATACTTGGAATAAAGTAAAAGGTGATAAGGGCGATAAAGGTGACCCTGGTTATACTCCTGTTAAAGGGGTTGACTATTTCGATGGTAAAGATGGTGCCAATGGAACAAGTGCTTATCTATGGGTTCGATATAGTCAAAATGCCAACGGAAACCCAATGGCTACCGATCCTACTAATGCTAAATATATCGGTACAGCAGTTACAACTACAGCGACAGCACCTACCGGATACGCATCTTACTCTTGGAGTTTAATAAAAGGTACTGATGGTTTACCAGGGGAGCCGGGTGCTGACGGAAAAACAAGTTACTTGCATATTAAATACTCTAATGATGGTGGGAAAACTTTCACAGCAAATAGTGGAGAAACTGTTGGGGAGTGGATCGGAACTTACGTTGACTTTAACTCTGCTGATAGTACTAATGTCGCTTTGTATACTTGGAATAAGGTAAAAGGAGAGACTGGGGCGCAAGGTGATAAAGGCGATTCCTTTACTTGGAACCTTTTGAGAAATGGTAACTTTGATAAAGGTGTTGAAAGTTGGACAGGCACAGGTAATGGCTCTTTGGTTGTTGAGGATGGTAGAAAAGCATTTAAGATTTCAGGTGCTATAGGTATTAGCAAAATAGTTTGGCAATCGTTCGCTGCTAAACCTAACACTCAATATACCTTATCGGCTTTACTGAAAGTTATTAATAAAGCTGTGGGACCTACTAACCCCCATACTCGATTATATATTGAGTACTATAACAACGGAGCTTATGTATCTGGTTCTAATGGAATATCGCTTGATCCGTCAACATCATTTGTAAAAAGAAGTGCAACATTTACGACAATTAGTTCTGGATTTACAGAAATTCGTATTCAAATGTACGTTCGTGATGCCACTGGAGACTTCTTCTTTACTGATATTATGTTATCCGAAGAGGATGAAGTCCCTCCATATGCGCCTCATCCCGATGACTTATTATCACCAGTTATATCATATAATTGGGTGAAAACAAGTAACATTGCAATCGATGCTAAGGGTAATATTCGAAAGTCTGGAGGAACAACTGGTTGGAATGAACAAGCGTATACACAAGAATCGTTTACTGGTGGTGCGTTCTTAAGTTTCAAAGCAGGAGATATTGGAACAAACTCAATGTTCGGTTTGAATTCAGACCCAGCTACCGATGCTAACTATCCGTCTTTAGACTATGCGTTCTATATGAATAGAGGTAACTTATTTGTATTTGAAAATGGGTCTAATGTTCAAACTTGTGGAGCGTATGCAGAAGGAGATTCTCTTCAGATTACTTATGATGGAGAAAGTATTAGATACTATCATAACGGAGAGCTAAAGAGGACAAAAGCTGTATCGGCTGGATTGAAGCTATATATCGATAGCTCAATCACTGACCTTTCTTCAAAGAATCAAATTACCGACATATTCTTTGCCCCTATGGGAAGTAAAGGAGATAAAGGTGATAAGGGGGTCCCTGGAGATCCTGGTAGCGATGGAAGGACTCCGTATTTTCATACAGCATGGGCTACTAACTCAACAGGTACTGCAGGATTCTCAACTACTGTATCCACTGGTAAGACATATATTGGTGTTTATAGCGACTATACCGAAGCTGATTCAACCGACCCAACAAAATATTCTTGGTCTCTTATCCAAGGTCCTAAAGGCGATAAAGGTGATACCGGAGACCCTGGTCCTCAAGGACCACAAGGACTACCTGGAGGACATAACCTTTGTGAAAATGGTCATTTTGAAGATGATGCGCCTGGAACTACTCCTAAGTTTTGGACTTACTCTGTTTATGGAAGGGTAGCAGACATTTCAAGCTTTCAGCAAGGGAACGGTTCCAATCGATGTATGGAGCTAGATGCTAGAAACGGTGGAAATGCAGACTATTATGCTTCTAATTTAATTCCCGTTATCCCTGGTCAAAAGTTTTATGTAACTGCTGAGGCCCGTTACTTAAATACAGCCGGAACAAACCATGGAAGAATTGGATTCAGGCGGTATAATGCTGCTAAGCAAGCTTTAAGTAACTGGGATGCACCTCTTATATGGGCTACTAAAAACCTCTCCTTTGAAACTAAAGAAGGGGTTTACACTGTTCCGTCAGGCTGTTATTACCTTCAACTGTGGGTATCTTTCACTAACAATACTGAGACAACAAATAGGTTCTATGTAGACAATATTCACGTCAATAGAATGGTTACCGAAGAGTTAATTGTTGATGGGGCTATTTTAGCAAAACATATAAAGTCATTGCTTGGACTTAATGTAAATGATCAATTTATTGTCGATAATGCCGGTAATGTCTGGTTCAAAGGAAATCTTACAGGAGCTTCCGGAACCTTCTCGGGAAAGATTTCTATAACAGGCGCAAAAGGTACAGTCACAATTGAAAATGACACCATAAAGTCAGAGAAAGATGGTTGGTATGTTCAAATGTCCGGAAGCCAACTTGAGGCATTTATAGGTGCGCTCACCAGTGCGAAAGTAAATGGCAATGGCCTTTTCATGAATAATTTGAACAAAGACCTAAAAGGCGGTTCCGTTTCAGCTGGGAACACAAACGGTGTTACTCATATAGATATCTTTGCTGATAATTATTTGAGGTTGTTAGCTTATGGAGCTGAGAAAGCCAGATTAATAGCCACGGGCATGAGTATGATTGGAGATAATATTATTTCAACAGCAGACCGAGGATGGATTGCGCCAACGCTGCTGAATGGGGTTTCAAATTATGGCGGAGGTTATCAAACAGCTGCTTATTATAAAGACGCATTGGGGCATGTTCATTTACGCGGATTTTTAACAGGATCTGCTGACGGGAAACACATTTTTACACTTCCTGCCGGGTATCGTCCAAGCGCGTTATTAACTTTCACCACATGGTCAAACTCTTCCGTTGGAACATCACGTATAAGCATAAGTACAACGGGTGTTGTTACTGCGACGGTTTCAGGTAATTGGCTATCTCTTGACGGAATTTATTTCTTGTATGGTAATTAAAAAGAGGTGAATAACTTGTTTATCGAAGCTAACATCATCGATGAAAATGGCTTTATTATTGATCCCGTTATCGTGAAGGATACGGACATATTGGAGTCAAACCTAATAAAAGAACCTGTCCCGCCTTTGTTGTATAAACCGCGGTGGACAGAGAATGGATGGGTAGAGGGTGCAACGGCAGAATATATAGAATACGAAGATAACCGAACAAAAGGAACGGCAGAACTTGATTTGTTAAAACAAGAAAACACTTTATTAAAAGCGCAGATTCAAGCGTCTTCAGATAGATCGGACTTTCACGAGGAGCTCATTGCTGAGATGGCAATGCTAGTGTACCCATGATAGTCCGATTTTTTATATATAAAATACTAAAACTAATAGGAGATGATTTCATGATGGCCATGTTTTTTGCACAGCGAGTGATTTTAGGAAAGACTGCTTTTGAGGATGTTCCAGAATCACTAAAGCCTGCAACATACGAACACCTTATAGATAGTGGTGTAGAGTTTTTGGCTGGGGATTACCAGCCACCTGCAGAGTAATTTTATAGAGAACAATATATTGTGTTAAAAAGGGGGGGGCAATGGACATTGGAGGAGATGGACGTGCCACAGAGACTAGACGATCATGAAGAGAGAATATCAAAGTTGGAAGACAACTATGACAAGGTAATCACCAAGATTTCGGATATGGAAAAAGTACAGCTACAGACACAAAATACATTGCTAACAGAGTTTAGTTCAACTAAGACGATGCTGAACGATCAAAATACCATGAACCAAAAACTGCTAGAGCAAATGTACGGCATAAAAACCTTGAAAATAACCACACGCAAAGATATATTTCTTGGGTTATTGGGGGGGACCGGAATTGTAGGAGTATTATCAATTGTCATTTCGCAATGGGATCAAATCACAAAAATATTTGGAGGTAGTTAAAATGTACGAACAACCGAAAACGTGGAAAGACTGGGCCATCCTTTTAAGTGGGTGGCTTTCTTTATTTGCATTAGGCCTAAACGGAATCTCCAATGTCGATATCACTCCATTTGCCAATGATATAGCAAACTTTGTGATTCTTAGTATTTTTATTGCTGTTAATGCCTGGACTGTTTGGAAGAACACGTACACCAGCAAGAAGGCCCAGCTGCAGAAAAAGGCTCTACAGGCACAAGGATTGATGAAGAAAGATAATACGGTAAAACCATTCAGCTCATCTAATGCATTTGAAGATGACGGCAAATAAGCTGCCCTTCCGGGTGGCTTTATTTATATAAAAAGGAGAGGTTATTATGGCATATGCATTTGAAAAACTGCCGCAACTTGTGGATATGAGAGGGAAGCTTCCGAAAAAAGGAGCATATTCAAAAAGGGTAAAGAAAATCACTGATCGGGTTTGGCATCATTCCTTAACGAAAAGCAATCTTGCAGGTTCAACTGCTGAAGCTTTTGCAAGGTATCATGTTTCTCTAGGATGGCCTGGTGTTGGTTATCATTTAGTAATTGAGCCGAAAAATAAAGTGAAAACTACTAAAGGCGAGCGAGCTAGAATTGTATATGCTAATGATATTAGTATGCGCACTTATCATGTAGGTGACAGCAATCAATTTGCTCTTGGAATCTGCGTTGCTGGTGATTTCCGAACAGAAAAATTAGATGACGCAACAAAGGCGACCATCGATGAATTACAGGCAGCCCTTGTTAAAGATGGAATTGGTCAGCGCGACAAATCACATCAAGAAATGCCGGGGTATTCTTGGAAAGCCTGCTGCGTATTTGATTATCAGAAAGTGTTTAAGTTTCTCGATGGGAATGTACCTTCTAAAACATCTCCTGATTTTCATGTTATCCAAGAAGGTGATACATTCTGGGGGCTTGCTAACAACATTGATGGCATTACTGTGAATGATTTGATTGTCGCAAATCCAGGTGTGGATCCTAACAAGCTAAAGATTGGCCAGAAGATTAATTTAGGGAAAGCCAAAAATGCATACACACCGAAACCTGATCAGCCTAAAAAAGCTCAGGAAACATACAGGTATCCATTGCCTTCTGGAGTTTTAAGGGAAGGAAGCAAAGGGGAGAACGTTAAGAAACTGCAGCGAGCTTTGAACGCTGTTTATTTCAAATGTGGTACTGCCGATGGTATATACGGGGCAAAAACTAAAGATGCCTTAAGGCGCTTTCAGATGGTTTATTTGCCTTATGAAGTAGATGGGATATATGGCCCTAATACTCAAAAGAAGTTACAGGCTGTTTTGAAGTCAAAAGGCATAACTTAATGGGTTCAATTGATTAAATAGACTTTTTATTTTAGAGGTACTACAACATATTTATAAATAATCGTCAATTTAGAAGGATATTAAAAGTTATCTCGAACTAATTTTTATATTCTTCTAAAGGAGTTAATTAGAAATGAAATACAAGTTTATAACAATTCTTCATCATATGAAAATAGATGTTAAATTAAATAAAGGAATACAACTGTATCCTGGAACTAGGATTTCCAATGGGGAGGAAGTAAGATCGGAAATCCTTAATTCCATATTGATGCAATCGACAGCGGGTGTTCACTCTGTTGATGAATTTAATGATACTGTTTATTACTATAAGTATGGAGAATTCCCTGAAATTTCGTCTATGGAAGAAATGGGTAAAAAAGGCACAATGACTACTTTTGCTTTTCTTAGAGAGGCACAAAGTTTTGTAACAGACCTCTGGCTTGTAAAAGATAATGGTATTTATGTTAGAGATGGATTTTTGATTACTTATAAAGATAGTATAGAAGATGGTCGTTCATTTAAAGCTTCTTTAGGAGAAATATTTAAAGTTGCTTCTTGTGAAGAAGGTATAAGTGAGTTTACAAGAAATGAAATTGATTCAGCTATACAAACTTTCACACCAATTTCCCTTGATGAAATAAAAGAGGAGACTTTTGGAGGTAAATATCCAGAAAGCAATCATTTTTATAAAAAAGGTAATCCTGGCAGAATGTTTAAGGCACAGTATTTTACAATGGGGGCAAGAACCAGTCATGCGTTACCCATGAAAATAGTTTTGTATTGTACTGCCTTAGAGTGTTTATTTAGTACTGCTAAATCTGAAATTAATCATAGGATTGCAGAAAGAGTAGCTGCTTTAATGGGTGCTTCGGCACAAGAAAAAATAGACATATATAATTTTATCAAAAAGGCTTATAATTATAGATCTGTAATTCTTCACGGTTCGAATATAAGTGGTTCTGAAGAAGATCTAGTTGAGTTTTCTGTAAGATTAGATAACATCTTAAGACAATTAATATTAGCAGACCATGAAGTTTTTCAAAAAATAATAATCAAATTGATGACTTTTTCTTAGAGTTAATATTAAACTGAATCTTTAAAAGCCCTTCTCAGTTGAGAGGGCTTTTTACATTAATCAACATCTAGTGACATATAATTATTTAATCCTACATATTGTAGGCTAAAGATGCTATAATGGAAATTACATCAATATATATAAGACAAAAGAAATACAGTATATTGAAAAGGACTGTTCCAAAGTATGGGTGACAAGCTGATATTGAATTTTGACGAATCAGGTAATCTTGGTAAGCAAGGTAGATATTTTACTATTGCCTGCATTGAAATGCCTTTTACGAAACCTCTAAGTAATGTAATGAAAAAGACTGTATTAAAGGTGAAAAAAGAATTCACTAGATTTGAAAATGTTGATGAAATTAAAGCTAGTGACTCAAACCCAATAATTAAAGATTATTTTCTTAGAAAAATAGCTTCAAAAGACCTGAATATTAGATACATTGTGGCAGACCTTCATCATGTTAAATCGAAATTACTTGAGGATGAAAACCTTCTTTATAACTATATGCTCAAATTCATTATTGAACCAGTAGCAATGAGAAGAGGTCTTAAACACTTAGTAATTAATCTAGATAAAAGAACAATTAAGGTAGAGTCAACAAATTCATTTGAAAACTACATTAAAATTAGACTAAATTATGATTTAAATCTTGACCTTGATATTGAGGTTAGATATATTGAATCGCAGAATTCTTATCCAATACAAGCAGCAGATTTTGTGGCTAATGCGATCAATTCTAAATATGAACATGGGCACAATTATAATTATGATTTAATCTCAAGTAAAGTTGTACAAAGCGAGCGTTTCCCAAGAAGATATTTCGGACAACAAAAAGTTGTTAGTCTTTAGTGTATTATTTTAATACATTTTTGTTTACAATCGAAAACAAGTAATGTTAATATAAAGACATCTAATACGGCGCAAGTAAACCCTATAATATCGTGTGACAACATTTTACACATAAACTGCCTATGTGGTAGTCGATATATAGGTTTTGCGCCATGTCACCCATTTTTTTACTGACCAGGTATTTTTGGTCTTTTTTTGTGCATATTAATAATACTAAGATAGAGTAAGCCCTATAAAACGTGTGACAACATATACACATAAGCGGTCTGTAATGGCAGCCGTTTTATAGGCATCTATCTTATGAAAAAAGCCCTTCTCAATTTAGAGGGGCTTTTTTGAGTTAAAATGGCAAATTATCTTCCGGCAAAACCGGCACTATTTCTCTAACTATCTGTGTTATATCGTTTTTCTCATTCCAGGTCACTTTTTCAATAATTGTCTCTCTCTGACCACTCTCACGCTTCTGCTGCTGGATCCATTCATAAGCAACCACAGCAACAGCAAAATCAGGGTCCTTCTTAAATTCGCTATCCCTTACATGGAATTCTCCATTTCTAAATCCTCGGTTACCTTCAACATTTAGGGTTGTTTGGATTATCACTTTCATTATCCATAGTCCTTTTCCTTTTAGATAAATTATACACGAACATATATTCTGCATTCAACTTGAAATCGAACGTGGGTTCGCATAAGATTATAATAAAGGAGGTTCGATTGAAAGGACATTTTTTATAAGGAGTGTTTTATCGGTCGGGCCTGAACAAAAGATAAGGAGAGGAGCTTAAAAAGTGGGAGTGAAAATGCCGAAAAAGTCCAAACCCCAACGTCCATCACGAGATGATTTTGAACTTGAAGAATTAGGGAATCAGCTAGTTGAAGCTCATAATGAAAAAACTGAGGTTACTTTGATCGTCTTTAAAAAAGAAGAACAGGTGCAAGGGAAAATTGTAAAACTAGACGGTCAGACAAAATTAATTCATGTTGAATCTGGATATGAGACGATTAAAATCCCCTTTTTAGATATATTAAAAGTAGAAAGCGCTCCTCAGCTTTGAGGGCGCTTTCTTCAATTTTATGGGTAATCAATGCAACTGTCTCTATTATAGGGATTACACCTTTTTAAACGATTTATTGTTTTTTTAGTGCCTTTAACAGCGCCATATTTTCTTATAGCCTGGATGGCATATCCTGAACAAGTTGGATAAAATCTACATTTTACTCTTTTGGGCTTAATAGGAGAGAGGAATTTTTGGTAAATTCTTGTAATGATTATTAGAATGCTACTCAACATTATGCGTTACTGTTTCTTTCACTACAGCTTTAGAACCACACTTTTCACATACATTTAAATCCCTTACCTTTACTTTTTCTTTATTAGGTATAAATAATGCCGGTAAACATCCACCACAGCACATCATACTTTTCCCAGCGTTACTTAGATCACTTCCCAAAGCTTCCATTTTTTCTGCTTTAATTGTGTTCTCATCTTTTTTATCATAAAACCAAACATTCCCGCAGCCTTTACAGGTGCATTTTGTTTCTATTATTGTTTTATTGCTCATTTTTTTCCTCCTTTTTTTCCTCCTTCAATGTGTAAAGTTCATCTACCTTTACACCTAATAATTCGGCAAGATCCCACAATTCTTTAACGCTAGGGTGGCTTTTACCGGTACACCAGTTACTTATTGTGTTAGCTGACTTACCATATCTTTTCCTAATAAATTCCCTGTTGTAATCTGATTTCTCAATTAGCCATCCTAAGTTGCTTTTTAATTTCTTCATTCAAATCACCTAAATTAATATTCCACACAAAGTAAAATTATCCCTTTCAATGTTTATTTTTGAAAGATACAAAAATAATTGGGATAGACAGGCAATTTTATAGTGATCAACCCATAAACTGTATCAGACACTGACAGAAAGAGGTGGAGGTACATGATAAACGGGATTATAAAAAGTATTTTTGACGGTTATAGGGATAGCGAAGACACTAAAAAGAGAATGCACGAAAGCAACTTTAATGAGCTGGATGAGACAGAATTTCTATTTTCCTCGGATTTCATGAACCAGATGTATTTCAGTGCAAAAACTGCGGATGATTGCTGCATGATCATGAACTACCTGGAAAGGTATCGATGTGTGGATGCTGGCATTGAAAGCTATGATGACGTTTATTATCAAACGGCAGCCAAGTTGAAAAGAAAGCTGAAGGAGGAAGGGAAACGTGGGAGTCGAGGTTATTCCTTTTAAACAGTTTGTCTCTGGGTATTCCTATATGGCTCCAGATCCCGGATTACTATCCATGGTAGACGGGGGACTGACCTTCTTTGTAGGTACAGGGGCTGTCTTAATGGCCCTCTTTTTTTTAGAAAAATGTGGCGTGCAGATTAATGAAGTGACTGTTCGGGCAGTTGGTCTGGGAGGTGTTCTGTTTGCTCTTGGGTGGGCTGTTTTCAAGAACCCACTCATACGCAGCCTGGTCATCGGGTTTTAGGCAGTCAGTTCTCCAGTCTGTTCGGATATCAATGTTTTCAATGCATAGAGCTTGTATTAAATAGTTCGGTATGAGTGAAACTCCTTTAGCTTTCGCTAAAGTCCTCATTCACTTGTTTCACAAGTTCACTTCGGAAAGGAGCGTTTGGCCAATGATTGAGTGGTTAGCATTTCCCCTTTTGGTTGCAGGAGCTGCGGCCATCCCTAAAGGGAGCAATGAAAAGAAAAGCATTCAGACGATATTTGAAAACACAGGGTACGGAATCACTAATAAAAAAGGGGATCCTCAATTCCCTAAGTTTAAAAAGAAATATCCTATTGTGGACGGAGGAGAGGAGATCGGAACTAAATATGTATTTCAAATTCCACTAGGCTTGCCAGCAACAAAAATGGCTGAAATGGAAAAAAAGGTGCATTTCTTCTCTGATGGATTAAGCCGGCCGGTATTGGTCGAATTTAAAGCCTGGGTAATCCCTAAAGATCCACGAAAGTATTTAGTGATTAAAGTGTTTAAGAAGGATATTCCGGACTTATTCCCATATAAACTTGTTCCGGAATGTCCTGTCTATCCAGAGGACCATAAGAAGGCAGGCGAGAACTTATGGGTGATTCCGTTAGGTAAGGTCCTGGAAGGGATGCTCTGGCATGACTTTGAAAAGATACCTCATATGACTGTGGCGGGGACTACCCGATTTGGAAAGACTGTTTTTCTCAAGGTCCTGGTTACTTATCTGATTGAATACCATCCACAAGATGTGGAGCTGTATACCATCGATTTAAAAGGCGGTCTGGAGTTTGGAAGGTATAAGCTTCTGGAGCAAGTAAAAGGCGTTGCCAGCAATACAATGGAAGCTGGTATCATGCTTGAAGGTATCCACAATCAGATGCAGGAGGAATATAAGTACTTTCACAAAAAATTCTTTACAAACATTTCTAATACTCCAATTAAAAAAAGGAAGTTCATCATTGTGGATGAAGCAGCGCAATTGGCTCCTGAGAAGTGGATGGATGCCGTTACAAAAGAAGTACTTGGAGCTTGTCAATATTATTTAGGTGAGATCACTCGGATTGGGGGTGGTATTGGGTACAGAGAAATCTTCTGTACCCAGTATTGACCCAACTTCAGACACCTTGCCCCGTTCCATAAAGCAAAATTCAGATGGAAAAGTCACATTCAGGCTGCCATCTGGTTATGCTTCAGAAGTGGCCATCGATGAAAGGGGAGCTGAGGAGCTGCCATCTGATGTGAAAGGTAGGGGGCTCTATAAAACTCATGAGCTCCAGAAGATGCAGGTTCCACTCTTAGAAGATCATGAAATGTGGAGAAGATTAGAGAGATACCAGGTACCACAATCAATGAAAGGAGCCCCAGAAAATGTTGTCGAGTATCGAGAAAAAGAAGAGCCGCCAGGAGAAGATCTTGTTAAGTTTGGATAAATTGGTCTTTGCCTCAAGAGAACATCTGCAGGTATTGCATGGATTGGGTACCGATCGGAACGCGCTAAAAGTGCTGAATCGGATGAAAGACTTTCTACACATTAAAATGTACAATGGCAAATATGTGTATTATCTTAACACTACCGGAATGGATCTGATTGGTTCTGATAAAGAAGTGAAATGGTCATTGTCTGTTGATCATCACCTTCTCAGAAACGATATGTACCTTTATTTCAACCGTCCACAAGACTGGAGGATAGAAGAGAAAATCACCTTTAAGTACCAAAGCGGACTGACCTACAAAGAAACCTCAATTATTCCTGATGCAACATTTACTCATCATAAAGTTTTTCACTTTTTAGAAGTCGATCGTACTCAATCCATGGCTGAAAATAAAAAGAAAATAAAACAGTATGAACTTCTTTCTCCAGCAATCGAAAAGCAATATAAGCATAAGCCTGTACTTGTCTTTTACACTACAACTGAAAGTAGAAGGGAGATACTGAACCAATATTGTACAGATGTGGGGCTGCTGTGTATGATCTTTACTAAAGAGGACATAAGATGATTCAGATTTTAGGTGTGCCGATTTTGTGCCGAAACAGGTTTAAAAACTTTGAAATGGTTTGAAACTGGAATAATAAAAAACACTGATTTTTAACGTGTTTCTTCATATTAATATAGAGTTTGATTTTGGGATTTAATCAAATTCGAAATGGAAGGTTCCATCGGTTAATAATAAAATTTTTAAAAAAAGATTGAACGGCCATGCCGTTCAATCTTTTTTTGTTTAAGAGGCTCCACCTTTGCATGAAGGCAGTTATTAAACCTATATCTTTAATCCAAGTCCTTCTGCCGATTTCTTTATGTCTAGAAATGAATGATAAATAAAGTGTTGGGTGAAAATAGAAAGTAGGTGATGAGTTTATGGAGAATATCATATCTTTCCTTCCAAAATGGGAACATTTATTAGGTGCTTGTTTAGCTTTTATCATTCCCTATTCTATTTCCAAAGTTTCAAAATGGTTACGAT
This sequence comes from Cytobacillus oceanisediminis, assembly GCF_022811925.1. Taxonomy (NCBI): domain Bacteria; kingdom Bacillati; phylum Bacillota; class Bacilli; order Caryophanales; family Bacillaceae; genus Cytobacillus; species Cytobacillus oceanisediminis. The sequence goes on along the minus strand of NZ_CP065511.1, from coordinate 4,879,544 downwards.
CTATTAAATCTAGTTAAGGATTTAGCACCCCCCCTTAAACAAAATTTCCACACCTAAAGCAACTTAAAACTTACCCGTTTCAAAAAATATTTCATGTAAGCAGGTGAGGGAGATGAATCGATGGGCTTGGTTGCAAAAAAGGCAAAAACAAACGAAAAATGGTCATGAACAAGTAAAGATACATGGAACGAATGTATTCTTTTCATCGAGTTTGGATTCTAACCTCGAGCAATTACAAAATATCTTAGGAAATAATCCTGATATCGCGATTCGCAGATTTTATATTGACTTATATAACGTCAAAGCAGCTGTCGTTTTTATTAAAGGGCTTGCCGATAAAGAGCAAATTCATGAACAAATATTAAAGTCAATCATGTTAGAACTTCAAATGCGAGAATGCTATGTAAAAGAAGACCGGGCCACCGGCTCTCACATCAAAGAAATCATTAAAGACCATGTTGTAACGCTAACGGATGTAGAAGAAAACAACAAGATAGAAGACTGTGTGATGAAGGTTTTGAATGGAGATACGGCATTATTAATTGATAACGTCGATACATCCCTTTTACTTGGAACAAAAAAATGGCCATCAAGACAAATTGAAGAACCAATTACAGAAGCTACTGTAAGGGGGGCAAGAGAAGGGTTTGTCGAAAATATTCTTGTGAATATGTCTTTAATTCGAAAGCGAATTAGAGATCCCCATTTAGTTTTAGACAAATATACAATCGGACGCAGAAGTCAAACACCGGTTATCGTAGCATATATAAAAGATATTACAAATGACAGCATCATCCAAGAGGCCAAAAAACGATTAGAAAAAATTGATATTGACCAAATACTTGAATCGGGGATTATTGAGCAGTTCATTGAAGATGATTTTTTATCCCCGTTTCCACAACTCATAACAACTGAAAGACCGGATAAAGTAGCAAGTGGATTATTAGAAGGACGTGTAGCCATTTTAGTTGATGGAACGCCTTTTGTATTGCTGCTGCCAATCACGATTACCTCTATTCTTCAGGGGCCAGAAGACTATTATGAACGGTGGTTTGTTGGTTCTCTCATTCGCTTCATGCGGTTTGGAGCAGCGTTTGTCTCTTTATTCGGTCCTTCATTATATGTAGCACTTGTTTCGTATCACCCAGGGTTAATTCCAACTGATTTAGTGATCTCGATTGCAGGAAGCAGGGAAGGAGTCCCCTTTCCAACCATTGTGGAAGCATTATTGATGGAAATCACAATTGAAATACTGCGGGAAGCTGGAGTCAGGCTTCCAAAACCAATTGGACAAACAGTTGGAATTGTAGGAGGGCTTGTTATTGGGGAGGCAGCTGTAACAGCGGGCTTAGTCAGCCCAATGATGGTCATTGTTGTGGCAGTCACGGCAATTTCGTCCTTTTCTTTACCGCAGTATGGGGCGGCAATAGCTATTCGTATATTACGCTTTGGAATGATGCTTTCAGCTGCTGTATTAGGGTTATTTGGAATTATTATGTTTGCGATGGCCTTAACGATTCATCTTGTCAAGCTTAAAAGTTTTGGTGTTGACTATACCTCTCCATTTGTTCCATATCAATTTAAGGATTGGAAGGATGCAATACTTCGATTACCATATAGTGTTCTAAAAGAGAGACCTGAAATGTTAAAACCAAAAGACTCCACTCGGATGAAATAAAGGAAGATCATAGTGAATGGTTCAAATGAACAAATTACATCTACTCAAGCAACAGTTGCTTTAGCAATGACGGTCATTGGTGTTGGGATTGTAACATTACCCCGCGTGAGTGCAGAGGAAGTTCAAACGCCGGATATTTGGATCAGTATGATCATTAGTGGCGGAATCACATTTGTTGCTGCATTTTTTATAACCAAGTTATGTCTTCAATTTAAAGGAATGACGATTTTTCAATTTAGTCCTATATTGGTTGGTAAATGGGCAGGTTTCATTTTTAATCTATTTATCATTAAATATTTTATATTAGTTGGTGGATATCAGGCGCGATCAATGGCTGAAGTGCTTCGCGCTTATTTGTTAGATAAAACTCCGATAGAAGTAGTGATTATCGTATATATCGCTGTAGGGGTGTATATCGTGATTAGCGGCATTTATCCTATTGTAAAATTGCTTCAAATTTACTTTCCGGTTGTTTTGGTATTTATTTTATTTATGCTGGGACTTAGTGTAACAAATGTTGATTTAAATAATCTTCGCCCGATCTTAGGTGAAGGGTTTATGCCAGTTGTTAACGGGATTAAGCCCACTGCATTATCTCTTGCTGGAATTGAAAGTTTTCTTATTTTAATCGCTTATATGCAAAGATCGCAGCAAGCTATGAAAGCTGCAGCCGTAGGGTTATTTATCCCCTTATTTATGTATATTTTGATCGTAATAGCTGTTGTTGGCTCATTATCAATAGATGAGGTCAGGCTGTTAACATGGCCGACGATTGAACTGGTCAAATCAATTGAAATGAAATTTCTCCTTTTAGAAAGGTTTGAAAGCTTTTTTATCATTCTTTGGGTGATTACAACGTTTACATCCTTTATTATGAATTTTTATTTTGCTAGTTTAGGTTTGAGTCAAGTTTTTAAGAAAGCGTACAAACCTTTTGTGTATGGTCTTATACCTTTCATTTATCTATGTGCGATGTATCCGGAAGATATAAATGGAGTTTTTAAATTAGGTGACTATATTGGCAACTTGGCCATCGTAATTACAGGAATTATCCCCGTATTTTTTTTAATCATTGCCTTCATAAGGAGGAAACGAAATGCGAAGAATTAAAAAAAGCATCTTGATATGCTGCTGCATCTCGATTCTTTTTATGGGAGGGTGTTGGGATCGCATTGATATTGAAGATATGGGTCTAGCTGTTGGTGTCGGAGTGGATTATCAAGAATATTCAACAAAGCGCCTAACTCCTGAATTTACAATTCAATCTGTTGTACCTAAAGTTTTGGCTGGAGAGAATGGAGGCGGCGGCAGTCAAGCAGCACCATTTCAAAACTTAACAATGGATGAGTCCTCTTTATTTGAAGCGGGCCGTGAAGCTTCCACGGTTACAAGCCGCAGTCCGAATTATGCCCATTTAAAAGTATTGGTCATTAGTAAGGAAGCGGCACAATCCATTAATTTGCTCCAATTATTGAATTTTTTCTTTCGCGACCATGAAATAAGACGGACTGTTCATGTATTGATCTCAGAGGAGAAAGCAAGCGAAATATTAAGCATAAAAGGAACGAAGGATCCAGTACCTGCTTTAAAGCTATTGTCTATAACAGAAAATATGGAAACGAAAACGGCAAAAATGCCCACCAAATTATCCTTAGGCGATTTCTCGGAAAAAATGTCGGCTAGTTCAAGTTTTTTGGTTCAGAAAGTACAAAAATTTAAAGATGGAGTTCAAATCATTGGAGCAGCAGTTATCAAAGGGAATACACAGAAAATGATTGGGGAGCTTAATGAAGATGAAACCTTTGGAATTAATTGTATTACAGGTGAAGCTCAAGCTGGTGCCGTAACAGGAGTTGATAAGGAAACGGACAAAATCATTTCATATGAAATTGATCACTTAAAAAGTACTATTAAGCCTAAGGTAAATGGAGAGGCCATTTCGTATACAGTAAACATTAATACTGAAGGCCGATTAGCTGAAGATTGGATTCCAAACAGTGATGCTTTTAATGAGAAGTTTATTCGGAATGCAGAAAAGCAAGTTGAAAGAGAATTTATGCGATTAATGGAAGCAGGATTAGCCAAGACCCAAAAAGAATTAAAAGTAGATGTCGCTGGATTTGGAGAGAGTTTACGAATCAATCAACCGAAAGTGTGGAAAAAAGTAAAGAAAAATTGGGAGGAACAGTTTCCTGAAGCTTCAATAGATATTAACGTGAAAGTTAACATTAAACAATTCCAGACTCAAGGCAGAAAAATGAATAAATGAAATAATAAAAGTGCAAAAGGAGCAAAACGTTCAACTAGCTTATACTGGTCCATTTTAATTCATATAAGTTGGCCACTTCACAATATAGGGTAATATCAGAGGAGTAACAAAATAAGAATTTTTCATAGCCATAGGATGCTTTCTTCGAGTTAAGGAGAAAGCGTCTTGTTTTATATACGGCAAGAACTTGAAGTTCAATAAATTTAATACTTAGCAATCAATTGTTTATTATTTTAAGGAAGGTTAAAAAATCCTATGGTAAACTGGATTAAAAATCTTGGAAAATTGAAACTTTTTTATGAATTATAATCATATAGAGTTTCAGTTTGAAATTTCCGTTAAAAGTAAAAGTAAAGTAAAAAAACGGAGGTGTTTCAATGATTATCATAGGCGTAACAGGCTGGGGCGACCATGATAGCCTATATACGGGCAATGTTTCACCTAGAGATAAGCTAAAAGAATATGCGGGCCATTTCCCGACTGTGGAGGTGGACTCTGCTTTTTATGCAGTTCAGCCACAGCGTAATTCCGCTAAATGGGTGAAAGACACCCCAGAAGGCTTTCATTTCATTGTAAAAGCCTATCAGGGCATGACCGGCCATCAGAGAGGCGAAATCCCTTTTGAGAGCAAAGAAGAAATGTTTGAAGCCTTTAAAGACTCATTGGAGCCTTATATCGAATCCGGCAAACTGGCTATGGTGCTGTTTCAATTTCCGCCATGGTTTGACTGCAAAAAAGCCAATGTCGACTATCTTCGCTGGTGCAAAGAGCAGATGGGGGATATCCCATGTGCCCTTGAGTTTAGGCATCAATCATGGTTTCGGCCGGAGTTTAAGGAAAGCACCTTAAGATTTATGAGAGAAGAAGGCTGGATTCATAGCATCTGCGACGAGCCGCAAGCCGGTGAGGGTTCTGTTCCAACTGTCCTGGAAACAACCAGTCCTGATAAGGTGCTTGTTCGGTTTCATGGCCGTAATTTTCATGGCTGGCAGAAAAAGAAGGGAGACAACTGGCGCGAGGTCCGCTATCTTTACCGCTATAACGAAAAAGAACTGGCTGAATGGGCAGAACATCTAAAACAGCTTGAAAAAAATTGTAAAAATGTATTCGTCGTCTTCAATAATAACTCTGGCGGTGACGCGGCAGACAACGCTAAACAAATGATCGGCCTGCTTGATATCGAATACCAGCAGCTCGCTCCCAGACAGCTTGATTTATTTTAAGCGGTGTCAGATGCCTGTGGCCTTGAAGTGGTACCTGGCACTTTCACCCTTTCCCTTGTCCGCACATATTGTGTAAGGGAAAAGGAAAGGAGTGGCGGCAAGTATGATTGAATTGAAACCGATTGATATAGATGGCCATAATTTTTTGAGTGTATCGGTGCAATTGCCGAAGACCAATCTGCTGGTTGTAACGAATGATAAAGGGTATATCATGTGCGGCGCCCTTGATGTAGCTTTGCTGAATGAGAAGCTTAAGGACCGCAAAGTAATCGCCGGCAGGGCGGTCGGCGTAAAAACCATAGAGCAGCTGTTAAATGCCCCCCTCGAATCTGTCACATATCAGGCAGAGGAACTGGGCATTGTTAAAGGGACGATTGGAAGAGAAGCACTTCTTAAAATGATCTAAAGGCATGCCTTAATAGGGCTGTCTTTTTTAATTAGTTCATATAAAGGGCTTCGTAGTACATAAATTTTTTTATCCGCACGTAAAAACAGGTTATCCGCATATAATTTTTTATCCGGAAGTAAAAACGGGTTATTCGCACATAAATTTTACTATTCGCACATAAAAAACGGCTATCCGCACAAAAATTTTTTTATCCGCATATAAAAAATGGCTTTCCGCACATAAAATACATAATTGAGGAATAAAGCACCCCGGAATGAAGACGAGCAACCTAAAGTTATCCTTAAAAACGGCATAAGAATCAATTTTCATAAAAAATTTGAGAACTTCCGCCAATGCCGGAATTTTGTCGTATAATGTAAATAAAACCAAATTATACCCGAAATATAAAGTAGCACTGAAAATAGGATATGGGAGATACATATGAGATTAGCAGCAACCAATACAATTGAGACTGGCAGCGTTTTGGCCAAGGCTATATATAATGACAAGGGTCAGGTCCTCTTGCATGAAGGTGTGGAGCTGGCTGATAAATTAATACACAAATTGCAGGAAATGGGTATTACTTATGTGTATATCAGGGATTGGCGCACTGAGGATATCCAATATAAGGACCCTCTGACTGCCAAAATGCGAACGAAGGCTATCGAAACCATAGAATCGGTTCTGAAGGAAGTAGAAGCAAATAAAGAATTAACAGGCTCTTTAGTGATTGAGAAAGCCTCTAAACGGCTATCAGGGCTAATTCGTCAGCTAATCGGTGAAATAAGGGGAAATAGGGAGCTGCTTACGATCCTATCAGATGTTTATACATATGACCACTATATTTTCACACACTCCCTGAATGTAACCCTTTATTCTCTGGCAATCGGGATGAAGCTTCAGCTCCTGCCAAAGGAACTTGAAATCCTGGGGCTAGGTGCTATTCTCCATGATGTAGGAAAAATGAAGGTGCCAGGAGATATTCTTCTGAAACCGGGTAAATTGACAGCGGAAGAATTTGAATCAATAAAGAAGCACCCTGAAGATGGATTTAATATATTAAGAAAAGTAGAGACGATTCCGCTCCTTGTTGCACATTGTGCCTTTCAGCATCATGAGCGTTTGAATGGTTCCGGCTACCCGCGCGGCCTTGAGGGAGACGAGATACATGATTTCGGCAAGATTATTGCGATTGCCGATGTGTTTGATGCAGTAACATCTAATCGCATTTACAGACAGGCCATGCTCCCGCATGAAGGTCTGGAGATTTTGTATGCAGGGGCAGAAAAGTTATTTGATAAGAGGCTAATCGAAGTTTTTCGACAGGCGGTCGCGGTATATCCTGTGGGTGTTACAGTCGAGCTGAATGATGGCAGGAAAGGCGTTGTCTGCCGGCAGAACGCGGGTTTGAGTGATAGGCCAGTCATTCGCATACTTGAAGAAAAGGGCAGGAATGTCGAGCCATATGAAGCCGATTTGCGGATTGAATTGAATTCTGTCATTATAGGCTGCGATACGACTTTTGTACAACAATAAACTATTTTGGATTTTTGAGCCTAGTTCCCTCCTTTACAGCATACATATAGCTTGTAAAGGGGGGATTTGTTTTGGCAAAATTTCGCGGCCGGCTGCCCCGGAAAGGTCCTCTGCCATTTCGTTATGTATTTCTATTGACCTTTATATTTTTCGTCATTTCAACTGCTGCCGGCCTATGGATTATCAACGAAGGGCTTAAGCCTACACTTATGAGCTATGCCGATTCACAGACAAGGAAAATCGCATCATTGGTGATAAACAATGCGATTAATAAAAAAATTACCAATGTGATGGATTTGGAAGATATGTTTGAAGCAAGTGAAAGCGGTGTTGTCAGCATCAATGTGGAAAAGCTGAACAGGGTCAAAGCGGAAGTAACCGAACTGGTTCAGGATAATATTAAGAAAGCGGAGAAGGGCGATTTAGATGCGTTGGAGTCCTTTACAGACGTGGAAATCAACACGGAACAAATGCAGCATACAAATGGAATTGTTTATTACGTGCCGCTTGGCCAGGCAACCAATAATGCGCTTCTCGGAAACCTGGGTCCCCGGATACCGGTGAAATTTAATGCAGTGGGCTCTGTTACCTCCAATTTTATAACTGAAACAAAGGATCACGGCATTAATAATGTTGAAGTAAAGGTACTGGTCCGTCTGGATGTGCAGGTTCAAATCATTATTCCTTTTGCCACCAAAATTATCACTGTACAGGAGGATGTACTTGCCGCTTATGGCATCTACCCGGGAAAGGTCCCGCAATTTTACAATGGCGGAGGGGGCACCTCGCCTTCCATAGAAATACCGGCCGGCCAATAACACTTGCAAATAGATTAGTATTTTGATAAAATTTCAATATAATTTCATAAAAACCTTATCATATCCGATGGGGTAGAGGCGCAAGATTCAAGAGTATGCTGTGCGAGGATGACAACTAAGACCGCAGCCGAAAGGGAATGTTGCCGAAGTATGATTAGTGAGTCAGAACTAATCTTGCTGGGGTTACTTCGAATAGGAGTAACACTGTCATTATGAGGGGAAAGTATGAATATACTTTGTCAAAGCCTTCATAATGGGGAGCTACAGATCGTGATGGAGAAACTAATTACTTCAAAAGAGTAATGATAGATTTTTCTCTATCGTTACTCTTTTTTTATTTTGACTCTGTCATCATCCTTGTTGTTCCCCTACGAAAAGCTACAGGCGCCCGCTTATCGGCGCCTGTAGCTGGACACCAATCAAATTTCAGAGGAGGACAAGTAATGGCAAACACGATTTTTTCCCTGCTGCCGCCTTTGGTAGCAATCGCCATGGTTATCCTGACTAGGCGTGTATTGCTGTCATTGGGAGTGGGGATCGTAACAGCCGCACTATTGCTGGCTGAATTCAGCATCACAGAAACATTCAGCATCATTTGGGATGCTGTAAAAGGAATTTTTGTTTCAGACGGAGAGCTGAACACCTGGAATGTATATATTATTCTATTCTTGCTTGTATTAGGAGTTATTACTGCATTTATATCTATTTCAGGCGGTAGCCGTGCATTTGGAGAATGGGCGATGAAGCGGGTCAAGACCCGTGCAGGCGCACAGATTGTCGGAGCTGTTTTAGGTATTATCATATTCATTGACGACTATTTCAATGCTCTGGCTGTCGGCCAGATTTCACGTCCGATTACAGACCGCCAGCGTGTATCCCGTGCGAAACTTGCATATTTGATTGATTCGACTTCAGCACCTGTTTGTGTGGTTTCACCAGTATCAAGCTGGGGAGCATACATTATTGCGCTGATTGGAACTATCCTTGCTGCCCATAATGTTACCGAGTATTCAGCTTTCTCGGCATTTATTCAAATGATTCCAATGAATCTTTATGTATGGGCTACCCTCGCTATTGTGTTTATTGTTGCATTAAGAGGCCTGGAAATTGGGCCAATGAAGGTCCATGAGAAGCGGGCAGTTGAAGAGGGTCTAGTAATGGATCCTGAGAAGCCGGCGCCTGGTGAACTGAAGGATGACCTTCCTACAAGTTCAAAAGGATCGGTCGGAGATCTTGTGTGGCCGATTATAGCACTTGTCATAGGTACCGTGGGCTCGATGTTTTGGACGGGTTCACAGGCGGTTGAAGGAAGTGCGACTATTTTACAAATATTTGAAAACACAGATGTCTCAAAATCACTTATCCTTGGAGGACTAGTGGGTCTATTGGTATCATTGGGATTATTCTTCCGACAGGCCTTTGCTTTGAAAGGTGTTAACCCAAATGTTTTTGGCAAAGGGGTATGGGAAGGCATTAAATCCATGCTTCCAGCTGTTTATATCTTGCTGTTTGCCTGGGCGATTGTTGATTTGATCGGCCGTCTGGAAACTGGAAAGTATTTAGCAGGTCTTGTGGAAAGCTCAAATATGAGCACATCTTGGCTTCCGCTTTTACTTTTCGTCATAGCGGGAATTATGGCATTCAGTACTGGAACTTCATGGGGATCTTTCGGCATCCTGCTTCCGATTGCAGGAGACATTGCTGCTGCAACAGATATCACCCTGTTATTGCCGGCTATGTCAGCTGTCCTTGCCGGTGCGGTTTTCGGAGATCATTGTTCGCCGATTTCCGATACAACGATTCTTTCCTCAACCGGGGCAGGATGTAATCATATGGACCATGTGATGACTCAGCTTCCATATGCCTTGATTTCAGCGGGAATCGCTGCTGTTGGTTATTTAATCATCGGTTTTACTGGCAGCACTGCAATCGCATTACTTACGGTGGCTGTTCTTGTAGCGGCATTTGCTTTCCTTGGCCGTGGCAAAAAAGAAGCATGGCAGGAAAATAGGGCTAGTTAAAAAACTATAGAAAAAAGGCTTTCTCTTTGAGAAGGCCTTTTTTGGTGTTCATCCATCATTATTAAAGAGGTCCCCCTGAAGGGACCCTTTTAATTATAGGTTGTCATTATTTCTTCTATTAAGAGAACGATTTAAGTCTTCATCGTCAGTAACGTATTCACAGCCGCCTTCAAGATGCACTTCTTCTTTCTTGAGGTTTTCTTTAACCTGCTGCGTTTCCTGAACTTCCCGTTTGCCTACGACAATCTCTTCGGTGACAACAGGCTTTTTGGAGACTTCCACACGCTCTTCTGTAATTGGGATCCTGATTGTTTCCTCATCTGATATAGGTGAGGTGTTTACGCCAGTTGGATCATCCACTTTTCTTCTTTCTACATACACTTCTTCATGCTCAACTGGTACATTAATTGCTTTTTGTTCTTCCACAACGTCTTTATGGATTTCAACTTCTCCGGCTTGAACGCGTTCTTTTGACACATCCAGCTGTTCTTCCCGAAGTTTTAATGATTGTTCCTCTTCTTCAGCTGGATTTCTCTGCTGGCTATATCCCCCAGTGTAAGTGCTGTCCACTCTGGCTTCAACAGTTCCGGCATTGGTAAAGCCTGTTGCAGTATCAATTCTATCGCTGTATAAAATGATTTTTCCCTCGTTCACATAAGTTTCATACGTGCGTGCTTCATCATCTGACATGCCCAGTTCCCTGAATTTTTCACCTGCAGAGTCGCTGCTCATGCGATCATCATCAAACCATGATGCCAGACTATTTAAGAATCCTGCGCTCTCACTGCTGTCTCTATCTTTAGTCTCGAAGGTCTCTGTATGAACACCGGTTTTATCTTCAAGAGACGTATCCAGGTGTTCTGTCTGCGCAATGATGGATAGATCTTGAACAGGATATCCGTCATTTTGCAGTTCTTGAATGGCATTTACTACTTCCCTTTGTGAATTATAAACTCCGATAATATTGGCATCCATTTGTAAAACCTCCTCTGTAGTGCTTTATGCTAAATTTGGTAATGGTTAAGCACACTGGTTATATTCCCTGGACCAGGATGCCGAAACAAGGGTAATTTTGGCATCTCATCAATTTAATTTAGAATTTTCTGAATAAATAATGAAAGTTTTTGGCTTTAGGGAATAAATTTTACTAAGGGGGGTGAGGACAAAGAATACTTGATCAGCTTTGTTGAAATAACTCTTGGTCGAGTGGAATTCAAATGGAAATTAAAATAGGGATATATTAATTTTCTTAGTTGCTTTACTCTGGCAGTGTGCTAAAAAGAATTATTTAGAAAAATATTATTATTCCCAAAATAATGTTTTGACAGAATATCAAAAACTAGCTATACTAGGCTTAGTTAGATTTAATTATCTGAAAATATAAAAAGTTCCAATTGTTCTTTTTAATTGGGATAATTTACAGGGGGTAGGAATTACTATGGATAATCGTCCGCAGTGGGGATCCAGAGCTGGTTTTATAATGGCAGCTGTGGGTTCTGCAATTGGTCTAGGAAACATTTGGCGTTTCCCGGCAGTTGCTTATGAAAATGGAGGGGGAGCATTCTTTTTTCCATATTTGTTTGCTCTGCTGACAGCAGGTATACCGCTTCTGATTATGGAATTTACAATTGGCCATAAGTATCGCGGTTCAGCACCATTGTCTTATGCTAGATTAAGTAAAAAGTACGAATGGTTAGGCTGGTGGCAGGTAGCCATCTCATTTGTGATTTCAACATATTATGCAGTTATTATCGCATGGGCAATGTCTTTCGCAGGCTTCTCATTTAATCTCAAATGGGGTGACGATCCAAACGGCTTCCTCTTTGGAGAATATTTAAAGCTTGCCGAAACACCTGGAGAAGTAGGCGGGATTGTGCCGGGGGTATTTATTCCGTTAGTTATCGTTTGGGCAGTAACACTTGGAATCCTGTTCAAGGGAATTAAAAAAGGTATCGAAATCGCGAACAAAATCTTTATTCCTGTCCTTGTAGTTTTATTCTTAATTATTGTTGTTCGCGCATTGACACTCGATGGGGCTATTGCAGGTTTGGATGCATTCTTTAAGCCAAACTGGGAGATGATAGCAGATCCTAAAGTCTGGGTAGCTGCATATGGCCAGATCTTCTTTAGTTTATCAATTGGATTTGCCATCATGGTAACTTATTCAAGCTACCTTCCAAAGAAAACGGATTTGACAAATAGTGCTTTCATTACAGGTTTTGCAAACTCTGGATTTGAACTTCTTGCAGGGATCGGGGTTTTTGCCGCATTAGGATTCATGGCTGCACAGCAGGGTGTAGGAATTAATGAAGTTGTATCATCCGGTGTAGGATTAGCATTCGTGGTATTCCCGCAAATCATTAACGAATTCCCTGCTTTAAATGGGTTATTCGGTTCTTTCTTCTTTATCTGTTTAACACTGGCGGGCTTAACATCGCTAATTTCAATTGTTGAAACATTTGTTGCCGGAGTACAGGATAAGTTTAATGTATCACGTAATAAAGCTGTTCTTGTTGGCGGCGGTTTATCTGCTGTTATTTCCATCCTCTTTGCGACACAGGGCGGATTATACTTCCTTGATGCAGCGGACTACTTCATCAACCAATTTGGTGTTGCCTTAGCAGGACTAGTACAGGTTGTTATTGTAGGCTGGGTGCTAAAGGAGCTCAAGAATCTTCAGAATCATGCCGATTCTGTGTCTGATATTATGCTGGGTGCCTGGTGGAAAATATGCTTGACAGCTATTACGCCGATCGTGCTTGGGTATATGATGGTTCAAAACATTATTACGAATATTAGAGAAAATTATGAAGGGTATCCTACTAGCTTCCTTCTCTATTCCGGATGGGGAGTAGCAATTGGAGCCATTATCTTAGGCTTTGTGTTTATGGCTATTAAAAAGAACGATACACAAACTAAGCTTACAATACCAGCTGATAAGGAGGTATCTCAATAATGTCTGGAAGTGCAATTACAATGATGGTGGTTGGGATGCTCATTATTTGGGGCGGTCTTGCAGCAAGTATCCTGAATGCCGTGTCTAAAGCTAAAAAAGCTAAATAAATAATGAAGGACTGCCTGGTTAAAAAGGCAGTCCTTCATTTTTGTTTATTTTCTTCTGGCTTTTATGCGATCCTGTCTTTCCCATAGTCTTAAATGGGGATAAGGATCATAGGACCACTCAGTATAGCCATTGTCTTTGTATATGCCATAATGGAGATGTGGAGGGAATTTGCCTGATGTACCCGGAGGCCCATATCCGGAGCTTCCTACTCCTCCTATCAACATGCCAGGTTCAACGATTTGACCAACCCTGAGGTCCTTTGCAAACCCGCTTAAGTGGGCAAAATAATGGTAGTTGTTATTAATATCACGGATGCCGATTCTCCATCCTCCATATTTGTTCCAGCCTTTCATTTCCACTATTCCATAGGATGTAGCCCGGACGGGCACCCCGTAATCAGCGAAAATATCGGTTCCCTCGTGAATCCTTCTTCCGCCCCATCCTCTTGCGTCACCCCAGGTGTTTCTGTAGCTGTAATTGCTCCTCAAAGGGACAGGGAAGGCGTGATCATCAAGATCAAGGCGGCCGAACTGCTTATAAACCTGGGCTTTGCCGATAATGATGCCGACAGCTTTATCCCGCTTATAATAGTTCCACAATCCAATTTTTAAATTATCATGGTCTGTACCATAGGAGAGAAGGAAATTGGCAAAGGAATGAAGAACATCTTCATCACTTTTCAAGCTGGCTTTTCCGTCCCCGTCTCCGTCCATTCCTATTCCGTTGAAAAATTGAATTGATGTAGGACTCTCATCGGATGGATCTGGATTCAAAATCCCCGCCCACTCTTCAGGTTTGAAATAGATGCCTGTAATGCCTTCTGCTTTGGGAATATCCCTTCTGGACTGCCGGACATTCCGTTCATACTGATCAATCCCCGCAAGGTAATACCAGGGGATGTTCGTAACAGCTTCAACTTTTTTATATAAGGTCATTCTTTGTTTATATACATCAGCTTGATTTTCTTGGGCGCTGACTGTGCATAAGGAAATCAGAAAAAACGATAAGGCCGCAGCTGCGGTAAATAATATCCGCACGGAAATCCTCCCTTCTTTTATGGTCTGCTTATTTAGTTTGTGAGGAATGGATAATTTAATAAATATCAATTAATGGTAATACCAGAATCTTCGGCTTGTCCTCTTCAATTCATTATGATAAAGTGGCATCAGGTGAAGCCTAATCAGCTTAGTCGGAATTTGCTTATGACTGGCTTTTTTAATAGGCAAGAATGTATTAATTCTGAAGTCGGATAACTGTCTAGCTCCAGCGCCTACCCCCTCGAGGTCACAAGCTTGTCTAGTTGCGGCTCCTAGGGACTCGGGGTCATAAGCCGTTTCCTTTCAGAAGGAAAAATGCCTTCTTACAGGGACCGTCTTATGCCTTTCGTCCCTGGGCAGTCGCCTCCACATTTCAGGCAATCCTCCCAAAAAGGCAAAGAACGCCTTTCCGTGAGGCTCGTCTTGTGCTTGTCGGGGGTGGGCAAGGCGCTTGCGCCTTTCTTTACGTCTAGCTTCAGTTTAAGGAGTGGGAAAATGAGCAAAAAAGAGGAGTACTTGCGCAAGCCGGAATGGCTGAAAATAAAGTTAAACACGAATGAAAATTATACTGGTCTTAAAAAAATGATGAGGGAAAAGAATCTGCATACTGTTTGTGAAGAGGCTAAGTGCCCCAACATTCATGAGTGCTGGGCAGTAAGAAGAACTGCTACGTTCATGATTCTTGGGGATGTTTGTACGCGTGCCTGCCGTTTTTGTGCAGTCAAAACGGGCCTGCCAACTGAATTGGATCTTCAGGAGCCGGAACGCGTGGCAGATTCCGTAGCGCTAATGAACTTAAAGCATGCAGTGGTAACAGCTGTAGCAAGAGATGACTTAAAGGACGGCGGTGCTGCTGTTTTCGCAGAAACGGTCCGTGCCATCAGAAGAAAAAGCCCGTTCACTACGATTGAAGTATTGCCTTCAGACATGGGCGGTGTGTATGATAACCTGAAAATGCTTATGGATGCCCGACCTGATATTCTTAACCACAACATCGAAACAGTTGAGCGCCTGACTCCAAGAGTAAGAGCGCGTGCAAAATATAAGCGCTCTCTTGAATTTTTAAAGCGTGCAAAAGAGATGCAGCCAGATATTCCTACAAAATCCAGCTTGATGATCGGGCTTGGCGAAACAAAAGAGGAAATAATTGCGGTAATGGATGATCTGCGTGCTCATGATGTTGATATTATGACAATAGGGCAGTATCTGCAGCCATCCAAGAAACATCTTAAGGTTTTGAAATACTATTCACCTGAAGAATTCCAGGAGCTGAAGGACATTGCAATGAGCAAAGGATTCAGCCATTGTGAAGCAGGCCCGCTTGTCCGCTCTTCCTATCATGCTGATGAGCAGGTAAATGCCGCATCTAAGCAAAAGCAGCTTATGGGAGAAAAGGAAATTCAGGAAGCATAAGATGAAAAAAAGAGTTCAGCGCCATCGCTGGACTCTTTTTTCATACTGCTGAATGATTAACGGTTCCCTGCTTTCTTGACGTTTTCCCCGAGATCATCTTTATCCATATCATCGTTTCTTTCGCCTTGCATTTCACCGTTTTCATTTTCACTTTCACTCATTCTTTCTCCTTGAGGAGATTTAAGCATTTGTTTAATTAATTGGTTGATGCCATTTTCAGCATTTCGGCCATCGGAATCAACCGTTGCATAGTTTTCAACATTTTTTCTTAAGGATGTATCATCACTTACATAGACATGATACCATCTTGGAACAACAGACATGGCCATCTTTTTAACCTGATCAGCTGTCTGATTGCGATTTTCGGTGTCAGTGTTATATACGATCAGGACTTCTTCGTCTGTAACAAGTGTGGAGATATCATCCACATTCGGCACTTCAGTGCAATATTTCCCAATAATATCTGCCACCTGTTCACGGTCAATAGCAGCATAATGGTCCGCTGAAACGTTGTCTCCCATGATTGGGCTTTTTTGATGGCGGACATATCCAAAGTCTTCGCTGACATTGTTTCGGCCATTTCGGCCGTTGCCCATATCTCTATTATACAAATCGGCACGCTGGTCATTTACATTTATTGTGTTACCGGTTTCTTCATAAATATCTTCTTTTGCGGCATTGTTTTGACAGGCAGTCAGTGCAGCCACGCCGCTAATGCCAAGAATAATTAGTGATTTTTTCACTATAGACACCTCCTCATCTATAGAATTGCCACGGCTGAATTTTTTTCTCTTAGTAATTGATGGGGAATCAGTTATAATTTAATTAGGACAATTCATTGGTTTGTTTTCATATCCTGTTATTTCCAATATAATACTGGTACATATGCTCTTAAGAAGAGGTGAAAAAATGGTTTGCATTAATAATGTTTGTTATGAATTAATTCAGGAAGAACGGAATGGTTTCAATGAGGAAGCATTTCGGGGGAGATATAGCGAAATTTTATCCAGATATGACTATATTGTTGGGGACTGGGGATATGGACAGCTTCGTCTCCGCGGTTTTTTCGATGATCAGAACCAGAAGGCTTCATTTGATACAAAAATCAGCACACTTACAGAATATCTTTATGAATTCTGTAATTTCGGATGTGCCTATTTTGTTGTGAAAAAAGTGAAAAGCTAAAAAGGGCTGGGTGAAACCCTGCCCTTTTTTGAAAAACTGTCTGGCTCCAGCGCCTGCCCCCTTGAATGTGCTTGCGCTTTTTTTAAGTCTCTGTATATGGCGGTTCTTCGTTTTTATCAGGGTCATCATGCGGCGGGTGCGCCCCTGGCATTTGCCGCGGCAAGTTTTGGTGAAGGGACTTAAACTCATAATTGAAGGCACTGTAATAGCGCTGGCCCTCTCGCCATGGGGTGCTTTTGTTCTCTACCGGCTCATCCGCATTTCTGGGAGAGCCATAGGCACCTTCAGGCAAGTCCTCGGGAATAAGGAAATTCCTTTGCGTTTCCACATTTGAGAAATCGGTGTATGTGCGTCTTTCTTTATCGTCCATGCTATCACTCCTTAGGAAGTTATATGCAGCAGGGTCTTTAAAGAAGAAAAAGGAGAACCCACCAAAATAGGTTCCCCCTTAGTATCTGTTTATTATCGTATATTAAACGATTTCCATCAGAAATGACTTAAGCTCCTCTGCATCTTCCTCAGAAAGCTGAAATACATGTTCAAGATAGCCTTCTTCCTTTAAATCATCTTCTCCAATAATGGCAAATCGGCTTCCCTGGATATCAAGGACCAATTGTTTGCCGTAATAGCGATCGGAACGAACAATAGCCAAATCGAATCGCTGGTTTTCTCCCATAAAGCTGACAAATCTGGTTTTTGTATCTTCGAGATCATCATATAAGAAAAAGCGTTCTGCCAAATATAACACTCCTTAGTTGTTTTATATACCGATTATAGCATGTCCTTGTTAAGTTTATGTTCGAAGGGGATGATTCTTTTTTCTCTTTTCACCCTTGATTGGCTGAATATATATTTTTTTCTATTGAAGGAAAAAAAACTAAATTCAAAATATTGCGATACAATAGCTGGTAGGGTAGCATAGTAATAAAGGCTTATAGGCAATTTAAAAATAAAGTTGGCACCTGAGAGGAATGAAAGGTATGGTCCACCATTTCTTAAAAAGATTTAAGCCGATTGGAAATTGGGGCAAACTTATGCTTCCTTTAAATAAGATAAAGTATTTCCCTCCCCAATTCATTATTCGTGACCCGGTTGCAGAAGGAGTAAATCTGGCGCTGAAACAAGGTTTTGAAGTGGCCGTAGCTGTTTTTAATTTTAAAAATTGGCAAAACCTGTCCGAACAGCTGGGTGAGCTTTCTTTCAGACAGTTTATAAAATACATCAAGAAAATATTTTTGGCTGTCATTCAGCGGGAACTTGAAGATAATCAAATTATTATCGTGCATGATCATTATAGCGATGGCCTTGCCTTGATATTGAATGTGGACCATAGCAGGGATTGTGTGACAGAAATTGATCAAACACTGAAAAAAATTGTCAGGGAAGCTGAAAAATACATACATAATGATACACCACATATAAAGCCGATTATTGATGCGGGATATATGTTTGTTGAAAAGAAGTATTATTCGTCTGTTCAGGAAGCAGTTTACAAAGCCCATCAGCATGCACTCGCAATGGCCGAAAAAAGGGTCAGATCCGAG
Source organism: Cytobacillus oceanisediminis (assembly GCF_022811925.1). Lineage (NCBI taxonomy): Bacteria > Bacillati > Bacillota > Bacilli > Caryophanales > Bacillaceae > Cytobacillus > Cytobacillus oceanisediminis. Next base: position 4,861,368 of record NZ_CP065511.1, on the reverse strand, counting down.
TTTAATGAAATGATGTACAAAATAAATAAGATTGTAGCTAAAAAGGATATCAGAATGCTGGCGCAGCCAATTATTAATGTGGCTACAGGCGAGGTAAAGGCATGGGAAATGCTCACAAGAGGTCCGAGCGGCACTTCCCTGGAAAGCCCTCTACAGCTTTTTACCATTGCGCGGCAGACGGGCAGCCTTTATGATCTGGAGCTTATCGTACTTGAAAAAACACTTGAACAGATAACCAAGACAGGCTGCACCCAGGATATATTTATTAACTTCACCCCGATTACAATAGGGAATGAAAGGTTTGTCAGGGATGTAAAGAAAATGCTCACCGGCTATAAAAATATTCCCCCTGAGCAGATCACACTTGAAATTACTGAACGTGATCCCATTGAAGGTATTGAAAACTTTATATACAATATAAAGGTATTAAGAACATTAGGATTTCGGGTGGCTGTGGATGACACCGGTGCAGGTTATGCCAGTTTAAATTCCATAAGTGAGATTATGCCGGATATTATAAAAATCGACCGTTCCGTCATTAAAGGCATTGATACGAACAGGGTAAAAGAATCCATGCTGAAGGGTCTTCTTTTAGTGGCGAAAGAAGCTGGTTCACTGGTGGTTGCCGAGGGAATTGAAAGTGAAGGGGAGGCATCGGTTCTCTCCAGAAACAATGTCGATTTAGCTCAGGGATATTTCTACGCTCGGCCGGATACTTTAACCAAGAGCCTGAAATCTTCATAGGAGGAAGGAAGCATTATGTATTTCGTAGACAGGGAAAAGATCGAAGACACACTTAGTTATCTGGAACAGCAAATCTCCCTTTTTGAAGAAGTGAAAGAGTGGACATCCCCTATTGAAAAGGCAGCCTTGGAACGGATTGCCCAAATTATGATCGAAGCTATCCTTGATACTGGAAATACGATGATAGACGGCTTTATCATGAGGGATCCAGGCAGCTACGATGATATCGTGGATATTCTTGATGACGAAAAGGTTATCAGCAAAGAAATGAGCGAAAGCTTTAAACAATTCATTACATATCGTAAAATGCTCGTCCAAAATTACACAGACGTCAATCATGAGGGGCTAAAAACAGCTATAAGCATTCATATGCCCATGATTAAAGAGTTTCCGGGCCGGGTCAGGGAGTATTTAATCAATGAACTGGGACCGGTTTCTGCTTTTAAACCTCAATAAAGATCGGAGAAATCCGATCTTTTTCTCTGTATAGGAAACTATAAAATGGAACTGTATGAATAACTCTGTGGAAAGGTTGTCTGCATCTAGCTCCAGCGCCTAGCCGCTCGGGTCATAAGCCAAATCACTCCAGAAATCAGGACAAGGAACGCTTCGTCAGCGATTCATCGCCCGACCAAAGCTTGCTTTGGGAGGTTTCCTGCGTGATTCGTCTTATGCCTGTCGGACTTGCACAGGATGTGCTGGCTTAAACGTTCGCCACAGGACGTGGCGGTTTTTAGTTGGAGTTCATCTGATCAAGGCGCTTCCGCTTTTGTTCCTAGGGAGCATATTAGGCTAGAATAAAGAGAAGGGCGGTGAATGTCATGCATGTTGGAGAAAACTCAACAAAAGAAGTGATCTTGAGGTTAATCAAAACAGCAGGAAAACTTTCCATACTGGAAATGGCCAAAGAGCTGGGAATTTCAGAAATGGCCGTCAGAAAGCATATTCAGGCTCTCGAAAAAGATGGCTATATTACGTCTGCAATCCAGAGGCAAACAAAAGGGCGCCCTTCAAAGCTTTATCAGCTAACGGCAAAAGGAGAAGATCTGTTTCCGAAAAAATACAAGCAGCTAAGTGTTGAATTATTAACAGAATTAAAAAACATGGGGCAGGGCCATTTAATTACAGAGTTGTTTTCCAGAAGAAAAAACCGTCTCGTACAGCAGTATGAGATTCAGACAGCCGGGAAATCTTTTTCAGAAAAGCTTCAAGTTCTTGAGGACCTCCTCCTGCTTGAAGGGTTTATGCCGGAAGTGCGAATAGAGGATGGCCAAGTCCATCTCAAAGAGTTTAATTGCCCATATATTGAAACAGCAGAAGAATTTAAACAAATCTGCAGGTCTGAAAAAGAGTTTATCAAAGATTTTCTTTCTGCTGATAATGTTGATATCAAATCCTGTATGGCAGCCGGTGATGGATGCTGTCATTATATAATAAAGCAAGATTAAGCGAGGGCTCCTGTTCAAGGAGTTTTTTTGCGGGAATTACCACATTATTAAATCCCTGCAATCATGAAAAATTGCACAATTCACCACGTTCCTTTAAGATAGCTTTTATGGGTGATAGCCAAGTTGAAAAGCAAAACTTATAGGGAAACTAATAAAAGCATAGATCATTTGGGAGTGATGGCTGTGAAAAAATATAAAGGTTACTTAATCGATTTAGATGGCACCATGTATCGAGGAACAGAGCTGATCAGTGAGGCAGCTGATTTTGTCAATAAGCTTCGGGAACTGGATCTGCCATATTTGTTTGTGACGAATAATTCGTCCAGAACACCAGCCCAGGTGGCGGATAAGCTTGTGAAGTTTGGCATCCCTGCCGAAGAGGGTCAGGTTTTTACAACGAGCATGGCCACTGCCAACTACATATATGAACAGCAAAAAGATGCTTCTGTATATGTGATTGGAGAAGAAGGAATACGGGAAGCGCTGGCTGAAAAGGGGCTAAGCTTTGCTGAGGAGCATGCGGACTACGTTGTGGTGGGGATTGACCGCTCGATTAACTATGAAAAGCTATCCATCGCCTGTCTGGCTGTCCGGAATGGAGCAGCATTCATTTCCACAAATGGAGACATTGCCATTCCAACAGAAAGAGGGCTGCTTCCGGGTAATGGGTCACTAACCTCTGTCATCACTGTATCGACACAAACACTGCCTGTATTTATCGGAAAGCCGGAATCGATTATCATGGAGCAGGCTTTAAAGGTGCTGGGAACAGCTAAGGAAGAAACCCTGATGGTTGGGGATAACTATGATACTGATATTTTAGCAGGAATGAATGCCGGTATGGATACCTTGCTTGTCCATACGGGTGTAACAACGAAAGAGTTATTGAAGGGGTATGAGAAAAAGCCTGAGTTTGTGCTAGAGTCATTAGCGGATTGGGACTTTAAGTAGAAAAAGGATGGAGAATAGCTCTCCATCCTTTTCTATTCCACATTTTCGGCACTATGTGCCAGTCTGCTCGAAGCGGCTGCAGCGATAGCTCCTACAATATCATCGAGAAAGGTATGGCATCTTCCTGAACTCTTATCGTTCAGATCCTTCAGAATGCCAGGCTTCAATTTATCGATATATCCAAAATTGGTAAATCCGATGGAACCATATACGTTTACAATGGATAAGGCCAATACTTCATCCGCTCCGTATAAACCTTCATCTGTAGCGATAATAGACTGCAGCGGCTCTAAGAGCTTCTTTTCCTCGGCCAGCATATCAAGCTGAATGCCTGTTAAAATGGCGTTTTGGACTTCTCTTTTTGATAAAACACGCTCAACATTATAAATGCAATCTTTCATCTGTAAATTGGGGTGATATTTCTCTTGGAGGAAGAACACTAAATCAGCTATATCCTGAATTTCTACTCCTCTTTCATGGAGCCATTTACGTGCTGTCTGCTCTGTAACGTTAACTACTTTTTTTTCTTCACTCATTGGCTTCACCTTTTCTGGTTATTAAATAATTGCGGAAAAGTCCAGACCCAGCGTAAGGTCCTGTGTTATGCACTTTTAGATTCTTTTCACTATGTATATACCCTTTTTTTATCAAATATGCCCGCTGCCGCTGAAACGGAAAAATTTCATTTCCTATATCATTTCCATGGTACACAGTCTTATCCAAGAAAACAACAAGTTTTAAAGTCTTCTATCATATATATCCCATAAGGATCTCTCCAAAATGAGGTGGTATAATGTTTAGAACACTTTTGAAAGAACAATTTGGCATAGAAGCAGAGGATACGATGAGAATCGGAAAATATGATGCGTGCCGAAAACAGGGACAGCTCTATTTGCTTGTGCCTGCGGGGCATACAGATGAAGAAGAACTCGAAGAACTGGACCAAATGGCTGAACACCTTTCCAATAACGGGGATAGGAACATAAGCACTTTTTTGAAGACGAAGGAAGGCAAACAGTCAATTGATTGGAACGATAGCCGCTTTTGCATTCTTGTTAATCGGCATACACTGAGCAGAAAACAAAATCAGTTTGGGCGAAAGCTGGCAAAGTTCCATTACAGAGGCAGGAGCATTTCTTTTCCAGTGAAAAAAACGAGCAGAATCGGGCAGTGGAAACAGCTTTGGGAACAGCGGCTGGACCAAATGGAAAAGGTGTGGAATGAGATGCTTTTCCAAAAACCTGAAAATGATTTTGAGAGAATGTTTTTAGAGTCGTTTCCATACTATATGGGGCTGGCTGAAAATTCGATTCAATATCTTGTGGATACAGAGCTTGATGACGAACCCGAAATGGCAGACAGCGGAACCGTTTGTCATATAAGACTAACATCGGCCACCTGGGGAGACAGTTATTATATGAAAAATCCATTTGACTGGGTATTTGACCATTCATCCAGAGATTTGGCGGAATGGACGAGAGAAAAATACTTCCATAATATCAAAACGTATCAGCCGGATCTCCGCCAATTTTTATCGGAATATCAAAGTGTAGTGCCATTATCCTCCTTCTCATGGCGGCTATACTACGCCCGTCTATTATTTCCTCTCCATTATTTTGAAACAGTAGAAAATTATTATGGCGCAGATTCTGAACAGCAGAAGCTAGTGCTTCAGGAGCGCCTGCAGAAGTATCTCTGGCAATCTGATGACCATGAGCGTTTTCTGGGCGGTTTTTTCGAATTTGCCGAGGTTCCCATCAAAAAACTCCGGATTCCTCTGGTGAATTGGATTAAGAGCTGAAAAAAGGCAGGGAAATACCTCTTTATTGGCGAAAGGAACATAAGCTTGAGAATGTAAAGAGGGGATATATTAATGAAACCATACGTATTTATCAGCAGGAAGCTGCCTGAAGATGTTATTGCCATTTTAAAAGAAAAGTACACAGTTGAAATGTGGGATCGGGAAGATGTGCCGGTTCCTTACGATGTATTCTTACAAGAGGCGGGAAAAGCAGATGCCCTTTTAACTATGCTATCAGAGACGGTGAATGAGGAAGTTCTGAAAGCAGGAGGGAAGCTGAAAATCATAGCCAATATGGCTGTCGGCCATGATAATGTGGATGTTGAGACAGCAAAAAGGCTCGGAATCACGGTGACCAATACGCCAGAGGTATTAAATGATTCAACTGCCGACCTGACGTTTGCACTTGTGCTCGCTGCTGCCCGCAGAATGGTGGAGGCTGCTGAGTTTGTGAAGAAAGGCAATTGGAAGAGCTGGAGTCCGCTGCTTTTGGCAGGTCAGGATGTGCATCATAAAACAATCGGTATTGTAGGGATGGGGAATATCGGGAAAACAGTTGCAAAGCGTGCAGCTGGATTTGATATGGAGATTTTATATCACAACCGCTCGAGGAAGCCGGATGCGGAACAGGAACTGGGAGCCCAATATGTCAGCTTTGATGAATTGCTCGAACGCTCAGATTTCGTTGTCTGCCTGACGCCTTTGACAGAAGAAACAAGAAATTTATTTAACCGAAATGCATTCCAGAAGATGAAAGACAATGCTGTTTTTGTGAATGCCTCCAGAGGACCGGTTGTAAATGAACAGGATTTATATGAAGCATTGAATGCAGGAGAGATTGCTGCTGCAGGATTGGATGTTTTTGCGGAGGAGCCAATTGGTGCAGACCACCCGCTGTTGGAGCTGAAAAATGTGGTGGCTATGCCCCATATCGGAAGTGCCAGCATAGAAACGCGCTATGCCATGATGCAGCTGTGTGTGGAAAACATTGATCTTGTCCTTTCAGAAAAGAAACCGAAGACACCGGTCAAATAGAAGTGATAAAGGCACCCCAAAGCAGGGTGCCTTTATTGATAGATAAAAAAAAATTAAAAAATAAAAGCGCAATAAAACAGTATGTTAAGCGCTTCCACATATTGTTTTCGGAAAATTGCCTATTGTAAAAATGCCGCTTGACCCCTATAATGTCTACTATACAAATACAAATGTACTTACATAGTGAACACTAAAGGGGGAGCTAGCGTGGAATCAATCTCAATCGGTTTATTAGGGTTAGGAACAGTTGGATCGGGTGTCGTGCAAATCATTGAGAAACATCAGGATAAGCTCATGCACCAAGTCGGCTGTCCGGTTGTTGTAAAGAGAGTTCTTGTTAAAGATGTAGATAAAGAAAGAGCCGTTAAAGTAGACAGGAATTTGCTGACGCTAAATCCTGAAGACATTATAAATGATGCTGATATAGATGTAGTAATTGAAGTAATGGGCGGCATAGAAGAAACAAGAAATCATTTAAAGAAAGCTTTGGATAATGGCAAGCATGTGGTGACGGCAAATAAGGATCTAATGGCTGTTTATGGACCTGAGTTGCTGGCTGCTGCAGCGCAAAACGGATGTGATCTCTTTTATGAGGCAAGTGTTGCCGGCGGCATTCCCATTTTAAGAGGGCTGGTAGATGGTTTGGCTTCAGACAGAATTACAAAAATGATGGGAATTGTGAATGGGACAACGAACTTTATTTTGACAAAGATGAGCAAGAATGGGAGCGCTTATGAGGAAGTTCTGAAAGAAGCCCAGGAGCTGGGATATGCGGAAAGTGACCCGACTGCAGATGTGGAGGGCCTTGATGCAGCAAGGAAAATGGCGATCCTGTCAACACTCGGTTTTTCCATGAATATTGACCTTGATGACGTAAAGGTTAAAGGCATTACGGAGATTACAGAAGAGGACCTGCAGTATGGCAAGCAGCTTGGCTACACGATGAAGCTGATCGGGATTGCCCATCGGGAGGGGGAGAAGGTGGAAGTAGGTGTCCAGCCGACTTTGCTGTCCGAGTCTCACCCGCTTGCATCGGTTCAGGATGAATACAATGCTGTATATGTTTACGGTGAAGCGGTAGGGGAAACGATGTTCTACGGACCTGGGGCGGGTAGTCTGCCTACAGCTACAGCTGTGGTATCGGATCTCGTTGGTGTCATGAAAAATATGCGTCTTGGCGTAAATGGAAAAAGCGCAGTAGCCCCTCAATATGATAAGAAATTAAAAGGTGCAGATGAAATATATTCGAAGTATTTCTTAAGATTGCATGTAAAAGATGAGGTAGGGACTTTTGCCAACATCACATCCATTTTTTCTGAGCATCATGTCAGCTTTGAAAAAATCCTGCAGCTTCCTTTAAAAGAAAAAGGGCTTGCTGAGATTGTCCTGGTTACCCACCAGGCATCTTTAAAGGATTATGAGGATATTTTAGTAAGTTTAAGAGATTTGCCGGCAGTCCAAACAATCAAAAGTTCGTATCGTGTGGAAGGGAGCGCCAGAGTATGAGATGGGAAGGCCTTATAAAAACATATAAAGATTTTTTGCCTGTTAATGAAAATACACCAATGCTTACTTTAAATGAGGGCAACACTCCCCTGATCAGGCTGGATAAACTCTCGAGGGACTGGGGCATTGACCTCTATGTGAAAACGGAAGGAGCAAATCCAACAGGTTCATTTAAAGACAGAGGCATGGTTATGGCTGTTGCAAAGGCAAAAGAAGAAGGAAGTGACGCCATCATCTGTGCCTCCACCGGCAATACCTCTGCAGCTGCGGCTGCATATGCAGCCAGAGCCGGCATAAGATGTGTGGTTGTCATCCCTGAAGGGAAAATCGCCATGGGAAAGCTGGCACAGGCTGTTATGTATGGAGCGGAAGTCGTATCTATTGAAGGTAATTTTGACCAGGCACTGGCAATGGTGCGGAAGATAAGCGAAACAGAACCTATTACACTCGTAAACTCGGTTAATCCGTATCGTCTTGAGGGCCAGAAGACAGCGGCCTTTGAAATCTGCGACCAGCTTGGAGGCGCTCCGGATATCCTTGCTCTGCCTGTGGGCAATGCAGGCAATATTTCTGCCTATTGGAAAGGGTTTAAAGAATACAATGAAGCAAGGGGTACAGGACTTCCGAAAATGCATGGGGTACAGGCTGAAGGGGCAGCGGCCATCGTTCATAACCGTGTGTTTGAAAATCCCGAAACGATTGCCACAGCCATCCGAATCGGAAATCCTGCGAGCTGGCACTTAGCCAATGCAGCCCTGTCTGAATCAAATGGAAAAATTGATGAAGTCAGCGACGAAGAGATTCTATGCATGTATCGTAAACTTGCTTCATCTGAAGGGATTTTTGCTGAGCCAGCTTCATGTGCTTCGCTTGCGGGGGTATATAAACAGCTGCGCAATGGGGAGATTCCGCATAAAACAAAGATTGTGGCCATCCTGACTGGGAACGGACTGAAGGATCCTAATACAGCCATTGATTGCAGCCCTGTTAAACCAGTTTCGCTGCCTAACGATGAAAAAGCAGTAGCAGATCATATCAAGGGAGCCGTTCACATATGAGCGAAGGTGAAATGGTTGTCATCAAAGTACCGGGCAGCACGGCAAATCTCGGGCCTGGCTTCGACTCGATCGGCCTCGCCTTAAATTTATATTTGACGCTTGAAGCCGAGAGGGCAGATAAGTTTGAAATGGTTCCTTTATCAGAGCCGCTAAGCATCTACCCTTCAGATGAAACGAATTTTATTTTTCAAGTTGCAATGGATACCGCAAAGAAGTACGGAAGAGAGCTTCCAGGATGCAAAGCCCGCATTTCAAGTGATATCCCCCTAACAAGGGGACTTGGATCAAGCGCTGCTGCCATTGTAGCGGGAATTGAACTGGCTGACGTGTTTTGCGGCCTTCAGCTGAGCCAGTATGAAAAGCTGGAGCTGTCATCACGAATGGAGGGGCATCCTGATAACGCAGGAGCTTCCCTTCTCGGAGGCCTTGTCATTGGCTGTATGTCAGAGGAAGAGGTATCTGTTCAAAGCATTAAAAATATAAAATTTGATGTTATAGCAGTGGTGCCAAAAGAAGAGCTCCTTACAAAGGAATCCAGAGGCGTCCTGCCTGAAGAATGGTCTTTTAAAGAAGCCGTACAGGCTGGGGCAGTCGGCAATGTCATGGTAGCAGCACTGCTTAGCGGGAATTATTCCCTGGCAGGCAAGATGATGAGTGAAGACTTATTCCACCATCCTTACCGAAAGAAAATGGTTCCGCATTTGGAAGTCATAGAAAAAGCAGCACCTGGACTCGGAGCATTTGGAGTTGCCTTAAGCGGTGCTGGACCGGCGGTTCTCTGCCTTGCTGAGCCAGAATGTGCTCCAGCAGTGGATGAAGGGCTTCAGCGGGTTCTCCCGGAAATGGAAATCCTTTTCCTTAAAATTGATCAGGAAGGCAGCACTGTTTTAAAAAAAAGCCTAACTGAGCTGGAAGTCGGCCATATAGTATAAATAAAAAAAGCGATGTCATGCCGACATCGCTTTTTGTAAGGTAAAATTAAAATACTTGTTCTACTTCGACTACACCAGGTACTTCTTCTAAAAGAGCGCGCTCAATACCGGCTTTTAACGTAATCGTTGAACTTGGGCAGCTGCCGCATGCACCAAGAAGGCGCAATTTAACGATGCCATCTTCAACATCCACCAATTCACAGTCCCCGCCATCGCGAAGAAGGAATGGGCGCAATTTATCTAATACTTCCTGAACTTGTTCAGTCATAGTCGTTTGTTCTGCCATGTGAAATCGACTCCTTTCCATACATTTATTATAATCAAATCAGTCTTAAAAATCTATTCCAAGAGCGTAATTTCCACTCATTAGGAGAATATTTTATTAGGTTTGCTCTTTGTTAATGTTGTAAAATGAAGATAAGAACAAGTTTTGCATAGGGGGAGAGAAGATTGAAAAAAGAAATTGAAATCACTGTGTATGGTGCGGAGCAGCTTTGTCCAAGCTGTGTGAATCTGCCATCATCCAAGGAGACATACGAATGGCTGGAGGCGGCAGTATCCCGCAAATTCGCCAATCAGCCTTTTAAAATCGTATATGTTGACATTCATAATCCGCCCGAAGAAGAGGACAAAAAGGAGTTCGCCTTGCGAGTGATAGAGGAGGATATGTTTTACCCGGTTGTCCTGATTGAGGAAGAAATTGTCGGTGAAGGCAATCCGAAATTAAAAACGATCTATGCGGAAATGGAAAAGTACGGATACCAGGCAGTTTAATAAAAAAATGAGCATCGAAAGGGATGCTCATTTTTTATTTGGAAAGATTTTTATAATATCAGCTGATTCTGCTGCGCTAGAGGTTAGATTTTATCGTTTTTTGACGGTAGTGATTTAAATTTTTTGTTTTCTTCTGGATATTGTAGTCAAATTTTCTTCTCTCCAGCATTTATACAAGAATATCGGTCAGATTTTGATTTTATCGGTCAGTTTACCATAAATATCGGTCAGTTTTTTGATTTATCGGTCACTTCCCTTCAAATCAATTTTTCAGCTAAGTCATGGTGCAAATATGAATTAATCTCTATCGTTATCCGCTATTTGGGGTTAAAGCGTAAAAAAAGAGCCCGCAATGGGCCCTCTTAACCATTATGATATTTATACATCCATAAAATCCCTGATTTTAGCAGGCGGGCAACGCGTCCTGTGATAGGGCGTTCTGCGACTAGACCGAATCCGTGCTTTTTGCCCAGTGATCCAAGAACTCCTTTTAGCTTGATTACTGGCAATGTTTCAGGGAGTTCTTCACCTTTCCAGCGTTTCAACAGGATTTGAACGATTTGCTCTGCCTGCCCTTCAGCAAGCTGGGCACTTGGTGCATGCGGAAGGCTTGCACAATCCCCTACCACATAGACATGTTCATTTCCAGGGATATTGTGATGCTTGGTTAAAACTACGCGTCCTTGCTGATCCTTTTCCACATTCATATCACGAACCACTTTGTTCGGCTGGATGCCGGCGGTCCATACGATGGCATCACAGTGGATGGCTTCGTCATGATTATAAAGGGTTTTTTCTTCTACTTTAGTAATATTTGATTGGTTAATAATTTCTACATTATGTTCTAAAAACCAATTTTCTACATACGTGCTTAATCTTTCAGAGAATGCAGACAGTATATGCTTCCCTCTATCGAACAATTTGACTTTCAAATCTGGACGGCTTTCATTTAATTCAGAAGCCAGTTCCACTCCGCTTAGTCCTGCACCGACAATTCCAACAACAGAGCCTGGTGATAGATTATTTAAAGCTTCATACGTTCTGCGGGATTTTTCAATTGTTTGAATGCTATATGTGTGAATGTCGGCTCCTGGAACATTGTGGTACTTATCTTCGCATCCAAGGCCTATTATTATATCATCATATGAAACAGGCTCTTCACCCTGAAGATATACCTTGTTTTCCTCGATGCTGATTTTTGTCACTTCACCGTATTTTATGGTCAATCTTTGATGTTCAGGGAAGGATACACGCACATGCTGATCAGAAATGGTACCTGCAGCAAGAGCGTAATATTCAGTTTTTAAACAATGATAAGGCACACGATCTATTAGTGTAATGGAGACATCATCAGGAAGCTGATTAGGCAAAAGTCGTGCAAGCGCCCTCATACCGCCATAACCTCCGCCAAGTATCACAAGATTTTTCATAGTATATTTCCCCTTTATGTCCGTACTGTTTACTTTATCCGAACTCAAATAAACGTTAATTAGTTATCTTAAAAAAATAAATAAATGATATTAATAACCTCAAACCCATAAAAAGTATAACGAAATTGTGTCAAAATCACAACACATATCAGCAGGAAACTTGACAATAAACGACATGAAGTGGTAAATATGTGCACTTTTAAAGGAGAGAAAGGAATCCATTTCTTGCAGAATTCAAGTAAAAAAGGTAGCATTAACAGGGTAGAGAGGTGAAAGATGTGATTAAGCCAATCATCGAATTTTGCATCAGCAATTTGGCCAGCGGATCTCAAAAAGCGCTGGAAAAGCTGGAAAAGGATTATGATCTGGATGTCATCGAATATGGCTGTCTCGGGTATTGCGGCAAATGTGCAAGCACTCTTTTTGCGCTTGTGAACGGAGAAGTGGTTACTGGAGAAACACCAGATGAACTGGTTGAAAATATATATCAATATCTGGATGAAAATCCGATGTTTTAATATAGAAAAGGAGCGATATAAATTCGCTCCTTTTCTTTTTTCCTTATTTAGCATCAGCTTTTTGTTCATATCTCATTTCATACCATCGTTCTCTTGCCATTTCAATTAATTTAAGTTCAGTGGAGCGGCTTTGCAGTTCAATTACTTTCGAAAAGTATTTAACAGCCTGTTCGGACTGATATGTCCTTCTGGATAGCTCTCCGATCAGATAGAAAATCCTCGTTTCAGAAATGGATGATCCTTTAAAATCATCTGACATATAAGACTCCGAATATTCTTTTAGAGCAAGCTTTAAAAATCGCTGTTCTTGATTATCATTCTTTATACTCCGGCAGAGCCAGGCCAGTCTGACATATAAACCAGCCATAATAATATGCTTCTCCCTTTTTAAAGTTCCGCAATAAATAGCCAGCTTATAGGTGTTGATTGCAGCAGTGATGGTGCGGTCCTGGCAATAATCCTGGGGTATCCAGGCATCCACAACTTTAGAATTGATCATATCCAGGGCTCCTGGCGGGAAATAAGGGGAAAAGTCCTCAGATTCTGAGTAGCCGCAATGCGGACAAGTATAAATATGATATAAAAGAGGATTCATGCTTTCATCAGAATAATTTGGGCAAAAATCACTGTCATAATTAGATGCTTTTACAAATCGGGAGCGGATTTTTTTTGTGGTGAAACTCTTTTTGCAGACTCTGCATTTGCATTTTTTATCATAAGTAGGCTTTAATTGCTGCATAGAATGCCACCTCCGAAGATAACTATTATGACTATTGTACCATGTTTCACCTAGATTCAGGGTGTAAAGAACTATTTATTATGCAGTGTTCAGAAAAAACAATAAAAAGAAAAAGTCTCTTAAGTTGAGCACATACACTTTACTGTATATACTATGAATATAGAAGTATCCTTACATGGACAGGAGGGAATAACATGGAACAAGTTGTGGATATAACAGAAGCAGCAGCTTTGCATATAAAAGAAATGATGAAACAAAATGAGGAAGAAGATGCATTCTTGCGTGTAGCCGTTAAAGGAGGCGGGTGCAGCGGACTTTCCTATGGAATGGGGTTTGCCCATGAAGTAGAGGAAGATGATATCCAGTCAGATCACTATGGTATCCAGGTTCTTGTCAGCAAGGAAGACGCCCCTATCTTAAAAGGCACAAAAATTGATTACAAACAATCTATGATGGGCGGCGGATTCACAATCGACAATCCCAATGCCATTGCATCCTGCGGCTGTGGATCCTCTTTCCGTACCGCTTCAAATACAGGTACTCCGGAAGAGTGCTAAATACTGCCTTTAAAGCTTCTAGACAGTTACTGAACTGATTTTCGAATAGCTGCCTCAAAGAAGGACGGTCCCCGAAGGGCCGTCCTTTTCATATCTTATTTGCCAAACATGGAAGAGCTGTGCATTGGCTGGACTTTCGCTTTTGGATCGATGTAGGATTTTGCGTGATTCACTGCAGTTGGCGCTTCACCGAAACCGCAGGCAATAAGCTTCACTTTTCCATCGTATGTGCAGATATCACCGGCAGCATAGATGCCTTCGATATTTGTTTCCATTCTTGAGTTAACAACAATGGAGTTTTTTTCAATTTCAAGACCCCATTCCTTAATTGGGCCAAGGGAGGAAACGAATCCGTAGTTTACGATCACAGCATCAACATCGAATACCTCTTTTTCCTTTGAAGTAACACCTTCAAGTACGACTTGTTTGATTCCTTCGCTGTCACCGATAAGCTCAGCAGGCACATAAGGTGTTTTGATTTCGACTTTAGAGTTCTGCAGATTTTCTACACTGTGCTCATGCGCGCGGAATTTATCGCGGCGATGAATAATCGTTACTTTTTCAGCGATAGGCTCAAGCATTAATGCCCAGTCTACTGCAGAATCCCCGCCTCCGAAAACAACTGCTTTCTTGCCGGCAAATTGATTTAAATCATCGATGAAGTAATGAAGGTTCTTGCCTTCGTATTGAGCTGCGCTGTCAAGTTCAAGACGGCGAGGCTGGAACGCGCCATTGCCGGCAGTGATAATGATGGTTTTTGAGTAATGCACTTCTTTATTGGTTGTAAGCTTAAATGTTCCGTCAGCTTGTTTCTCTAATTTTTCAACAGATTGTTCAAGTGATACAGTGGGCTCGAATTTAGCCATTTGTTCCTTAAGGTTATCAATTAATTCCTGGGCGCGGACTTTCGGGAAGCCGGCAACATCATATATGTATTTTTCAGGATAAAGAGCAGATAATTGTCCCCCAAGCTGTGGCAAGCTTTCAATAATTTTTACTGATGCTTGTCTCATGCCACCGTAGAAAGCAGTGAATAAACCAGTTGGCCCCCCGCCAATGATGGTTATGTCATACACTTTTTGATCTTCTTTCATGCAATATCCCCCCACGTATGTATTGAAATTCCACTCTTTATTCTAACATAAATCGTTTAAAACCTCATCAATCGAGGTAAATATTATGAATAATTGGAAGATTTCAAATGAAAACCCTGAATTAAAAACACGTATATTCTTTTAAGTTATCCTGAGATTTTTAAGTTTTTCGTCTATTTTTTTAGGCTTGAAAAACTATATGAAGTAGAATAAGATGTAATGGAGGAATAATGTTAATATTTTATGACAATTTTATTGAGTTTTTTTGAACTGATTCGTGAATAACATCACAAAGTTTTTTTATGTTTTTTGCTATAAAAAATATAAAGCAGTGGAAGATAAGAAAACATTAGAAAATACTTAAAAAAGGTGGAAGTGATACACTTGAGAAAGCCAAAGATTGTTATCCTCGGTGCAGGCTACGGCGGTTTGATGGTTGCAACCCGTTTGCAGAAATCTGTAGGAACTAACGAAGCGGAAATCGTTTTAGTGAACAAGAATGACTACCATTATGAAACAACATGGCTGCATGAAGCATCAGCCGGAACACTTCATCACGATCGTGTACGCTATGATATAAAAGATGTTATTGACCGCAACAAAGTTGAATTCGTTCAGGGAACTGCTCTTGAAATTAAAACAGAAGATAAGAAAGTCATTTTGGAAAATGGCGAAATTGACTATGATTATCTAGTTGTTTCTCTTGGAGCCGAGCCGGAAACATTCGGTATTAAAGGACTTAAGGAACATGCATTTTCTATTGTCAATGTAAATGCTGCGCGTCAGATCCGTGAGCATATTGAATATCAATTTGCTACTTACAATACAGACGCCGAGAAAAAAGACGAGCGCCTTACAATAGTTGTCGGCGGTGCAGGCTTCACGGGCATTGAATTCCTTGGAGAATTGGCAAACCGTGTTCCTGAGCTTTGCAAAGAGTACGATGTAGACTACCACAAAGTGAAAATCATTTGCGTGGAAGCAGCGCCAATGGTTCTTCCTGGCTTCGATCCTGAGCTTGTTAATTACGCTGTATCTCACCTGGAGAAAAAAGGCGTACAATTCATGATTGGAACAGCTATTAAGGAAGCTACGCCTGAAGGCATCATCGTTGGTAAGGGCGAAGATGAAGTAGAAGAAATCAAAGCTGCAACTGTTGTCTGGGCTGCAGGTGTGCGCGGAAATTCTATTATTGAAAATTCCGGCATCGAAGCAATGCGCGGCCGTGTAAAAGTTCAGCCTGATTTGCGTGCTCCTGGCCATGATAATCTGTTTATCATCGGCGACTGCTCATTAATCATCAATGAAGAAATTAACCGTCCATACCCTCCTACTGCACAAATTGCTATGCAGCAGGGTGAAGTATGTGCAAGAAACATTACTGCATTAATCCGCAATAAAACTGAACTTGAAACATTTACTCCAGATATTAAAGGTACTGTTTGTTCTCTTGGTGAACACGATGCGATCGGTGTTGCATTCGGCAAGAAAATGGTTGGTACTAAAGCTTCATTCATGAAGAAGATGATCGATAACCGTGCTCTTTACATGGTTGGGGGACCATCACTTGTATTGAAAAAAGGTAAATTCAACGTTCTTTAATAAATCAGCTATCATTTATATAAGGGGATGGACTCTATAGTCTGTCCCTATTTTAATGGAGATTTTTCGTGGTAGAATTTATGTAAAAGGGGGTTTTCGGATGGGAGTCGAACATAAAAGGGGAAAAGTCTGGCTTGCGGTTTCTGGGCTTGTTATTTCCCCAGAAGGCAACTGGCTTGTCGTTAAAAAGAAATACGGAGGCCTTAAAGGCAAATGGTCTCTGCCTGCAGGGTTTGTGGAACCAGGCGAAACTGCTGATGAAGCTGCAGTGCGTGAAGTAGAAGAAGAGACGGGAATCAAATGTTCAGTGAAAGGCTTGCTTGGATTGCGTACAGGTGTTATCAAAGGGGAAGTCAGCGATAATATGGTTTTGTTTTTGCTTGAAGCAGAGCCTGGACAATCATTAAAAGTTCAGGAAAGTGAACTTTTTGACGTGCAGTATCGTGATCCGAAAGAGCTGGCTAATGACCCGGATGGATCAGTTCTTTTAAAATACATATTAGATTCTTCTGATTCCTCTACAAAGCCTTTGATTAATGGCATTAATCCGGGAGATACTTTCGGATACACAGCATATAAACTATTTTTATAATTTTCTGAAATTTAGAGATAGAACGAGAAAATAGAAGCAAACAATGCTTGTATGCGTTTCCAACGATAGTTTTTCATGAAATATGGAGCTTTTCATTTATTCATATCCTTGATATATTATCAGAAAATTCAGTTACAAAATTCAAAGGAGATGAATGAAATGACAGCTAAGAATTATGAAAATAAAGAGTGTATGTATTGTTCAGGGAAAGGGTATTTCCAATTATTGTTAGGTGGATCTGAAACCTGCAGCTGCTGCGGAGGTACAGGAAAGAAAAAGGAATAAACCAAAAACTTCGCGGAATGCGAAGTTTTTCTTTTCAAAAGAGAATGTATAAATTCTGAAATTAGCTAACTGTCTAGCACAAGCAGCCTACCCCCTCGAGGTGTCCGGGGGATGGGCAAGGCGCTTCCGCTTTTCTTGTTGACTCCCCAATCCACATTAAAGTACACTAAATATTGATGTGCTAAGGGAGGAAACAAGTTCATGCAAATGACGATTTTCGTTTTGCCTATTTCGATGCTTCTATTTTTTGTGCTGTTTTTTGGGATAGGTTTTATATTAAATATGCTGTTAAGAATGTCTTGGATCATGGCCATTATTTATCCTATTATCGCCATCTTTATCATCGATAAAGTTCGTTTTATTGAATATTTTCAAAACCCGGGGGAATCGTTTTCCAGTCTTGGTGTTGAATTGTCCAGCCTCGCTCTGGCTGACATCCTCATATTAAGCAGTGGAATGGCAGGCGCCATCGTTGCCGGAATTACGATTAGGCTGCTCCGTAAAAAAGGATATCGGATGTTTTAAATTTGTTATGAAATCTCTGCTGACGGCAGGGATTTTTTATTTTTTTTTGATTAGTGTGATCAAATCGCCCAAGCCTATGGTATTACTGGCTTTAGCCTTTCTGAAAATGGATGCTCGGAGGCTTCCGCTCCCATAAGTTATGAATATTTCTCTCGAAGATGGGAAATGAATAACTTTGGGAGGAGTGTAATAGATGAGCAAATTAAAAATATGGATGAAACGTTCGGTAATGTCAGCCTTATTTATAGGCGCGTTATTGACAACTTTCCATTCGATTTCCGGAGTGGAAGCACGATCAATTGTTCAGCTGCATCAAAGTGATGCTGAACAAGCTGACGAGGATGGAAATTCAAAGTTTGACCATACATTAAAATCGGTTGGCGTAGCATTTAAGTTTTTAAAGCAGGCAGTGAGTCTGGAGCCTAAGATTTCTGCGAGTGAAGCTGTGGCAAGTGAACAGCCGCCGACACTGGAAGAATCGATTGACTGGTCGCAGTATCAGAAACAACAAGTAATAGCTACTGGATATACGGCATTTTACGAGTCGACAGGCAAAAATCCGGATCATCCGTCCTTTGGCATTACATACTCAGGCGTTAAAGTAAAAAGAGATTTATACTCTACAGTCGCAGCAGATTTGAATGTTTTTCCGATTGGAACGATTTTGTTTATCCCTGATTATGGATATGGTGTTGTAGCAGATAAAGGCGGCGCCATTAAAGGGAATAAATTGGACCTTTATTATGAAACAGTAGATGATGTTTATAATAACTGGGGAAAGAAAACGCTCGATGTTTACATCGTTGAAATGGGCGATGGAACCCTGACGGAAGAAGAATTAAAATTACTGAATGAAAATGAATCCATGCAGGTTTTTAGACAGCAATATATTAAATCTGAGAAAAAATAATTCGGAATGCAGGCAAATCCGCGAAAATAATCGGATTTGCCTTTTTATTTTTATAACATAGAAAATGCCTGCGGGTGGATCTTTTTAGCTAATTTTATGGCTCCTTCAATTAGCCGTGGTGAAGGCCTGCAAAAAAGTTCTTCTTCCAGAACCAGGATTCTGTTCTGCTTAACAGCTTCCATTTCACTCCAGCCTGGACGTTTCAGGACAATTTCCGCCTTTACCTTTTCTCTTCTGACACCGACCCAGGCGAGACAGATATAATCCGGCTGCCGATTCAGGACATCATCCCAATCAGTCTGGACACTTGCAAGCTCAACATCCCTGAATAAATTCATTCCACCGGCAATTTCACTGATTTCCGTCAGCCAATTGACCTTGCCGGGTGTAAATACGGGCTTGGGCCACCATTCCCAATAGAGGCTGGTTTTTTTTTCAATCCTGCTTGAGATGAGCTTAAGTTCCTCTATTTTTCCCGCAAACTCTTTAGCAGCCAAAATGCCTCTTTCAGGCTTCCCGATTTTTTCAGCAGCAAAAACCAGGTCCTGTTCAATATCTGCCAGGCTTTGAGGATTTAAAACAATGTGGGGAATCTGCCTTTTTTCTAGCTCTGCTACATTCTTTTCCATGCCGGGTACACTAAGGGATGCCAGCACAAGATCAGGCTTCATTTCCTCCACTTTGTCCATATTAATAGACAAGTCAGGGCCAAGCCGGGGCAGCTTGGAGATTTGGCCGGGCCAATCCGAATAATCATCCACCCCCGCGAGCATATCAGTAAAACCCAAGTATTCCACTAATTCCGTATTGCTTGGGCATAAGGAAAGGATTTTCACTTCAAATCACAACCTTCAGGAAAATAAATAATGAAGTCCTAAAGTTAATAGGATTCCAGTCAGGCCGCCAAATAGAACTTCTATCGGCTTATGGCCCAGCAGCTCCTTCAATTCTTTCTGTTTTTCTTGTTCTTCTTTCTTCTGCCATGTCTTTGCTTCTTCAACAAATTTATTGAAGTCGGCAACAAGCTGGTTTAATACAATTGCCTGTTCCCCAGCCTGACGTCGCACTCCTGTAGCATCAAACATCGTGATAATGGCAAATACTGCTGAGACAGCGAATACAGCGGAGTCTATTCCAGTCTCTAGTGCCACTCCGGTTGAAAGGGCAGTTACTGCTGCTGAGTGTGAGCTTGGCATTCCGCCTGTACTTGTCAAAAGGGACCAATCCACTTTTCGGGTGGCAATAAATTGAATGGGCACTTTTACAAATTGGGCAAAGAAGATGGCTGCCAAAGCAGACCATAAAGGAAAATTTGTCAATAATTCCATATGAGACCACCTCCTAAGTTGTATGATACTCCCCTTGCAGCTTCAAATATGCAGTTTCGGGAACGTCGAAAGCTATACTAACTAATATTCTCCAACAGATTGTTCCTTCCTGCAAGCTGATCTATTTTAAGTTTTTGTTAATCGATGCTTTTTTTGAAAATAAGCTGTTGCTGTCAGTGAAAACAAAAGAAGCCATTCAAAGGCATTCACGGCAGCTGCACTTTCAATTGGAATATCAATGGCGCTTCCGATAATCATCAATACAGATCCGGCAAAAAAACAGAACCAGCCCTGTTTGCGCCAAATAACAACAGATGCCGCAAGCAGCACAGCAGATACAATCAGCACCATAATGGGAGGGCCACCCTGCGTCTCTGTATTTGAATAGCTAAGAACACCATATTCCCACTTTGCTTCCAGTTTAAGTCCGAATACCTCAGCAGTAAGTTCCAGAATAATTAATCCTGCAGTAAGCAAATAGGCAATCCATTTAAATGTGCCTGTTTTGGCCGATTCTAAATCTGCTTGTTTTAAAGTATTCCAGGAGTAAAGGACAAGCAGTGGCGTGAAAAAGGCGTGAATCCAAAACGGGCATAATTCAGATGCTTTAAAGTATTGCCCTCCCCGATAAAACGGCCAGCAGCCAGAATTCCGTTATCGTAAATTAATCCGAGAAGAACAGGAAGCAGGAAAGCAGCACTAATGGGGCCGCTGTCTTTTACAGCGCTTAGCGCCCAGAAAAACAGCAGGATATATCCTGCTGCAAAGGCGGTAAATAATAGAGGATCCATAACATTCTCCTTTCTGTCTCTATTTTCTTTACCCAATAATTAAAGAATATACTTAAGGATTGTATATATAGGATAATCTCTATCCTTTTTGTTAAAATGAAATTGATAGGAAGTCCTGAACATGGGGTGATTTCATGGAAGATTATCCTCTTGAATACTACGAATTTTTTGTCAGTTTCAATGAAGGTGACTATTACACATGCCATGATCTTCTTGAGGAAATGTGGATGACTGACAAAGGCAATCTATTTCTGAAAGGTCTGCTGCAAATGAGTGTCAGCATCTATCATTATGAATACGGCAATGTCAAAGGAGCAAGGCTGATGATGCAGGCGGCACAGGAATACTTGCAGTCTTACCGGCCTGAACACTGGGGGATTAATCTTGAGCATGTGTATGGGTTTATTGAAGAATGCCTCTCTATTTTTCCGGAAGATATCGATCGGCTCCCATTTGAAATGATAGAAACTCTTCCTAAACTGCCGCAGCTGGTGCTATATTTGGAAGATTAGCAAAAGTAGAAACATCATAAAATTAGATAGTCGAAATAATTCAATATTTTCGATATAATAAGATGAAAAATATATTATGGGGGTGCGAGAATGTTTTCAGTCAAGAAAGAAATTGACTTCTCAGCCGAACAGGAATGCCTGATCGTTGGTGTCTTCGATAAACCAGCCAGGTTTGAAGGTGTGCTGGCCCGTGCAGATGAACAATTTGATGGCCATCTGACAGAGCTGGTGAAAAGCGGGGATATTTCTGCCAAGAAAAAAGCCATTGCAAAAATACATACTTTTGGAAAAATAGGTGCAAAACGATTAATAACAGTAGGTCTTGGAAAAGAAAAAGAATTCAGCTTTGAAGAATTGCGTGAAGCATTGGGCCGGGCATTTAAGGAAGTGAAGTCGTCCAAGCTTCAAAATGCCGGTGTTTATCTTGATACATTTATTGGAGGAAATGTAGATGCGCTTGATGCAGCCCATGCAGCCAGCGAGGCGTTTGCCCTTTCCACCTATAAGTTTGAAGATTACAAACAGAAATCGAATGAACCGGAAAAAGATATTGAAAGTATAGCCGTTTTTTGTGAAGCCGCAGATGAGGAAGATGTAAAAGCCTCCCTTACAGTAGGGTATGCCCACGGGAAAGGAACGAACTCAGCCCGTACATTAGTCAATCTGCCAGGCAATATGCTGACCGCCACTGACCTGGCAAATTACTCTTCTGAACTGGCATGGAGATACGGATTTGAAGTGGAAATCCTTGAAAAAGAGGACATGCTTAAGCTTGGCATGGGTGCTCTTTTGGCAGTTAATCAGGGATCAGCAGAGCCTCCTAAGATGATTGTCATAAAATATCAGGGCAAGGAAGAATGGAAGGATGTCATCGGCCTGGTGGGCAAAGGAATTACCTTTGATACAGGAGGCTATTCCATTAAACCGAAGGATGGCATTGTCGGGATGAAAACAGATATGGGCGGTGCAGCGGCTGTGCTTGGCGCAATGGAAATCATCGGCGAACTGAAGCCTGAACAAAATGTTGTCGCTGTTATTCCTTCTACAGATAATATGGTGAGCGGAACAGCGTTTAAGCCGGATGATGTCATCACATCCATGAGCGGGAAAACCATTGAAGTCCTTAACACGGATGCAGAAGGGCGTCTGGCTCTTGCTGATGCGGTAACATATGCAAAGCATCATGGAGCAGATTACCTGGTGGATGTTGCAACTCTGACTGGCGGTGTCATTGTTGCACTGGGGGAAGAAACAACAGGTGCATTAACCAATAATGAAGAGTGGTTTGAGCAGGTGCTGGAAGCATCCTATGAAGCTGGCGAACCAATCTGGCGTCTGCCTCTTTTTGAAAAAGATAAAGAAAGAATCAGAAGCAGCAAGGTTGCAGATCTGAACAATTCGCCTGGACGTGCCGGCCATGCCATTATGGGCGGAGGATTTGTCGGTGAATTTGCCGAAGACACACCATGGGTGCATCTTGATATTGCAGGTACAGCGACAACAGCTAAAAGCCATGATCTTGGACCAGACGGCGCGACAGGCGTTATGGTGCGTACATTGGCACTGCTGGTTGAAAGATTTGAAGCAAAATAAAGATGAATTCAGAACTCTGGAGAGATCCGGAGTTTTTTTATGCAGTTTTTTAGCTTGAATTCGCAATGGAACTGTAAGAAATGAACTTTACCGGCCGGTTAACCTGAAATACCGGCCAAAACCCTCGATTTACCGGCTAATTCCTAAAAATACCGGCCAACACAGCGTCTGGCGCAAACTCCCATTTCTGAATCTGCCCGAAATCATTGACAAGAAAAGTAGAAGTATGATAGTTTAATACTTGTGTTTTAGTTCTCTACCGATTTAGCACAGTAAAGTATAATGAAACATAAGTACAGAAAGAGGGTTGCATCATGAATGCAGTTATACTTGCAGTTTTGATCATGCTTGTTCTCAGCCTTCTGCGTGTCAATGTGGTTCTTGCCCTTGTGGCGGGCGCATTGGCAGGCGGGCTGGCAGGCGGATTAAGCATAGATAAAACAATAGAAGTTTTTTCAAATGGGCTTGGCGGCAGTGCGGAGGTTGCATTAAGTTATGCGTTATTGGGCGGATTTGCCTTAGCCATTTCCGCAACAGGACTTCCGAATCTATTGGTGGATTGGGTCCTGGCAAAGGTCGGGAAAGACGGGGAATCGAGAGGGAAAGCATTATCAAAGGCACTCATCATATTTTCCATTTTATTAATGTCTATTTTTTCTCAAAATCTGATTCCGATTCACATCGCGTTTATTCCGATTTTAATTCCGCCTTTATTGAAGGTTATGAATGAGCTGCAAATGGACCGCCGTCTGATAGCATCTGTTTTGACATTTGGTTTGACAGCTCCGTATATTTTGCTGCCTGCAGGATTTGGCCAAATATTCCACGGAATACTCGCAGAAAATATGGAGAATAGCGGATTGGCAGTGGAAATGGCAGACATCCCGAAGGCTATGCTTATTCCTGTAGCCGGTATGGCAGCTGGTCTTTTAGTTGCATTATTTGTTTACCGTAAAAAAAGGGATTATCGTCCATCAGAATTAATTGAGACGGAGAAAGGCAATTATTCCAAAAAGGGCATTATTTTTTCTCTCATTGCGATTGCAGCAGCTCTCATTGTACAGCTGCAGCTGGATTCGATGATCTTTGGGGCGCTGACAGGTATTTTAGTTATTTATATCAGCGGTGCAATTAAATGGAACGAGGCAGATCAGCTTTTAACAGAGGGTATGAAGATGATGGCGTTTATTGGATTTGTTATGCTGGCTGCATTTGGATTTGCAGATGTATTAAAAGAAACAGGCGATGTTGAAAGCCTTGTTGAACAAGCGGCAGGAATCATCGGCAATAATAAATCACTTGCAGCATTGCTTATGCTTCTTGTCGGCTTACTTGTTACGATGGGGATTGGATCTTCATTCTCAACCATCCCGATTATTGCAACCATATTTGTGCCGCTTGCACTAGAGGTTGGATTCAGCCCGATGGCAACTATTGCCCTAGTAGGGACAGCCGCTGCTCTTGGAGATGCCGGTTCGCCTGCGTCAGACAGCACACTGGGTCCAACAGCGGGCTTGAATGCAGATGGACAGCACAATCACATCTGGGATACTTGTGTGCCAACATTCCTTCACTACAATATTCCGCTCATCCTGTTTGGATGGCTGGCGGCAATTATCTTATAAATTTAAGCAGCTTCCTTAAAGGGGGCTGCTTTCTCATTGCTTTTATCAGTCCGTAAAGTAGGGTACGATAAAGGAAAAAGAACTGAGGTGGCTTCAGTGTATTTTGGGAAAATCAGAAAACCGACCTCAAGCCGGGTACCGCCAAATCAAAATGTGACGACGGCCTTTCCTGTACTGCATTATGGAAATGTTCCGCACTATAAGGATATGCAGGAATGGAATCTGCAGATATTTGGGGAAGTGGAAAAGGAATTATCCCTTTCGCATGAGGAGGTAATGAACCTTCCTCAGACACAGTACAAAAATGATATCCACTGTGTTACGGGCTGGTCAAAGCTTGATAATGTTTGGGAGGGAGTCTCCGCCGCTGAGATTGCCAGGCAGGCAGGTGTAAGAGAAACTGCACAATTTGTAATCCTCCATGCGGAAGAAGGATGGACCACCAACCTTCCCATTAAAGATTTTCTAAAAGGCACTAGCCTTCTTGCCCATACTCATAACGGTGAGCTCCTGACTCCTGAGCATGGGTTTCCTCTAAGAGCCGTAATTCCTCATCTTTATTTCTGGAAAAGCGCAAAGTGGATTAGAGGCATCGAGTTTTCTGAAATTGACAAGCCTGGTTTTTGGGAGAAAAACGGCTATCATAACTATGGTGACCCCTTTCGTGAGCAGCGATTCAGCTGGGATGATTAATCAACATAAAAGCGTTACATCACGTAACGCTTTTATGCCTATTAAAATCCGAATAGCATAGTAAAAATATTTTTCTTTTTTAATTTCTTCCTGGGCTTCTCCTGATCAAAAACCAGAAGGGTGTCAGCGGGGATGCTTCGGCTTTTTGCAGCTGTCCTGGCTTCAAGAACCTCAATCCGTTTAAGCAGGCGTGCATTCTCTTTCTGCAGCTCTTCTATTTCGCTGCGGTGCTGCAGCAGCTGATAGGAGACAACATCATCCGCTTTTCCGTTCAGCCGCTGCTCAAGCTCACTGATCTTCAAATAAATTTTCTCCATGGCTGTTTCAGCTGTTTCTCCCTGTACCGTACCTTTTCTGGCCTTTTTTCCATTTACCGTAACGTCCTGCAATATAATCCCCTGGTTAAGCTGATCCTGCACCTGCTTAAGCAGGTTGATGTCTTCTTCCGTAAATAAGTAATGGCCTAGTTCATTCCGTTCCGTCTGGAGTCCCAGTTGTTTAACCCATCGCTGAATAGTGCTTGGCGAAACTCCTAACAATTTGGCAGCAGCACTTGTATTCATTCTGATCCCCTCCCGTTTTCACAATGGATTCTATCCGGATAACGGGAAGTCCTTCCCGGCTGACAAAACAAGTTTTCTTTCGGCAAAGATAGTGCGGATTTTACATTTTTTTATAATCCTGATTTCCTGCTTTTGAATTCAGATGTAAACATTTTTCTGTCATCCAGCCTATTGCACCGCCAATAATTGCACCGCCTATTACATCAGAAGGGTAATGGTGGCCAGCCCAGATACGAGCGAAGCCTGTAAGGGCTGAAACCCACAGCAAAATACGACCTATAAATCGATTGCCGTAAAAAATGACAATAGAAGCAGCAAACGACACCACTGTATGTTTGCTTGGAAAACTAGAATCTCTTTTGGCTGGGATCAATATGCCAACCTTGTTTTTTATGAAGGGGCGGGGCTTAAAATAACAAATTTTAATGATCTTATTTACCAGGATAGCGATCAGGGAAGCTGCAGCAGCCTTTTTCGCGGCTGTTTTGGAGGGGCCTTTTGCCAGCCACATGCATGCCAGTACGAATAAAAATAAATACCTTGCCCTATTTGATATAAGAATCATTAAAAAGTCCATGAAAGCAATACGTCCGGACAATCGGTTGATTGCTTTGAAAATCTTTATGTCCATTAATAGTCTCCTTCTGCTCTTGTCATTAGGCAGATTCCTGCTGTCAGGCTCTCATTTTGGAAGGGACTTCTGCCTTTTGTTCATTTTCTTATTATTTGCAACTCTGCACTTAAAAACACAATTTGAGTAAAGACATTAAAAAAATAAAACCATGCAGCAATTGCATGGTTTTAAAAGCTATACATAGAATAAGTCTTTAAACACAAATGAAGCGAAACCCATATAGGCACTGATAGTGTGGTCGCATATAATATAATTTGGAAAATTCCAGAAAATCATTAAGATACCTCCTTTAAAAGTGAATCCCCTGCAGTTGCAGGGGAATGAATATTATATTTGTCCTGATCTTGATGACAGCCATTTGTCCATGTAGTCAGGAACTTTTCCTTCTGAAGTAAGGTTGGCATGCCCCCCCTGAAGCAAATGAAAAGTTTTATCAGCGCTTGACACGAGGTCCATGACCGGAAGAATCTGCTCTTTTGGAACAAGGCGGTCATTATCCGAAGCGACAGCGAGTAAATTGGCTTTGATATTGCTTAGCACCGCCTTCCTTTCACCGACGGTTAATGTGCCATTCACAAGCTTATTTTCTTTCAAAAGGTCATGATTGATTTGCTTTAGTGCTGCCCCGGCAAATGGAATATGGCCATCGGTCCAGTGGCTGAAACGTTTCCACCGGGAGGCGTATGCTTCATCGTCGGCTCTGGCCAGAAGCGATAAATAAGGAGAGTAATAAACGGGTGAAGTAAATAGCCGCATACCAGATTTGATGGCAAAGGCGGGTATAATTCCCCATGCTTCAAAAATGGGGTCCAGGCTGCCTTCTCCATTCCGCAATTCTTCTGCCCATTTATCAAAGACAGGGACGACGCTGAAGTCAACCGGTGCGACAGACAATACTAAGTTTTTGACCGGCGCATCCGCAATGGCCGCATAAATGGCTGCAAAAGTGCCGCCCAGGCAAAAGCCCATGACGGTTATTTCTTCTGCTTTGGCGTGATATAAAGCTCTTTTTACCCCCTTCCGGATGTATTCAGTAATATAATCGTCCATCGTAATCTCTTTGTCCTCATAGCCCGGAATCCCGAAATCCAGCAAGTAGACATCGTATCCGCTGTTGGCCAGAGCCTCAATTAAACTGTTCTGTGGACCAAGATCTAAAATAAAGGGCTGATTGACGAGCGAATATACAAGGAAAACCGGAATTTTGTATTTTTTACTGGAAGGGGCATAGTGCCAGAGTGTAGCCTTATTTCTTTTCCAAACTGCGGTCCTTGGAGTTGAATTGGTCTCCGGATCGGGCTGGAGAATGGTCTTAAAGAATCCATGCAGTTTTTTGGAAGTGGTATTTTGTTCCATTATTTTCCCGCGCTTTCACTGCTGCTGGAAGATTCCAATTCCTGATCCAGCGACTGCTTTAAATCAGATAAGACTTGAAGAATATTATCTGGGTCCGCTTGAGAATTCGCGGCAGGGCTGACAAGTGCCTTTTTTATTTCCTCCACTGATTTAGCCAAAGCCATGACTTTTTCGTCAATCAGGTCCATTTTTTCTTCAGCCTGCACAGTTAATTTTGCTGCGTTTGACACGTCAGTCTTGGTAGGGAAATTAAGAGGGATGGATAGTGTCTCAATGGCTTCCTGGAGTTTTTTCATGCTTGCTGCGGTCACCTCGGAACGGGTGATTAGATTTTTAAATATTTCTTCTTTGTTAATAGAGTTCTGAATGGAATCATTCAGTTCTCTTTCCACTTTTGTCCCTAACTTTTTTATTGCCTGTAATAGGGCTTCGGTATGGTTAATAGACATAAACATTCTCCTTTCTATGAAGTCAACCAGGAAATCAACGGACTTAGAGGGAAACTGTCATTCCTCCATCTACGACTAGAACCTGACCTGTCACGTAATCAGACGCTTTGGATGATAAAAAGACAGCTGCTCCTTTTAAGTCTTGTTCACTTCCAAATCTTCCGGCAGGAATCTTTCTGAGAATAACTGAACTCGATTTTTCCAGGACCTTTGTTATTCTGGTAGGAAAGAAACCTGGAGCAATAGCGTTCACTTGAATGCCGGCGGGGGCCAATTTTACAGCTAAATCCTTTGTAAGTGCGATAACGGCTCCTTTACTTGTACTGTAGGCAACTGCATCAAGAAATGCGGAATGAGTACCCCTCATTCCACTTACTGAAGAAATATTGATGATTTTGCCGCTGCCCTGCTTCGTCATCACTTGTGCCGCAGCCTGTGAAAATAAAAACAGCCCCTTTAAATTCACATTCATGACTTTGTCCCATTTATCTGAAGGCAGTTCAAGGAAAGGTGCAACCCAGGATGTTCCGCTATTATTAATGAGAATATCGATGCTCCCAAATGTCTCTAAGGTCTTGCTGATGACCATTTGAATGTCTTCTTCAATGGTTATGTCACATTCAATTGCCAGAGATTTAACTCCCTTTGCTTCAAGATTTTTTCTGACATGCTCACATGCTTCAATGCTGCGTGAGCAGACGACAACATTTGCTCCTGCTTCCCCAAGCGCATTTGCCATTTGCTCCCCGAGTCCGCGTCCTCCTCCTGTTACAATTGCTGTCTTATTGCCTAAATGAAATAACTGGTTCAATTCCATCGTTATCCCTCCCTTAGTGTTATTAAAAATCAATCCTACTGATTTAAAATAGACTTCGATATAGTATAGACAAGTTAACCCCATGTGGTGCTTAAATTGTATATTTGCCTTGTCCCAAAATGTATAAGGAAGATAAAAACAGATAAGGATGGATAACATACGAGGAGGGATGAAGAAAGGTGGAAAGGGAGCGAATAGAGGAGCTTTTTGAAGAAAGCGGATATCATGGTTTAAACAGCAGACTTGCCTATAAAGTCTGGATGAGAGGGGTATGGGATGAAGAGGATGAAGACAGAATAGAAGCTTTTTTAGATGCTTATTCTTTTGAAGGAGAAAGAATATTAACTGACGAATTTCTTTATCACTATCGAATATTTGCCTATATTCACGAGAAAAATGAATGTTCGTTATTCCGGCGGCAGATATTTTAGGACACAGCTTAAAACAAAAACAAACACAGATCCAGGACCTGTGTTTGTTTTACATATACAAAATAAGAAAGTATAAAACTTTAGATAATTGTCTATCTCCAGGCGCAGAAAAGCGGGCGTCTGGAGCTTTTCTTATCAGCCAGCTTTCTTAAGCTGCTTATTGGCTGCTTTATAGTGGTTTTCAAAGAATTCATTAGTATCTTTAACAACCACTTTGCTTAGAAGGATTAATGCAATCAAGTTAGGAATCATCATTAATGCATTTGCCATATCAGCAAAAGCCCAAACGGTAGTTAAGTTGGCAACCGCACCGATGCCAGTCGCAAAGATGTAAATGGCACGGTATCCCATAATTCCTTTTGTGCCAACCAGGTACTCAAAGCATTTTTCGCCGTATACATACCAGCCGACGATTGTTGAGAAACCGAAGAAGATAACAGAGAACGCAACGATATATTCACCCGCTGTTCCAAGAACATGGGCAAAGGCTGCACTTGTTAATGCCCCGCCGTCAAGGCTGCCGTCATGCGCCACACCAGAGATCAATCCGCCTGTTGTGTCCCAGAAACCAGTCAAGATTAGCACCAGTCCAGTCATCGTACAAACAACGATTGTAACAATAAATGTACCAGTCATCGCAACAAGAGCCTGTTTTACAGGGTGGTCTGTTTTTGCGTTACCTGCGATAAGCGCTGCTGTACCAAGACCGGCTTCATTAGAGAAAATACCCCTTGAAACACCATTCTTGATCGCTTCAGATACTACAACACCGACAAAACCGCCAGTCGCTGCAACCGGATTGAAGGCATAGTAGAAGATTGTCTGGAATCCAGGGATGATCTGATCATAGTTAACTGCAAGAATAATTAGTGACCCGCCAATATAAAGAACCGCCATGACTGGTACAAAGAATCCAGCAACAGTACTAATACGCTGAATGCCGCCAAAGATGATTAAAGCAGCCAGTACAGCAAGAATAACACCTGTAATCCAATTATTAATTCCAAATGAAGTGTCCATAACAGCTGCAATGGTATTCGATTGAACACTGTTGCCGATTCCAAGAGCTGCAAATGCTCCGAAGATTGCAAATGCAACTGCAAGCCATTTGAATTTCTTGCCAAGACCGCGTTCTACATAATACATCGGTCCGCTGGAGTACTCGCCATTTGCGTTTTTCACTCGGTATTTCATTGCCAGCAAGGCTTCAGCATATTTGGTTGCCATTCCCAGCAGACCAACAATCCACATCCAGAAGATGGCCCCTGGTCCGCCAAGTGTAATCGCAGTGGCAACACCGGCGATATTACCATTGCCAATTGTTGCTGCGAGAGCTGTCATTAGCGCTTTAAAGTTACTGACATCGCCCTCATCATTAGATGAAGCCTGTCCTTCTTTGGTAAACCCTAATTTAAACGCATATATCAGCCTTCTGAATTGAAGGCCTTTCAGCATGAATGTTAAAAGAACACCAGTACCAAAAAGCAAAATCAAACTTGGTGTGCCCCAGAGCACCCCGTTAATTTTATTAAGCATCTCAAGCATAAATTCCATCGCCTCCCATATGTTAACGCTTTCAATTGCTGTGAACAAAACTATTATTATATGATTTTTTTTTGAGCATGTCCTATTGTAAAATTATCTGAATATAACTTCAAGTCAAATAAGAGAAGTAAAACTATTAGCAAATTTATAAAAATTTTGACAAAATACTGTGCGGATTATGTCGAATGGCTTGATGACTTTGGTAGAGCGCAGGGTTGGATTGAGGTATAATATAATTGGATAGAAAAAGTGAATTGGCGTTTAAAGGAGTTTTACAATTGGGTGATGATAAAATGGAAAAAGATCCGTTTAAGAGGGCATTTAGTGATCTGGAGGAATTGGTAGATAAGATCCGCGATGTCCTGGAATGCCCTGTTACAATAGAAGATGTTAACCATCGCCTGCTGGCCTACAGTACACATGATGACCAGACAGATACCGCGAGAATCGCAACGATTATCAGCAGAAAGGTTCCTGAAAAGGTGATCAATCGTTTATGGAAGGAACGTGTGATCCCGCAGCTGATGCAAAGCGGAGAACCGCTTAGAATCCCTGAAATAAAGGAAATCGGGCTGGGAAATCGGGTAGCCATATCCATACGCAATCATAATGAAGTATTAGGCTACATATGGGCAGTAGAAGAAGAAGCCCTCTTAACAGAAAGCAAGCTGAACCTGCTAAAGCTTGCTGCACAGTCTGCTAGGACGGAGATGCTAAGATTAAACGCCCAAAAGAAAAAAAGAGCTGAGGGTTACCGGGATTTTTTCTGGGAGCTGTTAACCGGCCATTTCCTTAGCCATGATGAAATCGCAGAAAGGTTCGAGGATTTAAGCATTAAACCGCCATCGCCGTTTGCTGTACTTGTCTTTAGGTTTAAAGAAGAAGTTACCTCTAAAATAGAACAAAATATCATTTATCTGATCTCGACGAGCCAAAAGGTTCATATAACCTTTCATGCAGCGATGGGGAATGAATTTATTATTCTGGCTGCGCCGCCGGAACCTGCTCTTTCCGAAAATGGCTTTATAGAATTCATCCATTTTTTCATTGATCAAATGAAGACTCGATTTAGCATTGATCATATTAACGGGGCAACTGGAACAACTTATCAGCACTATGAGAAAGTTGAAAAAAGCTATCAGGAGGCACTGCAGGTCCTGCGCCTTAAAGAACAATTTCCCGAAGAGATCCATCATGTCTATAGCTATCAGCAGCTTGGCATTTTCCGTTATCTTGATGCCATACTCGAAAAGAAAAGGCTGGAACCATATGAGCATCCGGCTATCGAAAAGCTTAACAAATACGATCTTGAGCATCGGACCAATCTGCTCACTACTTTGGAAGCCTTCATTGATCATGACAGCAATGTGAATGAAACAGCTAAAAAGCTGCATATTCATATGAATACCTTGAATTATCGATTAAAGAGGATAACCGATATCGGGGAAGTTGATCTGAAGAATACGAATACAAAACTTTCTTTATATCTTGAACTTAAAATTCGGAGAATCGAAAAGAAGAGCCCCCATTTGTAGATTTTCACAAATGGAGGCTCTTTTATTTTACCGATTTAACAATGACAGCGCTTTACTAAAATTATTATACTGACAATAGTAAATATCATATTTGATAGATTGAAAGGGGATTTTTCCATGATTATTGGAGTACCTAAAGAGATTAAAAATAACGAAAATCGTGTTGCTGCGACACCAGCAAGCGTTGATGCATTAGTAAAAGCCGGACATAAAGTACTTGTAGAAATCGATGCAGGAAATGGAAGCGGTTTCACAAACGAGGATTATACAGAAGTAGGAGCTGTTATCGTAGATACAGCTGCAGAGGCATGGGCTGCTGAAATGGTTATGAAGGTTAAAGAGCCTCTAGCTTCTGAATATGGCTATTTCCGTGAAGGTTTGGTTCTTTTCACATATCTTCATCTTGCAGCAGAGCCTGAGCTTGCAAAAGCATTAACTGAAAAAGGTGTTACAGCTATCGCGTATGAAACAGTAGAAGTAAACCGTACATTGCCTCTTCTTACACCAATGAGTGAGGTTGCAGGACGCATGTCTGCACAAATTGGAGCTCAATTCCTTCAAAAGACAAATGGCGGAATGGGTATTCTTCTGGCAGGTGTTCCAGGCGTATCACGCGGAAAAGTTACCATCATTGGCGGCGGTGTAGTGGGAATCAACGCAGCAAAAATGGCAATCGGACTTGGCGCACAAGTTACGATTATCGACTTAAGCCCAGAACGTCTGCGCCAGCTTGACGATATCTTCGGAAACAGCATCCAAACGTTAATGTCTAATCCTTTCAACATTGCACAAGCTGTTAAAGATGCTGACCTGGTAATTGGTGCGGTTCTCATCCCGGGAGCTAAAGCGCCTAAGCTTGTAACGGAAGAAATGATTAAAACAATGAAGACGGGTTCAGTAGTTGTTGACGTGGCGATTGACCAGGGCGGTATTTTCGAAACAGTTGATCACATTACAACTCATGACAACCCAACTTACGATAAGCATGGCGTTGTTCACTATGCTGTTGCGAACATGCCTGGTGCCGTTCCAAGAACATCTACAATTGCTCTTACAAACGTTACAATCAACTACGCGCTGCAGATTGCAAACAAAGGCGTTGTGAAAGCTATTGAAGACAATGCAGCACTTAAGCTTGGCGTAAACGTTGTAAACGGCAGCATCACATACCCAGCGGTTGCGAAAGATCTTGGCTATGAGTATGTTTCTGTCGAAGATGCATTTGCTAAAGTAAAAGCAGCTAACTAATAGACCATAAATCCCCTTGGCCAGTGGCTAAGGGGATTTAGTTTTTGTGCATAGGTGCTTCCGCTTTTCTAGTGCTGTCTAGCTCCAGGCGCCATTGGCTCGAGGTCATAAGCCGTTCCCTTCCAGAAGGAAAAAACACCTTCTTACAGGGACCGTCTTGTGCTTGTCGGGGGTGGGCAAGGCGCTTCCGCTTTTCTAATGTTGTCTAGCTCCAGGCGCCATCGGCTCGAGGTCATAAGCTTGTCGCTCCTAGGGACTCGAGGTCATAAGCCGATAAGCGGGCGCCTTCCGCTTTTCTAGTAGCCCACTCAATATGCGGACATTTGCATATTAAATAGAGAAGGCATTGAAAATTAAGGAGGTTACCCTGCATGTATTATTATAGAAGCCCATATAGAAACGGGGGCGAAAGGTTCTTCTTTTTAGGAGCTCCTTTTGTCGGCGGACTGCTCGGCGGTTTCCTGGGAGGCGGGCTAGGAGCAGCATTATTTGCTCCCCGTCCATTTTACGGCCCTCCGCCGCCATTCTATGGCCCGCCAGCTGCACCATATGCTCCTTATGGCGGTGGCGGATACCCTGGCTATGGACCATATGGAAACCCTTATTATCGCTAAACAGGTAAAAGCTCTCTTGATTGAGAGCTTTTTTATTTATGTTTACTTACATCCATCTCAGCTTTAGTGTAAGATCACAGCATTTCTGGGGATCCTCTTTATCAGATTCGAAATGGAGGCTGAGCCCGTCAGGTGTATAGGACACCTCAGGAATTCGGGAAATTCCTGTTGATTTTATCATTTTTTCGACTGCATCCTTTTTTGACTGCTGAGCGGCTGACATCAGTTCATAAGAAAACTTTTTTGACTCTGCCATATTTACAAGCAATGTGCTGGCATCTCTCATGAGGACTTCCATTTTTTTTGCGGAGCTCATGAACATTTGAGGATCGACAGCTGGAAAGGTTCTGTAGAAATGGACAGGATGATAATAGGACTGGCAGGCTTGCGGATAATTCCAGCAGTTTTGAAGCTGAGGGTTGTATCCAGGCTTTGGGTAGCGAAAATAATAATAGGGGTACATCCGGTTCTGCCCCTTTCGATTATTAATCAATGCACGCATTCCCAATATATGAAACGAAGGCTATTCCTATGAGAAAACAAAATAAAATGCTTTCGCGCAAAAATGTACCTTGCACCCTGCATAGATAAAAAGGGTTTGCATAAGGTGCATTAGAAAGGCAATTTTTATAAGGATTGATATAATTAGAAAAGGGGTAAAAGAACCGCATGAAGAATATATTAGTGTAATGAATATATATATAAGTGAGCACTGCTTACATAGATGGGAGGCCCCGGATGGAACTCGAACTGATTTTGGAAATCATTGAGAATAACGGATATTTGGGGCTGTTTCTATGGCTTTGGGTAGGGGTCTTTATTTTTCCTGTGCCAAATGAATTGATCGTGATGACTGTTGGACTTTCTTCCTCTTTAAAAGCACTTCACCCTGTGCTTGCTTTCATTGTCATTTATCTTGGCATCTTGGCTGCATTGTCAACCTGTTATACAATCGGGCGTTTGATCGGCAGGCCTTTGCTTAAATACTTCCATAAAAGTAAAAGGATGTCTAAAACGATTGATGCTTCTTTAAAACTAATGGAAAAGTATCATGCCTTTTCCCTCACCTTCAGTTATTTTGTTCCAGGTATCAGAAATTTTCTCCCTTTCTTATACGGCTTCAGTAAATTGTCATTTAAAAAATTCGCTTTGTTTGCGTACAGCGGCGCGCTGATATGGCTGTCTGTGACTTTCACGATCGGCTATGTATTTGGAGATCATATTGATGCCATCATCAAACATGAAAAAGAATTACTGCTTGGCCTGGCAGGCTTTGCATTGCTCGTCCTCATTTTTCGCTTCACCAGAAGAAAGCGCGGGAAGGAGCAAGAAAAGCTGCATGATCAGGGGTTGGGACTTTAAAATAAAAAGGCAGCCTGGAAGCTGCCTTTTTTACTTAATACTGATTGCGGTGCTCTACCAGGTCGATGGCTCCAAGTACAATATGAGCGAGCCCGAAACCAACGATGGTATCTGATAACATGTTATTGGTTCTGCGGTTTTGTTTCATTGCATATCCAGCCGCAGTAACAGCGGTGCCGAGAACAGTTGGAATTAATCCTTCGCGAACGCGATTCATGACGGTCACCTCTTTTTTGTGATTGTCCTACAGGACATACATAGTTTGATCTTATATAATGAAGTATAGTATGACAACATTTTACATATGGAAAGGGGATAGGGGAATGGAGTTGAAAGATACTTTAATCGAAACACTCGGAATGGAAATCGTGTCGCTTGAAAAGGGCCGTGTAGTTGCTACTATGCCTGTTGATGAACGCACCCGCCAGCCGTTTGGACTGCTGCATGGAGGGGCATCTGTCGCCCTTGCGGAAACTGTTGCAAGCATAGGAGCATTTGAACTTTGCGACAAAGAAACGGAATCTGTTGCAGGGCTTGAAATCAATGCCAACCATATACGTGCTAAAAAGGATGGAATCGTGACGGCTGTCGCAACAGTGCTGCATCAGGGCAGAACCACAATGGTATGGGATATCAAAATAACAGATGAAAGTGACAAGCTGATTTGCACATCCAGATGCACAATGGCGGTAATAAAAAGAAAATAAAAAATAAAAAAACCGCAAGAGGATTTCTTGCGGTTTTCCCATTTATTGTTCCTTACTGCCAGCCTTTTTCATATGTGGTGCATCTTTTAAGTCATCCTGTACACTTTTATCCCATAGCTCTACACCGGAGTTATAAGCTGCCCGGGCAATTAAATGCCCGGCAACAGGTGAAGTCATGAAGATGAATATAATTCCGAGCAGCACTCTGGAATTGAAAAAGCCATCTTTAACATAAAAGAACAGAAGGGCTCCTAGCAGTATGGACATAACCCCCAGTGTAGCGGACTTTGAAGCCGCATGGTTCCTGGTATAGATATCAGGAAGCCTGATAACCCCATATGCTGCAACAAGGCTTAAAAAAGCTCCCAGAATAATCAGCACAATAATGACAATATTAGCGATCTCGTTCATTTTCGATAATAACCCCCTTCTCCAGATATTTAGAGAAGGCTACGGTCCCTATAAAGGCAAGAATCCCGATCAGAAGGATAACCTCCACAAACGCACTTGTATTAAGGGCGATAGAAATCAATGCAACAATTGCAACAAGATTTATGCCAATAGCATCAAGTGCAACCACACGGTCTGGAGTGGTCGGCCCTTTAATCACTCTGTAAATCAAACCGATGGTGGCAGCCGAAATGATAAGGATGGCACTTAGAACAATAGTATTCAGCATTACCGGCTCACCTCCATGATTGCTTTTTCAAACGAGTTCCTGATGGAATCAATGGTTTCCTCTGCATCTTCAATATCAATTGCATGAATGTAAAGAATCTTATTATCCGGAGAAACGTCTACAACCAGTGTCCCCGGAGTCAGTGTGATCAAATTCGAGAGCACTGTAATTTCCCAGTCCTTTTTAAGAACAGTGGGGTAGGCAAAAATGCCTGGCCGCATATCAAGCTTGGGCCTTAACAATACTTTGAGCACGCCGATGTTCGCTAAGATCAGCTCTTTGATGAAAAGAAACAAAAGATTGATTACCGCCACAACTCTTAATAGATAAAAGCGTGAATCGAAAAATCTTCTGAAAGTAAAGATGATGAGCAGGCCAAAAAGGTATCCTTTAAGGAACGCAACCGGTTCGTATGATCCTGTTAAAAACATCCACATAAACCCAAGGAACACATTTAATAATATTTGAAATGCCATACTCAATACTCCTTTAAAACTGCTTCAATATATATTTCCGGATTTGCAAGAGTTTCAGCAGCCTGTGAGATATACGGATAAACATACTCCGAGCCGACTCCGTAGAAAACGGCAAGGACAATAAGGATAACCGGGGCAATCATCATTTTGCCGACAGGTACTTTGTCTTCCCCTTTATAAGCGCGGGGTGTACCCCAAAAGCCATTAATGAAGACTTTCATGATTGAAAACAGCACAAGAAGACTGGACATTAAGACAATTCCTGCTCCCCAGTAATGTTCTGCTTCGAATCCGCCTTTAACAATTAGAAGCTTTCCAACAAATCCGCTTAACGGCGGGATTCCCGCAAGTGCAAGCGCTGCGATGAAGAAGGTCCATCCCAGACCAGGATAGCGCTTGATCAACCCGCTTATCTTATGCAAATTGCTTGTCCCGGCTATTGCAATAACGATGCCGGCAAGTAAAAATAGAGCTGCTTTAATAATCATATCATGAATCAAATAGAAGATGGACCCGGTAAGGGAATCAGTCGTCATCGCTGATATTCCAAACAAAATCGCCCCTACAGCAATGATGATATTGTAGATGATAATTTTCTTAATATCCCAGTACGCAATGGCTCCAATGACTCCGGCGATGATCGACATAATCGCCAAAAAGCTCAAGAGCTGATGGGTAAAACCGGTATCATGATAAAAGAACAACGTATAGGTTCTTGCAATGGAGTAAACTCCGACTTTTGTCAGCAGCGCTCCGAATAAAGCCAAAACAGGAGCCGGCGGTGCATAGTAAGAGCCCGGCATCCAGAAATATAAAGGAAAGATGGCTCCTTTCAATCCAAATACGATCAAAAATAGCACAGCAATCACTGTAATAATTCCTGGGGGATTCCCTTGGCTGACTTCGCTGATGCGAACGGAAATATGCGCCATATTGAGCGTTCCTACAACGGAATATAGATAAGCTACAGCTACAACAAACAGAGCGGAAGATATTACATTCACAAGGATGTATTTAATGGACTCCCTAAGCTGTGCCTTCTTTCCGCCCAAAACAAGCAAAACATAGGAAGCCATCAGCATAACCTCGAAAAATACGAAAAGGTTGAAGATATCCCCTGTTGTAAAGGCACCGTTTACGCCAACAATTAGAAAGTTGAATGCAGCATAATAGTAAAACTTCTCTCTGGCTTCCCCAATGCTCCAAAATGAATAAATCAAGCATAGAAATGCGATTATGCTGGTTGTCAGCACCAGCAGAGCTGACATCATGTCAGAAACAAGCGTGATCCCAAACGGAGCCTCCCAGCTTGAAACATCCAGCGTTTGTATCCCGTCAATTCGCACCTTCTGAACCAGCAAGGCAGAAAAAATGATCGCGATCACTGATGAAATGCCTGCAATCCACCTTTGCAGCATGATTCGTTTAGCAGCGAAGATTAGAAGGACACCCGTAACTAAAGGGATCAGGATGGGCAATATCAAAAAGTTAATCATTTCCTTCAGTTCCTCTCATTCGATCCATATTATCAGTGCCAAGCTCCTGGTAGGCACGGTATGCCAGCACAAGGAAAAACGCAGTGACCCCGAAGCTGATTACAATTGCCGTCAGGATAAGAGCCTGGGGGATCGGATCGGTGTATGAGGGTGCGTTTTCACCCAGCAGCGGGGCAGCTCCCTTTTTTAAACCGCCCATCGTTAATATCAGCATATGTGCCCCATGACTTAAAAGCCCGGTTCCGACAATAATGCGCAGCAAGCTTTTTGACAGCATGAGATAAGTAGCTGACATAAATAAAATTCCAATTACGAAAGCCATTAATATTTCCATTATTCATCCTCCCCTATCGTTTGAATAATGGTCATCGTAACGCCAACAACAACCAGAAAAACACCCAGGTCAAACAGTGTAGCTGTATGGAGGGAAGTGTCCCCCAGGACTGGCAAGTCAACATGTCCAAAAGCATGGGTAAGGAAAGGGACATTAAATAGCAATGCTCCCGCCCCTGTACCGATTGCAAAAAGCAGTCCAACTGCAATCATGTGAATATAATTGACAGGAAGAATCTTTGAGACAGTTTTCATGTCAAAAGCCAGCAGCAGCAGAACAATTGCCCCCGATGTCAGCAAACCGCCAACGAATCCGCCGCCCGGTGTATAATGGCCGGCAAAAAAGATATGGACAGAGAAAAGAACAATGAGAAACAAAACTACTTTCGTAGCGGTCTGCAAAATAATATCATTTGTTTTCATTTTTCTTTCCTCCTTCCAGGCGAAGTTTAATCATAGCGAAAATTCCAAGAGCTGCAATTCCAAGAACCGTAATTTCAAACATGGTATCAAAGCCACGGAAATCAACAAGAATAACGTTTACCATGTTTTTCCCGGCAGCTTCCTTATACGTATTCTCGACGTAATATTGAGCAATTGAAGGAAACATCTTATTGCTGTGTGCAGATAGGGCAATCATCGTTACAATTGCACCCACCCCTACAGAAATAAGGGCATTTGTCATCTTAAATCCCATCCGCTCCTCATGCCGAAGCTTTGGCAGATGGTAGAAGGCAAGCAGGAATAAAGAGACTGAAATAGTCTCGATTACAAGCTGTGTTAATGCAAGGTCAGGCGCCCGGAAAATAACAAAGAACAATGAAACGGTATATCCGACTGCCCCCAGCAGAATGATGGATGTCATTCTGGATTTTACAAATAGAATGGAAACAGATGAAGCAGCGATGACTAATGCCAGCAGAACCTCCGCATAATGGATGGTGGCCACTTCGCTCGTGTCGAATTTAAAAGCATCTTTCAGAACCAGTGTGGTAGCCAAAGCAACAATGAAAAATGAAAAGATATACACAAGATAGGTTCTGATGAATCCGTTCATATATAACCTTGTTATGTTAAAGGAAGCCCTCTGTGATACTTCCAGCATAGAATCGTAAAAACGATTTAATGCCAATTTTTCAGGGAACAAATTATACACACTTCTCCACTTCGGCAGAGTGACAAAAAGCAGAATTCCCAATGTAATAACACCCAAAGTCATGAACAGCTCGGGCGTAAATCCATGCCAGAAGTAAATATGAGTATCATACACATACCCTTCAACAGGCATGATGGCCGCCTGTGCAGGAGAGATGAGCGTATTTGAAATAATATTAGGGAAGAAACCGATAATGATTACGAGTGAAGCCAGGATAATTGGTGATATTAGCATCCCGATTGGAGCTTCGTGCGGTTTCTTTTCTAATTGTTCAGGCTGGAACTTGCCTGTGAACGTTTTGAATACAAGAATCATGCTGTAAATGAAAGTGAATACACTTGCCACCCAGGCAACAACAGGGAACAAGAATCCCCAAGTATCCAAATTGAAAATATCCATTTCCAGAACACGGACCATTCCTGTGAAGAACATTTCCTTACTTAAGAACCCATTAAAAGGCGGGAGCCCGGCCATGGAAAATGTGCCGATAATCGCTAAAGTAAAGGTAATCGGCATAAAGTTCATCAAACCGCCAAGCTTGCGGATATCACGGGTTCCGGTTTCATGGTCTACGATTCCAGCTACCATGAACAGACTTCCTTTAAAGGTGGCATGGTTGATCAAATGAAAGACTGCAGCTGTAGTGGCAACTGTGAAATAACTGTCATCTACTGTTTCGAAGTGAAGTGCTGCAGCACCGATGCCGAGAAGGGACATGATCATCCCCAGCTGGCTGACCGTTGAGAAAGCCAGAATGGCTTTAAGGTCAGTCTGTTTGACAGCTGAGAAGGAACCCCAGAATAATGTTGTAATGCCAAATCCTGCAATGAGCCAGAGCCAGAGCGAATGCTCCGCAAATATCGGACTCATACGTGCTACTAAATAAATGCCTGCTTTAACCATTGTTGCTGAATGCAGATATGCACTGACGGGTGTTGGAGCTTCCATGGCATCCGGCAGCCAGATGTGAAATGGAAATTGTGCGGACTTGGTAAAAGCCCCAAGCAAAATGCAAAGCAAAGCAGGAACAAATAATGAGTGTGAAAATATCTCATCTGATTGAGCAATAATTTCAGAAATGCTGAAAGTACCTGTCATCAAATAAAGAAGTATGATGCCTCCAAGCATAGAAAGACCGCCGAAAACCGTGATGATCATCGACTTCTGTGCACCATATCTTGATTTCTCTCTGTGGTACCAGTACCCGATTAACAGGAATGAAGAAAAACTCGTAAATTCCCAGAAAGTATAAAGCACAATCAAGTTATCCGAAAGGACAACTCCAAGCATAGCTCCCATAAATAGAAGCAAGTAAACATAGAAGGTGTTTAGTTTTTCTTTGTTTTTATCCAAGTAATAGATGGAATACAGAACAACCAATGCCCCTATTCCGGTAATCAGCAAAGAAAAAAGCAAACCAAGCCCGTCTACTTTAGCCGTGAAATCGATTCCAAGAGTGGGAATCCATGAAAAAGATTTTGTGACGGATTGCTGATTGGAGGTGATGGATAAATAAGAGATAAAATAACTGAATAAAAGGATTGGCAGAGGAAGTACGAACCAACCCGTATGTATCTGCCTAAACAGCTTGTACGCAATAGGCACAAGGATGGCAAGCAAAAATGGTGAAATTATTGCCAGGTGAAGCAAAGACAAAACATTACCCCCTTTAAATTAATTGTGTGTTACTCAACAAAGGATCCTATTATGCAGCTTGATGAAGCGGCAAAATATGGCATCTAACAGTTCAGCATATTTGGAAAACTGTATTTTTCTTCCGCAGCATGTATAAAACTTTTTCTGCTATATGTAAAGCGCTTAATAAAAGTTTTTCCACCTTCCCCCATATTATCCAGCCAGGGCAGGCATGACAGGCGTGCCATATTCATCATTACTATCCGCTCATGCACCTCTGAACAAATTATAACCTAAAAATAAAGTCTGTGCATTCTTCAAACCCTTATCAGTAAAGGATTTATCCATTCTTATTAAATAGGTAGAAACACGAATTAATCAGGAAAAATTTTTTTGAAAAAATTTCTCCAAAAGCAGCATTTTTGTATAAAAAATCATTGATCTACGCACACTACTCTTAGGTGGTGTTGTGCATGATTAAGCATAAAATTTCAGCAGCCATTACAATCTTTGCCCTGCTGTTTGCAGGCGCCTGGATATTGGACCACCAAACCAAAAGGGAATTCTATATTCCGGCAGACGAAGAAGAAGTGGTCGAATTATTACCGGCAAATTACAAAATGGAAGCTGAAAATAAACAAAAGATGAAGGTATTTGAACCGAGAGAATATGTGAGGATACAGACAGCGTCATAAGAAAAGCGGAAGCGCCTTGCCAGCCCCGACACCTCGAGGGGGTAGGCGCTGGAGCTAGACAACAAGAAGAGGATGAGATACGGCTCATCCTCTCTTACTGCTGTATTAAAATTTGCTTCGGCCGCGGTTATGAAAAATCATGATGAATAGCGGGACCGTAATGATGAAGGAAAGGAAGAATAAAAAGAGAAATTTGGAGAAGGGCGTAATATTTTTCTCAATATCGTCCGAATACAATTCAAAAAATTCCCTGATTGATTCATTGCCGAGCACATTGGATGCTGTCAGGAATTCATTTTTATCAAAATCATAGTAAAAGAAATCTTTCTTCTTAAAAATAAATAAGTCATCTCTTTTTTGCTCTAATTCCAAAAAAACAATTCCGATATGAGATGAATATTCTTCAATTTCCTCTTCATTTTGCGATGTTTGCGGGTCATCAGGTGCAACAACTTTTGTTACTTGCCCCTGCATACCGTATGCATCAATGACCGAAAAGGAGTCTTCGCTGTAATAATGAACTGTGCTGCGAAGCTGTTCTTCAAGGATGTCCTCGAACTCTTTTTCAGCATCAGCAGCTTTCGCAGGCATAAGGTACTGAGCTGACAGCAAGACTGCAAACAAAAAACAGCATATT
Source organism: Cytobacillus oceanisediminis (assembly GCF_022811925.1). Lineage (NCBI taxonomy): Bacteria > Bacillati > Bacillota > Bacilli > Caryophanales > Bacillaceae > Cytobacillus > Cytobacillus oceanisediminis. The sequence continues at coordinate 4,817,957 of NZ_CP065511.1, read as the reverse complement.
CCTTTTTTCATTTCCTGCCCCCTTTTCTCTATTTACCGCAAGATTTACTAGAATATAGTTTATGTCTATGCCGGGAAACACTGAAATATACAGACGGGATAAGCTGTTGTAAAAATTATGAAATTCACTGATAATAGATAGCTAGAGTAAAGAAAGGCGTATATGGATGGGGAAAAATGAAAAATACATATCTGACGAGTTATTTTCCACTCTTCGCGATTATTTTGTTTAGTACTTCTCTGGCATTAAAAACCCAGATGGAATTAGTTTATTTTCTGGAAAAATCAGGAGTTTACCAGGGGATGCTGGAGTTCTTTTCAGAAGGCGGCGTAAAGCTGTCACTTACGGTTCTCCTCCTGGTCATTTTTTTTATGGTGTTTGCCGCCCTGAAATTGGTTGCAGATACGGTCAATGGACTTTCACTTCTATTCTTTTCAAAAGATCTGGAAGGGGAAAGTCTGACAAAGGCAAGGCAAGGTTCGGCCATCTATTTTATTGGAGGCGCCTTGTCGCTTCTGAGTCTGTTCAGTTATGCCGGAATTGGCATCCTCTTTGCGGCCGCCACCTTTATTTATTTCAGTTATTTTGTTTATAAAGCCAGTTCTTCATTGACTGCAGCCGGCATCGCTGGTGTGATTTTTTTTCAGCTTATTGTCTGGTCTTCTCTTTTAACCGGTATACTCTATCTTTCTTTGAAAATATACAACAGCATCATGGCCAGTCTGCCGATATAGTAAAAGGAGGCCGCTGTAAAGGGCCTCCTTTTAAGGTAAACATATCATTTTAATCAGACATTATATCCTTCCAAATCAGCAGCTGGGGAGAATCCGATTCGATAGCAGCCAGACTGCCGGGCCGATCTTTTCCAACCCAGACACCTGCTGTGTACTGGCCAGTTAAGCCCACGAACCAGAAATCATGATAGCCATTTGTGGTTCCTGTTTTGCCGCCCGCATAACCATCTGGCAGACGTGCTTTCCGGGCTGTGCCGGATTGAACAGTCCTGGCCATTAAATCCCTCACTTTTTCTATCGTTTTTTCGCTCCAAATTTGCGTTTGAAAATCCTCCCAGCTATAAAGCAAATTTCCTTTTAGATCAGTGATTTTATGGATGGATCTTGCCGGCCAGGGCACGTCCAATGGCAGCAACATCGAATCCGGCATGATCATAAAAATGCTGGTCCTCTGCTGTGATAAATACATCCTTAAGAAAAGGGGGAATGTCACCTGACGATAGGCTGATTCTGTTTACCGGATGATATATTTCAGAGATTACCTTGCCGTTGCCTGCTTTAATATAACTTGTCTGGGGCAGGCTGACTTCTTTTATTTCAAGCTTTTCATCCAGCAGCTCATGGAATCCCTGGACCTTTTGCGATTCAGCAGAGACAGCAAATACCAGTAAAGAAAAAATAGGAAGCAAAAGAATGATGATCATAAATCCAGACCAAGAACGCAAAGGAATCCGCCTCCGTTATTTTAAACTTCTATCCTATTTTTCGGCTTTTTTTCTGCGGAGTTAAGCTTTTTTAAAAGAAGGCAAATGCTGCTGAAAAATTCCGGCTTAAATGCAATTTACTCAGAAAATTGAAATATTTCATGCTATAATATAAGAAATTGTGTGCGTAAATTTTCTAATGGAAAGCAGGTGAAAACATGGGGGAGGAACACCAATACCTATTTATTGATTTTGAGTTTACCATGCCTGAGAAAGGCAGTGCTTTCAGAGGGTTTTTTCCGGAAATTATCGAAGCGGGAATTGTATCAGTCATCAGCAATCAAGTTTGTGAAGAGTTCTCTTCATATGTAACTCCTGTCCGGTTTCCGATATTGTCCGAGCGTTGCAAATCCTTTCTGCATATAACACAGGAACAGGTAGACCGGGGCATCGATTTTCTTGAACTGGTGAAAAAAATGATGGATATGAACAGGAACCGTCCATGCACGATTGTTACGTGGGGAAATATGGATATGAAGGTGCTTAGGAATAATTGCAGCCAGGCTGGAGTTGATTTTCCGTTCAGAGGCAGGGAAGTGGACCTTTCGATGGAATATAAGCGTTTTTTTGGGGACCAAAACCAGACAGGATTATGGAAAGCCGTTCAGGAATACGGCAAGGAAGGAACAGGAAAACACCACCGAGCTTTAGATGATGCCCTAACGACTTACAATATTTTCAGATTGGTAGAAAAAGATAAGAAGTATCTGCAGAAGCCGGAACCTACTACAATTGGCGATCGGGTGGACTTCTCGAAACTGTTTAATAAATTTGCCTGACAAGCCAAATCCATCAGAATGATTTGGCTTGTTTTCATTTTACTTAAAATAATCCTTTTCCAATGAGTCAAGATTCCTTATGCTTTGTTCTGCCCAGGGAGAAGAATCTCCTTCCAGCTCCGTTCTCATTTTATCCAAAGCTATTTGCAGCGAATCCTTATAATCCGGCATTTCTTCTTCAAATGGCTTTACCATCTGCTTAGGCACATTGGTCTGCTCTCTGAATGCAAGCGCGCGGCGCTCATGGAAAAGTATCACGTCCGCCTCTTTTGGATTATGCAAATCGCCTTGCATTGGATGCTTTAGGACCGCCAGCACTCTGACCAGGTAATGCTGTGGCCGGATATCTGTAACTTCCCCGATATATTTGCCTGTTTTATAGATGGCTGTTACTTTGTCGCCGATCTTTACTTCTGCCAATCTAACCTCTCCTTTGCATTTTTCTTTAGCACCATTATGAAGCTTGAAAAAACAAAGTGCAAATTTTCAATAAATCAGGTAAGCTAAAAAATGATTAGTTTTTTCATAGGAGGATGAGAAAATGAAATGGCGTTTTCTAACACCGCTTCTTTTTCTGATGCTGATTCTGGCAGCATGCGGGACAAGCACTGAAAAAGAAGAGGACAAGGCAAATGGTTCTGATACTGAAGAAAGCCAGACAGATAACCAGGCAAGTGAAGAAGCACCGGACAGCTTTCCGCAATTAACCGAAGAAGTCGAGGGAAATGAAAGACTGGTGGAAATGCAGACATCAAAAGGGAATATTAAAATTAAACTTTTCCCGGATCAGGCTCCCAAAGCGGTTGAAAATTTCATTAAGCATAGTGAAGATGGCTATTACGACAGCTTGATTTTTCACCGGGTTATTAAAGATTTTATGATCCAGGGCGGCGACCCTGAGGGAACCGGCATGGGCGGAGAAAGCATTTACGGTGAATCATTTGAGGATGAATTCTCCAATGAGCTTTATAATATCCGCGGAGCTTTATCCATGGCGAACTCTGGTCCCAATACTAACGGAAGCCAATTCTTTATTGTTCAGAACACAACGCTTGATCCAAGCATGATGGAAAAGATGGAAGAGGCAGGTTATCCGGAAGAAATTATTAAAGCCTATGAAAAAGGCGGTACACCTTGGCTTGATAATAAGCACACCGTTTTTGGACAGGTTGTTGAGGGAATGGATGTAGTCGACAGTATCGCAGCAGTTGAAACAGCCGAACAGGACAAGCCTGCGGAAGATGTGGTCATTGAAAAGATCGAGGTTTTAAAATAAGTGTTTAAACATTGGACTGTGTAATCATTGCTGATATAATAATTCGGTGGACACTGCTTTTAGCAGAAAGGATTGATTAGGATGTTGCAATGGTATGTACTGTCGCTGTTTCTATATTTTCCGGAAGATAAATCAGAATATGGCCCTGCAGCTGTAACGTTTGCCATCTTTTTAGTAGCGGCCATTCTTACAATGAGATTAATTATCCGTGTGTCAAAGCGCGAAGCAGCCAAGGCGAAAGAGCTTGAAGAGCGCATCGACAGGCAAAATAGACAAGGGGGGAACAGCTGAGGGCTGTTCTTCTTTTTTTGTTTATTGATTAAGTGATTGGGCAACACTAAAGACAAAATGTCTTGATGGAGGATTCAATCATGAGAAAAGCGCTGATGCTTGGTTTTGTTCTTCTTCTGTCCGGCTGCGGGGAAGAGAACATTACGAATACGGAAGTTGAAATGTTTAATGCTGCAGGTGATTCATTAGGCACAATTAAGGTGCAGGAACAGGCGAGCGGAGTAAAATTGAGCGGGGATCTGAGCGGACTGCCGCCGGGAGAACTTGCCATCCATATTCATGAAAAGGCTGAATGCGACCCCCCTGATTTTAAATCAGCCGGAAACCATTTTAACCCGGACAATAAAGAGCATGGGCTGCTTCACCCGAAAGGCTCACATGCGGGTGATCTCCCCAACCTGATTGTTGAGGATGACGGAAAGGTTAAGATTGACTTTATGGCGCCCCAGGTCACGTTAAAAGAAGACAAAAATTCTTTGCTGACAAAGGAAGGGACCTCCATTGTCATCCATGACGGGCCAGATGATGGCATGACTCAGCCGGCAGGAGATTCAGGAGAACGCATTGCCTGCGGCCGTATTTCAAAAGATAAAGAAGAAGAAGGTCAGAAAAAAGCACAGGACGATCAATCAACAGAAGAATAAACAATTGAAGGCTTTCCTGGAAGGGAAAGCCTTTATCACTGGGAATTTTTCCGGACGATCCGTATAATGGAGTTAAACCTTATAATGGAGGTTGGTTAAATGGGAATTTTCGATGGTTTTATCGGCAATGCATCTGAAGCGGACATTAATGAGGTTCAGGAGGAATTTTCAGCAGTCCTTGCCCCGAGTGAACAGGTTGAAAAAGCTTACAGACTCGTCCGTGATTTATTCATTTTTACAAACAAGCGCCTGATTCTGGTGGATAAGCAAGGAATCACAGGGAAAAAAATCGAGTATCATTCCATCCCTTACAAAAACATCACCCATTTTAGCATTGAAACCGCAGGCAGCTTCGATCTGGAGGCCGAATTAAAAATTTGGATCTCAGGATCAGACGAACCAATTGAAAAGCATTTTAATAAAAACTTGAACATATACGAAGTACAGAGCGTGCTTGCTGAATATGTACTATGAATCCCTTTGATGTAAAAACCAAGGGGATTTTGCTTGTGGTCATGGCAGAATTTTCATAAGATTAAATTATCTTAATAAAGGATGTGATTTACGATTAATAGACTCCGTTTCGAACCAAAGGAGCTGGAAATGCTCCGCTTTCTGTCCCGCCGTCTGGAGCTGCCTTTGAAAAATGAAAATCAGTATCTGCATTTAGAGAAGGGCTATGCAGGCGAGCTTCATTTTGACAGGGAGCTTCAGGATTTGCCAGACTCTTGCATTATACTAAATGATCTATTGCTGGAAAACAGCAATACCCATTTCCAAATCGATACCCTCCTTATCGCCGGCGACACTATATTCGTCTTTGAAGTGAAAAACTACGAAGGTGACTATTACATAGAAAATGAGAGATGGTATTCCCTGCTATCCAAAACAGAAATAAAAAGTCCCCTCCTCCAGCTGCAAAGAAGCGAAACCCTTTTACGGGGCCTCCTTAAAGAATTCGGCTACCATCTTCCCATCAAATCACATCTGATCTTCATTAACCCCGGCTTTCAGCTTTATCAAGCTCCTATCAATATTCCTGCAGTATTTCCTTCGCAGCTTAAACGATTCCTGGAGAAATTAAAAACTATCCCTAATGCGGCGAAATCAAGAAACCGGAAGCTGGCTGAACAGTTAAATGCCAGCTGCCTGAAGGAGAATCCCTATGTGCGGATTCCAGAATACACTTATGACCAATTGAGGAAGGGGATTTTGTGTGATTCGTGTTCTTCGTTTTTGACCCCCTTAACTCAAGGTTACTTAACGTGCGAGGGATGTGGTTCGAAAGAAAAGGTGGACACTGCGGTACTGCGAAACGTGAAGGAATTTGCGGTTTTGTTTCCTGATAGGAAAATTACTACAAACACAATAGTGGATTGGTGCGGTGGTATTGGTTCTGGGAAAGTGGTGCAGAGGATTTTAGTTAGAAATTATGAGAAAAAGGGAAGGGGGAAAGCTTCTTTTTACCAACAAGCATGCCAAAGAGAAGAAAAAGTGAATGGAGGTCAGATGGATTAACACCGAAATTAGAAGCGGCAAGGGAAAATGGTTATTAATCAGAGGGATTAACGCCGAAAATAGGAGGGGCAAGAGAAAAATGGTAGTTAATCAGAGGGATTAACGCCGAAAATAGGAACTGCAAGAGGAAAATGGTTATTAATCAGAGGGATTAACGCCGAAAATAGGAGGGACAAGAGGAAAATGGTAGTTAATCAGAGGGATTAACGCCGAAAATAGGAGGGACAAGAGGAAAATGGTAGTTAATCAGAGGGATTAACGCCGAAAATAGGAGGGGTAAGAGAAAAATGGTAGTTAATCAGAGGGATTAACGCCGAAAATAGGAGGGGCAAGAGAAAAATGGTAGTTAATCAGAGGGATTAACGCCGAAAATAGGAACTGCAAGAGGAAAATGGTAGTTAATCAGAGGGATTAACGCCGAAAATAGGAGGGACAAGAGGAAAATGGTAGTTAATCAGAGGGATTAACGCCGAAAATAGGAACTGCAAGAGGAAAATGGTAGTTAATCAGAAGTATTAACGACGAAAAAAAAGAGAAACAAGAGAGAATGGTAGTTAATCAGTATGGACAACCGCGATATCCCAGCACACCAAAAAAGCACGGCCCCAGCCGTGCCTCCACAAACACTATCACCCAAAAGCTCTTTTCAGCCTCTCCAGCCCTTCCGCCAATACTTCATGCGGGCAGGCAATATTCATTCGAACAAATCCTTCGCCTCCTGGACCGTATTTCGGGCCTGGTTCCAGGGCTAGTTTCCCTTTTTCCAAAAGGCTTTGGCGCAGTTCGGCATCAGTTAATCCCAATCCGCGGCAATCAAGCCATAGCAGATATGTGCCATCTGGCTCCATCAGGCGAATACCCGGGAGGTGTTCCCCGATAAATTCTGCAGCAGTTCTTTTATTCTCAGCCAGATAATCCATTAGACCATCGAGCCATTCTTCACCATGTCGGTAAGCTGCTTCCATGCCGATAATTCCAAAAGCGGATAGCGTGAAGAATCCTTGCTTGTGCTGTTCTGCCTGAAAAGCTTTCCGCAGCTTCTCATTGCTTATAATGGCAGCTGAAGCTTGAATCCCTGCAAGGTTCCAGGTTTTTGTCGGAGCTATGCAGGTGATTGTGAGTTCTGCAAATCGCGGATCCAGTGAAGCAATGGGATAATGCTTATGGCCTTTATAAATTAAATCAGAATGGATCTCGTCGGAAAGAATAAGGCAATCATATTTAACACATAGCTCCCCTATTTTCCTCAGTTCCTCTTCTGTCCACATTCGGCCTCCCGGATTGTGAGGATTGCAGAGCAGGAATAGTTTTACGCCCTCTTTCAATTTGTTTTCAAAATCGGCAAAATCAATTTCGTACTGGCCATTCTCGAGGTTCAGCTGAGAATTAACGACTGTGCGCCCATTCTGTTTAATCATCTCAAAGAATGGAGTATATACCGGAGACTGCAGCATTACTTTATCCTCTTTTTCAGTAAAAGCCTGGATGGCGGTTGCGATGGAGGGAACGACTCCTGTGCTGTATAGAATCCACTCATTTTCGATTTTCCAGCCATGCCTCTTGTATAGCCACTGTCCGATAGATTCTGCAGTTGAATCAGGTGCATACGTATATCCGTAGACCCCATGAGCTATTCTGTCTTCAATGGATTTCTTCACTTCTTCGGGAGGCTGAAAGTCCATGTCTGCCACCCACATGGGCAATACATCGGATCTGCCAAAAACCTCCTTGGTCCGATCCCACTTAACAGAAGCTGTATTTTCCCTGCTGATTTTTTGATGGAAATTAAAACGATTCAATCCTGTCACCGCCTTTAGAATTCTTTTATGTATCCTGACTCTATGATATGATATTGATACTAAAAATTAAAATATTGCGGCTCAATCTGCCGAATAATAAAAAGGTGATATACATGGAAATTCAGCAAACGAATCTTTTGCTTGTCTACACCCTGGATCAGTGGGATCCATTCGGAGTGGGGCCGGGCAATTATGACACTGAAATTGCTGATTCAGTCCAAGCCGTCCATGATCTGGATGATCAGGTGAAATTGGCCAGGAAGATTCAATCGATTTACGAATTTTCGTTTGAGGAAATCATTCCTTTGGAAAAATGCAAAGAACTCTCCGGGCGCCTTCTGGAAATCAAGAATAATGGCTCCTGTGCTATTTAGCATAAAAAACGGCAGCTCTCAGACCTTGGGGGCTGCCATTTTTATTCACAATACACTTCCTATACACTCTCCTGTACCCGAACGGTATTCATAAAACTCCTAATGTGCTGAAGAACATCTTCCGGCCGTTCTTCCGGCACGAGATGCCCGGTATCTTTTAAGACCACCAGCTTGGAATTTTTTAAATCCTTATTCAGCCGTTTGCCGATATGAAGCGGGACGACTCTGTCATGTTCTCCCCAAATTAAAAGACACGGCGTTTCTATTTTCTTCAAGGCAGCGGCAGGCATATCGCCTTCCCTGTCGCGGATCATCCTGGTTAAGGCTCGGAAAATATCGTCTTCTAAAAATGGCGACAAATATCCGTAGAGCATTTCATCATCAATCATGGAATGATCGTAGACAACATTTTTTAAATTCTGCTTTACCCCTGATCGCTGAAGATATAATTTAACATACAGATGAAAGAAAGGTATGTAGCTTGAAAAGATGATATGCGGCTTCATTCGCTTCATATATCCGGAACTGCACAGCAATATTGCCTGGTCTACTAGATCAGGCTTGGAGTGAGCGACATTTAAAACAATCTGGCCTCCCATGGAATGACCTACTAAAGTAACTTTTTCAAAGCCCAGCTTTTCTGATAAGCGGATAACCGTATCCGCCAGGTTTTTGTATGAGTAGATGAACTGCTGGGATTTCCCGCTTTTGCCGAAGGGCGGCAAATCCATTGATACCACATTGAATTCCGTTTGCAGCAGAGGAATCAGCCTGCGAAAGCTAAAGGTGGATGACAGAAAACCATGCAGCAGAACCAGGGTATCCCTGGAGGACTCATGCTGGTAGTATTCATAATAAACATCTGTTCCATTAATTGGCTCTGTTCCTGAAAAAGTCGCTTGTTCCATTGGCCTGTCCCTCCTAGTCCCAGTTTTACTTTATTTTCCCCTTAAACTTAATCTTGACACATATGATTTTAAAGAAATTAATAAATAATGAAAGTGACACATTTATTTTCCGCAGTTTTTGCTATAATGTAACTATTTTATAGAGTAAATCACTAAAGGATGGGAGCGACAAAGGTGAAATTAACTGAAAAGCAAATAGAGGTTTTGGCAATTTTAGAAAACAATAGTGCACGAATCCCTGTGGAAGACATTGCAAAAATGGCTGAATTAAGTAAGGCGGAAACTGAAACTATTTTAGATAAACTCGAGGAAATGAAGGTGCTCGTGCGTTATAATTCCGTTATTGACTGGTCAAAAGTCGACGGTCATGAAGGAGTTACCGCTATGATTGATGTGAAGGTCGCTCCAAAGCGCGGGGTAGGATTTGATGAAGTTGCACAGAGAATTTACCGTTTTAAAGAGGTAAGGTCTGTCTATTTAATGTCCGGGGCCTATGATCTTTCTGTCATCATCGAAGGCCGTTCTATGAATGAAGTTGCCCGATTTGTATCAGAAAAGTTGTCGACTCTCGATTCTGTCTTATCGACAACCACACACTTCATCCTAAAAAAATATAAGCATGACGGCACTATATTTGAACAAAATGAAGACGACAAACGAATTGTGGTGTCACCGTAATGAATGGAACTAAATCCTATTTATCCAAAACGGTAGAAGAGCTGAAGCCTTCCGGGATTCGCCGTTTTTTTGACCTTGCTGCAGGAATGGAAGGAGTCATTTCGCTTGGGGTGGGGGAACCTGATTTCATCACACCCTGGTCAGTGCGTGAAGCAGCCATCCTATCCCTTGAGCAGGGATATACCTCCTATACGGCTAATGCAGGGTTAATGGAGCTTCGGGAGGAAATTGCAGGCTATATGCAGAAAGGCTTCGGAGTTTCTTATTCTCCCCGGAGTGAAATAATTGTGACGGTGGGAGCGAGCCAGGCGCTGGACATAGCTCTTAGGGCAATCCTCGATCCGGGTGATGAAGTAATTGTTGTAGAACCAAGCTTTGTATCCTATGTGCCATTAGTGTCTCTTGCGGGCGGTGTGCCTGTTCAGGTCCAGACTTTAAAAGAGAATGGGTTTAAGATTCTGCCTGAGCAGCTGGAAAAAGTAATCACTGACCGGACTAAAGCCATTATACTTTGTTCACCCAATAATCCGACTGGAACAATGTTAAATGGAAGTGAACTGGAGGCCATCGCCCAAATAGCTGAAAAGTACGATTTGCTGGTTCTTTCAGATGAAATTTATGCGGAGCTTGCTTATGATGGCGAGTATACGAGTTTTGCCACAATCAGCGGAATGAAAAAAAGAACCATCCTGATCTCGGGATTTTCAAAGGGGTTTGCCATGACAGGCTGGAGATTGGGGTTTGTCTGCGCACCTGAGACGATCTCCCAGGCGATGCTGAAAATTCACCAGTATGCGATGATGTGTGCGCCCACGATGGCCCAGTTTGCCGCTCTGGAAGCCTTGAAAACCGGTAGATCAGATGTCGAGGATATGAAAAAGAGCTATAAGCGCAGGCGGAATTATTTTGTTCAGTCCCTAAATGAACTTGGATTAACATGCCATGTGCCGGGCGGAGCCTTTTATGCTTTCCCATCTATTGAAAGTACGGGACTTTCTTCTGAAGAATTTGCAGAAAAGCTGCTGCTGGAGGAAAAGGTAGCGGTGGTGCCAGGCAATATTTTTGGCGAAAGCGGGGAAGGCCATGTACGCTGCTCTTATGCCACTTCCATGGAACTTCTGCAGGAAGCAATTAAGAGAATTGGCCATTTCTTAAAGCGAAACCAAAAGGCATAAAAAAAAGGACAATCCACAACAGATTGTCAACTTCAAAAAGGGGGGAATACTAGAAAGCCTTACACTACAAGGCTAACCAGTATTCCCTTTTTATATACTTCCTTTTATAAAACTTTTTGGTCATATTTGATTTCATATAGCATTTGCATAACACGGAGGAAATCTTCCTCGCTGAATTCCTTTGCTTTGCGCAAGATGAGCTTTGCTTTTTTGGTGCCAATTTCACGCACAAGCTGTTCGATTTCATAATCGATTCCTGACTGGCCCTTCTGAAGTTCTTGTTCAAGCAGCTCAGAAGCTGGTATATCGAGGGCGGTTGAAATTTTTAAAACAGTCTGGGTATCAGGAATCTGGTCTCCATTTTCATATTTTGCAATCGTCCCCGTCCCAACTCTCACTTTTAATGCGAGCTGCTGCTGGGTCATATTTACACGTTCGCGGCAAGCTTTAATGTTATGGCCGATATTTGACATATCCATCACTCCCACTGTCAATTTCTTCTATCTATATTTTATCATGAGAAACTTAAAATCCTTGCTCTAGTTCATGAACATTTCGTTAACAAACTAAAAAAGATGTCTACATATTGTTTGCGGATTGTTTTATTATAATGAATGACTGTCCAGAATTTTTATGGGATAAAATGGCTGTGATTGCCATCAAAATCATTTTTGATATTTTTATGAAGTTATGATATAATTTTTTATTGCGTATAAAGAGATAAAATTTGAATTTAAATAGGAGTGTTTTCATGTCTGAGAAAATCGAAGTAGGCAGTGTTATTACAGGAAAGGTAACAGGTATTCAGCCATATGGTGCGTTTGTGGCATTAGATGAGAATACACAGGGATTAGTGCACATTTCCGAAGTGACTCATGGTTTCGTTAAAGATATCAATGAGCATCTTAAAGTGGGCGATGAAGTAAAGGTGAAAGTGCTATCTGTTGACGAAGAAGCAGGAAAAATTGGTCTATCAATCCGTGCAACAGAAGAAGCTCCACAAGCAGAAGCGAAAGCTAGAAAGCCTCGCAAGCGCCAAGCAGCTCCAATCAAAATGGAAGACGAATCTGCACAGGGATTCAACACACTTAAGGATAAGCTTCAAGAGTGGATTGACCAGTCTCAGCGCGAGGATCTTATTAAGAAGTAATAAAATATATAAACCGGGTTTCCTGCCCGGTTTTTTATTTTTATTGAGATGCAAAAATTATTTGCTTGTTCGTGCAAAATGAGCGGGCGCTCGACAAGATATTTTGCATGTTTACCTGCATAAAACAGAAGAAAATTAAAATTTTAACGTAAATAGTCTGAAAAATGTTGGAATTTTATATCTTGGCATTAATCTTGCAATAGTTAAACCAACTGCAACTTTAAAAAGGAGGAACATACATGCAAGAAACAGGAAAGAAAATCCCATTTTGGTTTTCAGTGCTGCCGCTGCTGGTGATGATTGCTGCCATGATTATTACAATCGTTAAGTTTGAGGGAAGCCCTCATGTGCCTTTAATTACCGGAACAATTGTATCCGCTTTCATCGCCTGGCGTTTTGGCTATAAGTGGAACGATATTGAGGAAGGATTCTATAAAGGCATTAAGTTAGCCCTCCCGGCTATTCTGATTATCATAATGGTTGGCTTGACTATTGGCTCCTGGATTGGCGGGGGGATTGTCGCGACCATGGTCTATTACGGATTAAAGCTGATGACGCCATCCATGTTTTTAGTCTCAATTTGTATTATCTGTGCCATTGTCACACTTGCAATCGGGAGCTCGTGGTCTACAATGGGAACGATTGGCGTTGCCGGAATGGGAATTGGAATCAGCATGGGCATCCCGGCTCCGATGGTGGCAGGAGCTATCATCTCAGGTGCCTATTTCGGAGATAAAATGTCTCCGCTGTCTGACACGACTAATCTGGCTGCGGGAATCACAGGCACGGATCTTTTTGAGCATATAAGACATATGTTTTACACAACCCTTCCGGCGCTGGCCATTGCCATTATTGCTTATTGGTTTCTGGGGAGGCAATTTGGCGGAGATGATTTGAATAATGATAAAATTACTGGAGTCATGAATGTTTTATCAGAGAACTTTGTCATCTCTCCTTGGCTTTTATTGGTACCTGTAATTGTTATAGGGTTAGTTGCAAAAAAGGTACCTGCACTGCCTGCGCTTGCGGTTGGTGTTTTCCTTGGCTGGCTTTGCCATATTTTTGTCCAAGGCGGTGCTGTGGGGGATGCTGTCAACACTCTTCAGGGCGGATTTTCAATAGAATCAGGCAACACAATGGTGGACGAGCTGTTCAATAGAGGCGGCATTGACGATATGATGTACACCGTGTCCCTTACGATTGTGGCGATGGCCTTCGGTGGAGTTATGGAGCAGACAGGCATGTTAAAAGCCATAGTTGAACAGATACTGAAATTGGCCCGTTCAGCAAGAAGCTTAGTAGCAACTACCGTGCTATCTGCCTTCTTTACAAATGTGGCGGCTGCAGAGCAGTATATTTCCATTCTGCTCCCGGGAAGAATGTATACACAGGCATTTAAGGATAAAAATCTGCAATCCAAAAATCTTTCACGGGCACTTGAAGATGGCGGTACGGTCACTTCTGTTTTTGTTCCATGGAATACTTGTGCGGTGTTTATCATGTCAACACTGGCCGTTCATCCCTTCGAATATGCACCTTATGCGATCTTAAATTTCACTGTGCCGATCCTGGCTATTATCTTTGCCATGCTTGGCTACAAAATAACTTTCATGAGTGATCAGGAACGAAAAGAAATGGAAGAAAAAGATCAAATAGCATCATAAGGCTCCGACCCTTCGGAGTCTTTTTTGTTTTTTTGAGAAAGCAATAGGGTAAAGTAAATGGGAGTACTTCTGTCAAGATTGATGGATAGGGACCTTCAGTTAGTCAAAGAATACATTTTGTTGAAAGGAGAGATAGTTATGGCAGAACAGACACTTTACGAAAAAGTAGGCGGCGGAGAAGCCATTGAAAAGGTGGTTGATTATTTTTACGAGGAACTGGTATTAAAGGATCCGACCGTCAATCAATTTTTTGAGCATACGGATATGATTAAGCAAAAACGTCATCAATCCAAGTTCATCAGCTATGCATTAGGCGGTCCTAATCAATATTCAGGCAATTCCATGGCAAAAGCACATGAGGGTATGAACCTGCAGCCCGAACACTTTAACGCGATTGCCAAGCATCTGCATGATGCGCTTGCCCACTTTGGGGTTAGTGAGAGGGATATCGACGAAGCTTTGACTCGCGTTTCAGCGCTTCGGGACGATATTCTATACAAATAAGCTCCCCGGGAGGAGCTTTTGTTTTTTATCTGCGGAAATTAGAATATAACTGCGGAAAATATTTTTATCAGCCAAATTAGAATTTAATCACGAAAATCTAGTTTTATCCGCGAAGAATTCATTATATCTGCAAACCAATTATACTTCTAATCCTCAAGCGGCATCAATCAGCTGTTTCTTTCCTGACACCGTATTTCCTTAGCCGGTATTGCAGGTTTTGCCGGCTCATGCCAAGGGATTTTGCGGCTTGGGTTATATTATTGCCATGGTGTTTAAGGACTTTCTTTAGATAGTAGGTTTCAGCTTCCTGTATATATTGTTCAAGTGATTTAATAGGCTTGTTTTTCTGAATCAGCAAATCCTCCAAATGTCCGGTTTCGTTCGGCTCCTCCTTGAATTGCGGCTTATTCCGGAAATGAAGAGGCAAATGCACATAGGTGATGGTTTCTTCCTGATCAATCAGATTCATGGCTCCTTCGATAATATGCTCCAGTTCCCGTACATTGCCCGGCCAATCGTATTGCTCGAATTTGCTCATTACTTCTTCATCGATTTCCGCTACATTCATTCCAAAGAGCTGATTGTATTTTTCTATGAAAAATTGTGCAAGATCCCGGATATCCTTTCTCCTCTCTCGCAGAGGCGGAATGAAGAGGGAAACAACACTCAGCCTGTAATATAAATCTTTTCGCAAGCGGTTTTCTGAGATAGCATCAATCGGGTCTTCGTTAATGGTTGCTATAATTCTAACATCTACTGTCCGGTCTTTCGTATCACCGACCCTGCGGACCGTTTTTTCCTGTAAAACTCTCAATAGCTTTGCCTGCAGGGATGGATTAAGTGAATTGATTTCATCCAGCAGCAAAGTCCCGCCATTTGCCTGTTCAAACAATCCCGGCCTTTCAATGGAGCCTGTAAATGCCCCTTTTTTTGTGCCAAATAGAAGACCCTCTATCAGACTGTCCGGAAGGGCCGCACAATTTTGAGAGATGAATGGCTTTGAAGAGCGGCTGCTGCCATTATGGATGCTTTGGGCAAAGAGCTCTTTACCTGTGCCGGTCTCCCCGATAATCAGGACAGAAGAACTTGTCCGGGTTGCTCTTTTGCTCGCTTCAATCACTTCATGGATCTCGTCGCTGCTCCCAATAATACTATCGAAAGTATAGCGGGTGTCTCCGCGTTTATTCATATTTTCTCTGATCAGCTTTTCAAGCTTGGTCACATCACGTGCGATTTCCATAGCGCCAATCTGTTCACCATCTTCCATAATTGGAAAAGTATTATTGATCGTGGTGATTTCCTGCCCCTTATTGTTAAAATAGGTTTGTTTGGCATTTTTAATTTTGCTGCCATTTTTGAGCGCCTGAAGTAAGGTGCTGTCTTCGTCCTGGTTGAAAGAAAACACATCCAGAAGATTTTTATCCAATACATCTTCATAATCCATGCCTTCTATTTGAGCCATTTTTTTATTGTAGAAAGTTGTTCTTCCTTCCTCATTCACTACATGGACACCAACATCAATTTCATCTAATATCCGCTGAAAGATCTTGTTTTTTAGTTGGAGCTGTTCAATTTCCCTGTGATTCATTGTAATCTCCTTCACTCGGCAGTTTATTCAATAGTATATATTTAAGTGAATATATGCAATGAAAATTTGCACCAAAAACTATTAGTTATTTAAAAACCGCAAAAAGATTTTGCTTTCAGCTTATAAGAATTGTCATTTATCAGCTTTTTATATTTGGCACAGTTCTTGCATAATAAAATGGTGGATGAAAAACGAATTTATTAAAGGGGGATGGCATCATGGTACAGCCGTACAAACATGAACCTTTCACAAATTTTAAAACAGAAGAAAACCGTGAAGCATACTTACAGGGATTAAAAACAGTCGAAAGCTATTTAGGACAGGATTATGACTTATTAATAGGAGGAGAAAGAATCTCCACTGATGAAAAAATCGTATCCATCAATCCTTCTAATAAAGAAGAAGTAGTTGGCCGTGTTTCAAAGGCAAACCGCGAGCTTGCGGAAAAAGCGATGCAGGCTGCTGTTGAAGCATTCAAAACATGGAGAAAAGTGAAGCCGGAAACACGCGCAGATGTTTTATTCAAAGCTGCTGCGATTATCCGCCGCCGCAAACATGAGTTTTCTGCCCTTTTAACAAAGGAAGCAGGAAAGCCTTGGAACGAGGCAGATGCTGATACTGCGGAAGCCATTGACTTCCTTGAGTACTATGCACGCCAAATCTTAAAAATCAAAGACGGTGTTCCAGTCAACAGCCGTCCGAACGAATATAACCGTTATGACTACATTCCATTGGGAGTGGGGATCATCATCTCTCCTTGGAACTTCCCGCTTGCGATCATGGCCGGGACAACTGTTGCGGCAATCGTGGCAGGAAACACTGTTCTTTTAAAACCAGCTTCTACAACTCCAGTTGTAGCTGCGAAATTCGTTGAAGTGATGGAAGAAGCAGGCCTTCCAAAGGGTGTACTAAACTTCGTGCCGGGCAGCGGTGCAGAAGTGGGCGACTATTTGGTTGACCACAAAGACACTCGTTTCATCTCCTTCACAGGCTCACGTGACGTGGGTCTTCGCATCAACGAGCGCGCTTCTAAATTAAACGAAGGCCAAATCTGGCTGAAGCGTGTCATCGCTGAAATGGGCGGTAAGGACACAATCGTTGTGGACAAAGAAGCAGACCTTGAATTGGCGGCTACTTCAATCGTAGCTTCTGCATTCGGATTCTCTGGCCAGAAATGCTCTGCGTGTTCACGTGCTGTTGTAGTGGAAGATGTATACGATCAGGTTCTTAACCGTGTGGTTGAACTGACAAACGAATTAACACAGGGCAACCCTGAAGACCAGAGCAACTACATGGGTCCAGTGATCGACCAGGGCGCATTTGACAAGATCATGAGCTACATCGAAATCGGCAAAGAAGAAGGCAAGCTGATGACAGGCGGAGAAGGAGACAGCTCGAAAGGCTTCTTCATCAAGCCGACAGTGTTCGCTGATCTTGCACCAGATGCACGCTTAATGCAGGAAGAAATCTTTGGACCAGTTGTTGGCTTCACAAAAGCAAAAGATTTCGACCATGCCCTTGAAATCGCCAACAACACCGAGTACGGCTTAACAGGAGCTGTGATCACGCAGAACCGTGAGCACATCCAAAAAGCGCGCGAAGATTTCCATGTTGGAAACCTATACTTCAACCGCGGCTGTACAGGTGCGATCGTTGGATACCAGCCATTCGGCGGATTCAACATGTCAGGAACGGACTCCAAAGCGGGCGGCCCTGACTACATTCTTCTGCACATGCAGGCAAAGACTACTTCTGAAATGTACTGAGACTTGTAAAACATGTACGGGATATTTCATATCCTGTGCATGCTAAAACCATAAATAGTTTAAAGAAGGATAGCTTAACGTTACAATAAAA
Source organism: Cytobacillus oceanisediminis (assembly GCF_022811925.1). NCBI lineage: Bacteria > Bacillati > Bacillota > Bacilli > Caryophanales > Bacillaceae > Cytobacillus > Cytobacillus oceanisediminis. The sequence goes on along the minus strand of NZ_CP065511.1, from coordinate 4,800,254 downwards.
AGGACTATTCTGAAAAAGGAGGAATTTTAATTGACTGAAGCGACAAAATCACATTCACTTATCGAACAAACTGAAAAATACGGGGCAAACAACTATCACCCGCTTCCAATCGTTATTTCAAAAGCGGAAGGTGTTTGGGTGGAAGATCCTGAAGGCAATAAATACATGGATATGCTAAGTGCCTATTCAGCTGTAAACCAGGGGCACCGCCATCCAAAGGTCATCCAGGCGCTGAAGGATCAGGCTGACCGCGTAACGCTAACTTCCCGTGCTTTCCATAACGATCAGCTGGGGCCTTGGTATGAAATGATTTGCGAACTGACAAATAAAGAAATGGCCCTGCCAATGAACACAGGTGCAGAAGCAGTTGAAACGGCAATCAAAGCTGCACGCCGCTGGGCTTATGATGTAAAAGGTGTTGCAGATAACCAGGCAGAGATCATTGCTTGTATAGGTAACTTCCATGGCCGAACAATGACAGCGGTTTCGCTTTCTTCTGAAGAAGAATATAAACGGGGTTTCGGACCTATGCTTCCGGGCATTAAGCTGATTCCGTACGGAGATCTTGAAGCTCTTAAAGAAGCAATCACTGAAAATACGGCTGCTTTTTTAATTGAGCCAATCCAAGGTGAAGCTGGAATTGTGATTCCTCCGGAGGGCTTCCTGAAAAAAGCATATGAAACTTGTAAGGAGAACAATGTATTATTCATTGCAGATGAAATTCAGGCAGGCCTTGCGCGCTCCGGAAAAATGTTTGCTTGCGAATGGGAAGATGTAGATCCTGACATGTACATTTTAGGGAAAGCGCTTGGAGGAGGAGTATTCCCGATTTCTTGTGTGGTTGCGAATAAAGATGTTCTTGGGGTATTTAATCCTGGATCACATGGTTCAACATTTGGAGGAAACCCAATGGCTTGTGCCGTATCTGTTGCTTCCATGAACGTATTGGTTGAAGAAAAGCTTGCAGAACGATCCCTTAAACTGGGCGAATATTTCATGAACAAATTAAAAGAAATTAATAATCCTGTCATTAAGGAAGTGCGCGGCCGCGGCTTATTTATTGGTGTTGAGCTGAATGAGCCAGCACGCAAATATTGCGAAGAGCTTAAAGAACAGGGTTTGCTTTGCAAAGAAACGCATGACACGGTTATTCGTTTTGCCCCGCCTTTAGTCATTTCTGAAGAAGAGCTTGATTGGGCAATTGAAAGAATCAATAAAGTATTAAGCTAATACAAAATTACGGACAGTTGGCCCCTGTATCTGAATTTGTGATGCAGGCCCGCTGGTTATGGAGTATTGCTGTAATTTTCCTAAATATTAAAATCAAGAGGTGCCATGATGGGAGCTGCAGGAGTAGCTGGTAAAGAAACTGAACAAAAAATGGAAGAGTCTTTAAATTTATTTACTTCAACTCAAGTTGTAATCAAGGAAGCTTTGAACAAGCTCGGCTATGCAGATGAGATGTATGAGCTGCTGAAAGAGCCGCTGAGAATGCTCACGGTAAGAATCCCGATAAGGATGGATGACGGGTCGATAAAAATTTTTACCGGCTACAGATCACAGCATAATGATGCGGTAGGACCGACAAAGGGCGGTGTCCGTTTTCATCCTGAAGTAAATGAGGATGAAGTAAAAGCTTTATCCATGTGGATGAGTTTAAAGTGCGGAATTGTGGATCTTCCTTATGGAGGAGGTAAAGGCGGCATCATTTGTGATCCCCGTTCCATGTCAATGGGGGAGCTGGAACGCTTAAGCCGAGGATATGTAAGGGCAATCAGCCAGATCGTTGGCCCTACAAAAGATATACCTGCTCCGGATGTTTATACGAATTCACAGATCATGGCCTGGATGATGGATGAATACAGCCGCCTCCGTGAGTATGATTCTCCTGGGTTCATCACAGGCAAGCCGCTTGTTCTCGGAGGGTCGCAAGGAAGGGAAAAGGCAACTGCACAGGGTGTAGTGATCTGCATTGAGGAAGCTGCGAAAAAGCGAGGCATTTCCATTGAAGGAGCCCGTGTGGCTGTTCAGGGATTTGGAAATGCAGGAAGCTTCCTGGCAAAATTCATGCATGATGCAGGCGCTAAAGTGGTCGCCATATCAGATGCCTATGGTGCTCTATATGATCCAAATGGACTGGATATTGATTACCTTCTTGATAGACGCGATAGCTTTGGAACGGTAACGACCCTATTTGATAACACATTGACAAACGAAGAATTGCTTGAACTGGATTGCGATATCCTTGTTCCTGCGGCTGTGTCCAATCAGATTACCGCTGCAAACGCCCATAATATTAAGGCTTCCATCATTGTAGAGGCAGCAAATGGCCCAACCACTCTTGAAGCAACAAAAATTCTTTCAGACCGGGGAATCCTGCTTGTTCCTGATGTGTTAGCCAGCTCAGGCGGTGTAACCGTATCCTATTTCGAATGGGTGCAGAACAACCAGGGGTACTATTGGACTGAAGAGGAAGTTACAGAAAAGCTGAAAAAAGTGCTTGTTCAGGCTTTCGATAACGTATACCAGACTTCACAGCAGCGAGAAGTAAATATGCGCCTTGCTGCTTATATGGTCGGCGCGAGAAAAATGTCTGAAGCATCCCGCTTCAGAGGCTGGGTTTAATTCGGTAAACGGTATATAAATACTGATTCAATAAAAAAAATCCTTGCACTCAATGTGCAAGGATTTTTTGCATTCATTAACGGGTTGGCCTTGCTTCAGGTTCTCTTTCCAGTTCTTCATTTGGTTTGAAAAGAAGCCCCAGATTGATTAAGCCCGCGATGCCCACAAGACCGTATATAATTCTTGAAAGGGCTGAATCCTGACCGCCAAAGATAGCTGCCACAAGATCAAATTGGAAGAATCCGATTAAACCCCAGTTAATAGCGCCAATAATTGTTAGAACCAGTGCAATACGCTGAATGCCACTCATGATGTTTCCTCCTTGTAGTATAGGTTCACTATTATGTTGCTGCACGGAAATAAAAAATATTCATTGTAATAAACGTTAAGAGCCATAATGAAAAAGATGATCTGAGAACCCGGGATATCTAATGTTCACCTTTCGAATCGTACTTTTTGCAATAGCTGAAAATATGAAAGATAATGATGTGGAAAAGGAGATGGTGATATGCAAAATTTTACCTTTTATAATCCGACTAAATTAATTTTTGGGAAAGATCAGCTGTCCCAATTGCAGACTGAAATCCCGCAGTATGGCAAGAAGGTTCTTGTTGTGTACGGCGGTGGAAGCATTAAGCGCAATGGTTTATATGATAAAGTGAAGGCGCAGCTCCATGAAATTGGTGCTGAAGTGTTTGAACTATCAGGTGTTGAGCCTAATCCAAGAATTTCCACTGTCCGCAAAGGCGTTGAAATCTGTAAAGCTGAAGATATCGATTTCCTGCTGGCAGTTGGCGGCGGGAGTGTAATCGACTGCACAAAGGCTATCGCAGCTGGTGCTAAATATGCTGGCGATGCCTGGGATCTGGTTATCAAGAAAGCATTTGCTGCAAAAGCTCTGCCGTTTGGAACCGTTCTTACATTAGCGGCTACCGGTTCTGAAATGAATGCAGGTTCTGTTATTACAAACTGGGAAACAAATGAAAAATATGGATGGGGCAGTCCTGTGACTTTCCCTAAATTTTCAATCCTTGACCCTGTTAATACATTCACCTTGCCAAGGAATCAGACGGTATATGGAATTGTGGACATGATGTCCCATGTACTGGAGCATTATTTCCATCTTGAAGAAAATACCGATTTTCAGGATCGTATGTGTGAATCGCTGCTGATTACCATTATGGAAGCAGCTCCTAAGCTCCTTAACGACCTTGAAAGCTATGAGCATCGTGCGATCATCTTATATTCCGGCACAATGGCATTGAACGGTATTCTGAATATGGGCTACCGGGGAGACTGGGCTACGCATAATATCGAGCATGCTGTATCGGCCGTTTATGATATTCCTCATGGCGGCGGTCTGGCCATTCTGTTCCCGAACTGGATGAAGCATAATCTGAACGTGAAGCCTGAGCGATTCAAGCAGCTGGCTATCCGTGTATTTAACGTGGATCCGGCAGGAAAAACAGATGAGGAGACTGCGCTTGAAGGCATTGAAAAGCTTCGTGAATTCTGGAACAGCATTGGTGCACCTTCACGCCTGGCTGATTATGATATCGATGACAGCAAGATCGAATTGATGGCAGACAAAGCGACTGTCAACGGTGAATTCGGCAATTTCGCGAAATTAAATCATGATGACGTGGTTTCAATCTACCGCGCTTCTTTATAATACCAAGCTGGACTCTGCCTAAAGCAGAGTCCTTTTACATTTTCCGCCGAAAAATGACAATCACCATTAGCGCGTAAAAAATATGTCAAAATTGGACACGCTTACATTAGGGGATGATTCTTGATTAACTTTGAGGCTTTCGTTAAAGTGGTATAAGGATGACAGCTAGAATTACTGCAGGCTGTTTAAATTTGAGAAAAATTGGAGGACATTCATGACACACGTTCGTTTTGATTACGCAAAAGCACTTCCTTTTTTTGGCGAACATGAAATTACATATCTGCAAGATGCCGTGAAGGTAGCACATCACTCCCTTCATGAACAAACTGGAGCTGGCAGCGACTTTTTAGGCTGGATTGATCTGCCTGCAAACTACGACAAAGAAGAGTTCTCCCGCATTCAAAAAGCGGCTGAGAAAATTAAAAGCGATTCCGATGTTCTTATCGTCATTGGAATTGGAGGTTCCTATCTTGGCGCGCGTGCGGCTATTGAAATGCTTCAGCACAGCTTCTATAATGCACTTCCAAAAGAAAAGCGCGGCACTCCGCAGGTATTATTTGCGGGCAACAATATTAGTTCCGCTTATATGAAGGATTTAATGGACCTTCTTGACGGCAAAGATTGGTCCATCAATGTCATCTCCAAATCAGGCACAACGACTGAGCCTGCAATGGCTTTCCGTATTTTCCGCAAAATGCTGGAAGAAAAATATGGTGTGGAAGAAGCACGTAAACGAATCTATGCTACAACCGACAAAGCAAGAGGTGCTTTGAAGACTCTTGCGACAGAAGAAGGCTACGAGTCATTTATTATTCCGGATGATGTCGGTGGCCGCTATTCGGTCCTTACAGCAGTAGGTCTTTTGCCAATTGCCGTCAGCGGTGCAAGCATTGAAGATATGATGAGCGGTGCTGCACAGGCACGCGAAGACTTCAGCAAATCTGAGCTTCAGGAGAACGCAGCATATCAGTACGCTGCTGTCCGCAATGTTCTCTATAACAAAGGCAAAACGATTGAAATGCTGATCAACTATGAACCAGGACTTCAATATTTTGCAGAGTGGTGGAAGCAGCTGTTCGGTGAAAGTGAAGGAAAAGACCAGAAAGGAATTTTCCCTTCATCAGCAAACTTCTCCACTGATCTTCATTCATTAGGCCAGTATGTGCAGGAAGGCCGCCGGGACCTTTTTGAAACGGTTATCAAGGTGGAAGAATCACGCCATGAACTTACGATTGAAGAAGCAGAGAATGATCTTGATGGCCTGAACTATCTTGCGGGTGAGACTGTCGACTTTGTTAATAACAAAGCTTTTGAAGGGACAATGCTTGCACACACAGACGGCGGAGTGCCAAACCTGATCGTTTCCATTCCAAAAATGGATGCCTACACATTTGGCTATCTGGTTTACTTCTTTGAAAAAGCATGTGCAATGAGCGGCTACCTGCTGGGAGTGAATCCGTTCGATCAGCCTGGTGTTGAAGCATACAAAGTGAACATGTTCGCCCTATTAGGAAAGCCAGGATTTGAAGAGAAAAAAGCTGAACTTGAAAAGAGATTGAAGTAATAGCGAGAAGCGTCTGCCTGCGGGTGGGCGTTTTTTTATTGGAGAAAATATATTCTGCCTTTTTTAGTGCCTGAACTGGGCATTGCTGACAGAAGGCGGAATGTCGTATCCTCAGAAGCTAAATGAAGGAAGACTCTGGCTTGCTTGTTTGTTATAGTGGGGCTAATCAGAAGAAGATAATCTTGGATAGCAGGCAGATGAGCTTTCTTATCTTTACATCCGCAGTGGGGGCACAGCCAATCTCCATGGATACGCCGCATTGGAAAAATAAGACAGTTTGGGCATTGCACTCCTGTAATAACTTCTTGAGAAGAGATATTATAATGGTCCAAGACGTTTATAAATCCAGGAATATGGTTGATAACCAGTGCCCTCGAAATCTTTTTAATCTGTCGGGATGTAATAACTTCTATTGGATAATTTTGTTTAAAGATCTTTACTTTTTCAATAAGGTTTTCAATGTGAATGACGCGAAATGGAATATGTGAGCGATTTGCAGAAGTTTTCAGGATAGTAGAGGGGCTGCTTATGCCAATTAGATATTCGATGGGTATGTCGACTGCTAAGTTTTGGATTAGCCAGGCTTTTAGTTGTGCTTTCTGGCGTTTGGCTTGAATTAGAGGATTAGGGAAGCCTTCTTCTTTTTCATTTCTGGTTCTTATCAACTGATTGAAGGTTTCATCGAATAGAAGCGTTCCAAGGATATTTTTCACTTCAATAATTAAAGCGAAACATGGAGAAAGAATGAGGGTGTCGATTTGGAAATAAGTGCATCCGCTATAAAGCCTTAAATCATGCAGGATAGTAAATTCTTTATCAGGTAGGTGACTTAAATAATAATCCAATGACTGTTCCCCTCGATAACCAGCTTTTCTTTTAGCTAAATCACCTTCAATAGTTGGTCTCTGTGGATGAGCTGCTGGGATACGCCTAATTAGGGCCTCATTTTGTCGGATTCTGATAGGTATTAAACGATTTTTTATTATCAAAAAAAGATTCACTCCTTTCTAAATAGTAATAATTGCCTTTTTATGAAAGAAACTCCTCTAATCCAAAGATAAAAATGCCGTTTAACCGCGAAAATTTTAATATATCCGCGAGATTTTACATATATCCGCGAAAAAACAGATATATCCGCGAATTTCTACAAATAACCGCGAAAACAACAATATAACCGCGAAACTTCTAATTCTAAGCATAATTCTTCGATAATCGCATTCATGATATCCCTTACTTTGGAGAAACTAAGCAAAAAGCGTAAAAGGGGATGGATTCAGTGATTGAGATACCTTCAAAAGTGGAAGGAAAGCATTTTGATTTATATAAGCTGGAGCAGGCTCTAAAGCCGGTTGGCTATTCAATTGGCGGAAACTGGGATTATGATCACGGGTCTTTTGATTATAAAATTGATGATGAGGTGGGGTATCAGTTTTTAAGGGTCCCATTTAAGGCGATTGATGGGCAGCTTGATGATCCAAGCTGTACGGTGGAAATAGGCAGGCCGTTTCTGCTTTCCCATAAGTACCAGCGCGGCCTGGATGACCACGCCTATACAGGGAATTTCAGCGCCTCCTTCGACCAATTCTCGGAGCCTGTTGATAAGGACGCCAGTTTTCCGGAAGAATTCATTAATCTCGGCAAAGCGCTTGTCGAAGAGCTGGAGTCCATTTTATTAAAAGATTAACCGAGTATAACAATCAGCTGATCCTGCTGAAGAATTCTAAAAGGCTGGGGAGGATTAACAAGGGTTTCTTCCCCTCTTTTAACACCCAAAAGCAGAATGCCTTCTTTCATAAGCTCGGCACTAAGTTCAGCAAAAGTCTTATTTTCTACATCTTCTGATGCAGGCTGAAAAGTTAATTTGCGTTTATCAAGCTGCCCCAGCAAATCAAGGAATGAAGTAACAAGCTCCTGGGAAGAAACGCTGTTAATCATGACAAAGCTCGTAAGGACATTCGTCTGAACAATTTCATCAGCTCCCGCTCTTTTGGCGTTGGCTGCCTGTTCTGAAGTTAATATTTCAACGATGCATTGAACATCCCGATTTAATCCTTTTATGGCCAATAAGGTTAAAATTGAATTCATGTCTGCATGCAGTTCATCTTTGTTCTGATCAGCTGTTATGATTACTTTTTGGGCATCAAATATATTTGCCTTCATGAGGACATCATCTCTGTTAGCGCGTCCCTGAATAAAATGTACATTATTGTGGGGAACAGGATTTGACCTTAGTGTTTCATCAATTAAAGCAATGGAATGGTTCATCCCATCGCCTCCAAGAGTATTAACGATCTCCCTTGAACGTTCGTTCCAGCCTATTACAACTATATGGTTTTGACCGCGATATTCGATTTTCCCCTCAAGGAAGTCATTCTGCCGGGTAACTGCTGCTGTTGCAAGTGAAATAAAATAGGTAGACAGAAAGCCCGCTCCTGTAAAAATAAGCGCAATGCCCACTATGCGCCCTGCAGTACTTTTTGGATAAAAATCTCCAAAACCGACAGTTGAAGCGGTTACAACCGCCCACCAGATTCCATCAAAAAATGTCGGAAAGGAGGAGGGCTCAATAATATGTATTAATCCGCCAAAAAGAAAGATCACCATCAGGGCAATCAGCAGAATTCTGATTACTAAGGGCAGACGTATGAAACTGTAATAGATGTGCTGAGGCATAAAGTACCCCTCCTAATTTACAAAAGGTTTCAGCAGCTGACTGCTAAAAAATGCCAGCTGTACAGAATATAAAAAAAAGCCATGCCAGCATATACTTTAATTAAGTATATCGTCTATTGCACGGCTCAGCAGTTGAATATCCTTTGATATTTCATTTTTCACGTCGTCAATCTCGCACCTTTCATATTCATCCATGAGAAGGGAGAGTTCTCTTTTTAGTATGACAGCCTCGTGTTCAAAATCCATGATGACTCCCTCCTTTAGGGATATATAGGACTATCGGGCAGATAGTAAATTCTTTTGTAATGTTACAATTATGTTACCCGATTTCTTTTCCATTTAAACGGTAAATCCCTTAATAATTTGAACATGAAATTTAGAACGAGTATAGTTTACCCTCATATTTTGCACGTAAACACATCGTTTATGCTAAATAGCTGGAAAGTAAAAAAACGAAAAAAAATATCCCCGGGGAAAATCCGGGGATTCAAGTCAATCCTATTTTCGAATTAAGCTGTAAACCGAAGCGCCTATCAGATCCCCGGCTTCTTTCATCCGATCGGCACTAATGTGCTCGATGGAATCCAGTGGTGTATGGTAATACGGTTCAAGATTGGCAGTGGCAGGTTCACGTCTGATAAAGTTAACAGCCGGGATGCCTGCATCATGGAAAGAAACATGGTCGGAAGCTCCGCGCTGATAAAGAACTAGCTCAGATGGGGTGCCAATCCGCCCGGCTGTGGCAAGGGCAGTTTCTGTTGCGATATTTGCCTGGCCATCAAGGGTATTCATGTAAATCGCAGTTGCATTTTCCCATGCTGTGCCTACCATATCCATATTGAAATTTGCGATGCTTCGCTCTATTTCATTGCCGCTCAGCTGGCTGACATAATACTCAGAACCAAGAAGACCAATTTCTTCTGCACCTACAAATGCAAATCGCAATTCTTTGTCAGCAGGATAGCTTTTCAGGACTCTGGCCAGCTCTAAGGCAACAGCAGTTCCGGATGCATTATCGCTTGCCCCCGGAGCAAATGGTACACTATCGAAATGTGCAGAAATGTGGACAATGTCAGTTTCTCCGCCTTTATTAGGCTTAGGATACTTGGTGGCAATAATATTTTGTGATTTTATGTTTTTAAAGCTCTTGACAGTTAGCGTTACCGTTTTGTTTTGTGCCGCAACATCTTGAAGGAGTGCTTCTCCGCTTGCCTTCGTTATGCTTCCCACCGGTATGTCATATGGGCCCCCAATTGAGGGATTCATGGGTGCTGGCTGATCCGCATTGTTATAAATTAGAACCCCCGCAGCACCGGCATTCACTGCGTTTGTAACTTTTTCCGAGAAAGTAATCTCTCCGCGTGAAATAAGTGCTATTTTTTCTGAGGCTTCCTCTGAAAAATCAGCTGCCCTGCCTAATCCAGCATCATATAATTCAGAGGTAAGTCCTTCTTCAGGCGTTGATCCTGACCCGGAAGGAATGGTTATAAGAACTTCCTTCAGGTCACTAGTGTGCAAATCTCCAGCCATTTTATCCGGAATGCTGAACTCTTGTGTTTCTACTGTGTAGCCATAGGATTCAAGGCGTTTGCGGATAAAATCAGCTGACTGCTTTTCCGCTTCTGTTCCTGCAACCCGCGGCCCTATGGTTTCGGATAAATAGCTGACATCCTTCATCATTCGGACTGCATCTACCCTTGCAATTACCTTCTGGTCAAATGCTTTGGAGCCAGGGTTTCCAGCTGTGATTTCTGCTGCTTCAGCAGTCTGCACAAATTCACCAGGCGCTGCATACAAACTTGAAGCTGTCAGAACAGCTGCAAGCATAATTGAAGAAGCTTTCTTTCCAACTTTCATCTTTTATTCCTCCTCGACTAGTAATCCAGCTATATGTATTCGCTTACATACCTTCGCTTCCTTTAATAAAGAGTTAAAACGATTCTATTAGACTAGCAGATTTTTCAGATGTGTGAGAAAAGAAAGGCTTTACCTTTCCAAATTGTAAAAAATGGTAGATTTAAAGTACCAAATCAAGACACTAGCCATGTAAAATTATGACCTTTGAAGGAGACCAATAGTTTATTATCAAATACAACTTAAAAAATACAGGTCTTTCGACTATCGAAACTTAAGCATTTTTAATTTATTCTGAAAATTATAACATCATTTTGTATAGGGGGATTTTTATGAAAAAAGCTGCATTAAAAGTGTTCATAACCTCAGTTATCGCTTTCCCGCTAATTGCCGGAGGGGTATTGCCTGCAGCAGGTAAAGACAGCCAAAGCAGCATGGCCTCGGCTGAATCTCGGATTAAAGTCGAAAATGGCATGACACAGCCCATTTTTTCTCTGGATGATGCCATTGTCGAAAGAGTATTTGTTGAAACAGCAACTGACAGTGATGGAGATGGAAAACTGGATCGAATACGTGCTGATATTATCAGGCCAAAGGAAACAGAGGAAGGTTTAAAGGTTCCTGTTATTTATGAAATGAGTCCTTACCGTTCTGGAATTAAAGGTGTCCCGGTTTATGACGTGGATGTAGAACTGAACTCTGTGCCGAAGAAAGGGAAAAGTAAAGGTGAAAAAGGGAACCCGCAGGCAAATCTCCCAGGTTATTATGATGACTATTTTGTACCAAGAGGTTACGCGGTTGTTCTTGCAGAAAGTGTAGGGACAGGCTTGTCGGATGGATGTCCTACAACCGGCGATGAGCATGAGATACTTGGAACACGTGCTGTAATCGATTGGCTGAATGGCAGAACGAAAGCTTTTAATGCAGAGGGACAGGAAATACAAGCTGATTGGTCAACAGGGAATGTGGGGATGACAGGAGTATCTTATAATGGAACACTTCCTAATGCTGTGGCTGCAACAGGAGTTGAAGGCCTGAAAACGATTGTGCCAATAGCGGCCATAAGCAGCTGGTATGACTATTATCGTTCAAACGGTGCTGTGATTGCGCCAGGCGGATACCAGGGTGAAGATGCGGATAATATGGCTGAAGCCATTTTAACGAGGCAAAACCCTGAAGCGTGCAGCAATGTCATAAAAGGATTAACGGAAGGCCAGGACAGGGAAACCGGGGATTACAATGAATTCTGGAGTAAAAGAGATTATACAAAGGATGCTGATCAGGTTGAAGCAAGTGTCTTTATTGTCCATGGGTTAAATGACTGGAATGTTAAAACAAAGCATTTTTCAGATTGGTGGCAAGCGCTTGGCGAGAATGATGTTCCCAGAAAAATGTGGCTTCATCAAGGCGGCCATTCCAGCCCCTACAGCTTCAGGCGCGATGTATGGCTCCCTACTTTAAATAAATGGTTTGATTACTGGCTATATGATATTAAAAATGATGTCATGGATGAACCAATGGTTGACATCCAGAGGGAGAATAAGACATGGTATACAGAGGCAAACTGGCCGGCTAAGGGAACCTCTGATGCAAAATTGCATTTTAAGCCGGCTTCCGATGGAGGCGGCAGCTTAGAACTGCAGCCTGTACCGAACAAGAATAAGGAGGATCAGCATTTTGTGGATGATGCCACAATCAAGGCTGAAGAATTGGCTATGGATCCTGATGCTTCATTAGCTAATAGGCTCGTCTATTTGACTCCGCCTTTAGAAAAAGATATTCGCATGAGCGGAACCCCGGAAATTCAAATTCGGGCTAGCATTGATCGGAAAACAGCCAACTTAACAGCCCTCCTTGTTAAATATGGGGAAGGAAAGCCGGAAATTGTTACTAGAGGGTGGATGGATCCGCAAAACATTCACAGTGAAAATAGATCTTCAGGGCTTACACCGGACCGTGAATATACTTTTACATGGGATATGCAGCCTGATGATTATGTATTTAAAGAAGGTGATCGTCTGGGGGTCGTCGTTCTATCTAGTGATTATAACTATACTATTAGACCAAAGTCGGACACGAAGATAACCATTGATCCGGAAAGAAGCCATATATTGCTTCCTCTGCAAGGTGGAGTTAAAGCATTTAAGTAGGTAAATAAAAGGGATCATTTCTTGGTCCCTCTTTTCTTTTTAAATAGACTATTTTAGTAAAATAGTAGCATTGCCACAATTGAACAAATTGAATTAAAATAAACTTCATCTCATAAATATACAAACTAATGCATCTGGAGGTACATAATGAATAAAAAGAAAGCTTTATCTGGAATTTTGGCAGCGGGGATTTTGGCATCTGTTCCTTTAAGTGCTGCTCATGCGATCAGCCCCAAGTGGATCAATGTTAATGTGTCAGAGGAAATGGATGGAAGTTTATTCAATAGCGAAAACTATGATTTTATGAAATTCTCAGTAATAGGGACCAAACTTGCAGAAATTGAAAAACAGTCTAATAGAGTGAAGGTGGAGGTAAAAGGTACTTCCGCGGATGGATATCCTCTATATGTCGTGACTATTGCAGATCCGGGTGCACAGGGCAAGTTCGGTAAGATTCAGGCCTTAAGAAAACAAATGTTCAAAAACCCGGAGAAAGCCCAGAATTGGATTGCGAATAATCCGGATTTTAAAGTGCCAATCATGATCAATGGATCGATTCATGGAACGGAGTTTGTGGGAAGCGATGCAGTGATGCAGCTGATTGAACGTTTTGCTACACAGAATGACAAGGAAACAAAGGAGATTCTGGACAATAACATCCTTATTTTCAACGTGGTCCAAAACCCTGATGGCCGGGTGGATGCGACCCGTTTTAATGGGGAAGGAATTGATTTGAACCGTGATTTTGTCACGCAATCACAGCCTGAAACGCAAGAAACCGTCTCCCTTATTAAAGAGTGGAATCCGATGGTTTTCCTGGATACTCACGGATATGTGAAAAATTATGCACCAAACAAACAGGGTTTGATTGAACCTTGTACACCTCCGCATAATCCTAACTATGAATATGATTTATATCAAAAATGGGCTAATCATCAGGCAGAAGCGATGGAAGCTGAAATTATGGAGGACAAGGCTCTTTACACAGGCACCCTGTATAAAGAAATGAATGGCGCATATATTCCGCAGCGGGATGATTCCGCTGGATGGGATGATTATCCGCCAATTTTCACACCGATGTATGCCATGTACCATGGTGCTTATGGCCATACGCTTGAAGCTCCGACAAATGACGAGGACGGCGTGCGCTGGATGTACAATGCCATAATGGGAGCACTGAAATATTCAACCGATAACAAGGAAGCAATGATTACAGATCAAATTGAAATGTTCAAGCGCGGCATTAATTTTGATCATCCTTTTCATGAAGAAGGCCATTTCCCGAAGGCATATATTCTTCCAGTGAATGAGGAAGATCCAACCGCAGTAAATAAGGCAGTTAATCATTTAATTAAGAATGATATCGAGGTTGTTCAGGCATCAAAAGCATTTGCAGCAGATGGCAAGTCATATCCAAAGGGCACTTACATCGTTCCGATGGATCAGGCAAAAGCAGGTCTGGCAAACACGATGCTGTGGGATGGCGAGGATATAACAGATGATACACCGGCCATGTATGATATTTCCGCCTGGAGTCTTCCGGAGCTATGGGGCTTTGAAGCAATCGCTGTTCAAAATGATGTAAAGGCAGCAGTAACAAAGATAAATAATGTAAAAGAACAGGGTTCACTAAGCGGAAACGGGCCATTTATCATACCGAACAGCTCAGTGAAAGCTGTTCAGCTTGTGAACGAACTTCTTGAGCAGGGGGTTATGGTTAAACGCGACAGTGAAGGAAACTTCTATGCTGAAGGATCAGCCAATGTTATTTCCTCAGCCGTAAAGGATTCCGGCTTAAATATATTGTCAGGAAAAGTGCCTGCAGACGCAAAGGCAATTAACAAAGTGAGTGTAGCCATATTAAAGGATGGAGGGATGAACAAAGCGCAATCACACTCTGGCACCAAACTGGCTCTTAAGAGGCTAGGATTTAGTGTGACTGAATTGTCTCCATCAGAAGTCGCTAATAATGGCCTTGCTTCCCATGATGTCTTTGTTTACAGCGGAACGGAAAATTTAATTTCTCTGAATTTGAGTAATGCCAACAAAGAATTCGGCCTTGAAAGTCAGGAAGAACTGGCTGCATTTAAAGCAAATGTGGAAAGATTCGTTTCTGAAGGCGGAAAATATATAGCTGTTGGTGCCGGTGCTTCCCGTGCAACAAAGACTCTGGGCCTGACAGATGATATGATCAATACTGGCGGGTCCAACAGCAACGGAATCATTAAGGTAGATTATAAAGGCACCGGTGCATCAGCAGGATACAGTGGGGATGATCTTGGATTTGTCTACCGTCCAGTCTGGTATACAGGTACAGAGAATGATGAAGTGCTAGCAGCCATTGCTGATGAAGAAGACTTCTTCGTAGCAGGACACTGGAAAAACCGCAGTGCTGCACAGGGCCAGGCCATCATGGTGAAAGAGCAGGATAAGGATGTTACACTAATTGGCATTGAAGCCGGCTTCCGTGATCATACTGATTACCTTTTCCGATTGCTTTCAAATTCTATTTTTGAAAAGTAAAAGCCGCTTAGGGAGTATCCACTCAGTTTCCAGGAACGTATCGTTTGACTAATGGATTATTGAATCATATAATTAAGTTAACAAAATAGTTCGGATTTTTCCTGAAGGGGAGTAGCTGTTAAGTAGAGTCGTCAATACGAGATGATGAATCTCCGGCTTTACTGGCAACACAACGTTGCTTGCGAGACCTTTACCATTTATTTGGTAAGGTCTCTTTTGTTTAAAAGGCACTGAGACCAATAAATGGTTCAGTGCCTTTTATTTTTCAGGAAGAGTTTGGAAAAGGGAGGTTTAATGATGAAACCATATCAGCAGCTTGCAGAGAGTGTGAAATTTTCCAGAAGCCTTAATTGGACCAGACTTCTTGAGAAGGACGACAGTCTGGAATTTATAGGAGCAGGGAGAAGTGCATTTGCTTTTAGGATAAAAGAAACTAATCTTGTATTAAAAGTATTTTTTCCGGAGTTTAAAAGAACGGCCAGGGAAGAGGCGGAGATATACAGGGCGCTGCCTGACCATCCGTACTATCCCTCTTTATACGGCTCTGGAGATAACTATATTGTAATTGATTATGTACAGGGGCTGACTTTGTTTGAATGTCTTGCAAAAGGAGTCCCGATAGAAGAGGAGAAAATCAGGCAAATAGATGAGGCTTTAAAGCTGGCAAGGGAAAGAGGGCTTAACCCTTCGGATATCCACCTGCGCAACATTATTCTTACAGAGGATGGCCATATTAAAATCATTGATGTTGCCCGATTTAAACAAACGAAGAATTGTACACAGTGGGACGACTTGAAGCATGCATTTTATAAATTTTACAGAAAAAGATATTTTCCAAAGAAGATCCCTGTATTAATCATGAACACAATTGCGGCTCTTTATAAAAAGCGGATTGTCCGTATGGGGTCCTAAACAGTTCATTGATATCGCTATTTTCTTTTGAAATAATTAAGACCACATAAACAGAAAGGGGCAGGTATTCATGAAAGTTCTTGTCGTGGGAGCAAACGGACAAATCGGAAAGCAGCTGGTAAAGCTTATTAAAGAAGCTGATAAACATACAGCAAGAGCAATGATCAGAAAAGAAGAGCAGGCCCGGCGGTTTGAGGATATGGGTGTTGAGACGGCAGTCGCAAGCCTTGAAGGAACAGTTGATGAATTGGCTGAAGCAGCCAATGGCTGCGATGCAATTGTGTTTACTGCAGGTTCAGGCGGAAATACCGGCTATGACAAAACTCTGCTGATCGACCTAGATGGTGCGGTAAAAACAATAGAAGCGGCTGAGAGGGCTGGTGTGGACCGGTTTGTAATGGTCAGCGCCATACAGGCGAATAATCGCGATAAGTGGAGTGATACGATCAAGCCTTATTACGCTGCAAAGCATTATGCCGACAGGATTCTGGAAAACAGCAGCTTGAATTACACAATCGTTCGTCCAGGCGGCCTGACAAATGAAGAGGGAACCGGCAAAATCAAAGCAGCAGAAAATTTGGAGCGCGGCTTCATTCCCCGTGAGGATGTAGCTAAAACTCTTTATGCTGTCCTGGATAATGAGAACACCTATAAACGCGCATTTGATCTGGTTTCAGGTGAAGAAGATGCAGAAACAGCATTGAAAAATATATAACTCTTGCCCGGTGTGTATGCACCGGGATTTTTTCGGCAAATTCAAGTATAAATTATACCGCTTAGAGAAAATTTAATTAGAAAAAACAGGAGTCTGCCCAATGGAGGAAAAGAGTAGAATTAACAAAAGCTGAGATTTTGCCTTAAGGGCTGCTTATACGTAAAACACATATAAGTTAGAAGATTAGTTGAACCAGGCATTGGCAAATTCCAATGTCCTTTTCGTTTTAATTGCTTCTCAAAAGGGAATAGGGAATTGTAAAAGGAAATACATAAGATTTCATATTTTCCTCATACAAATGTTGTTTTAGTGTCACAGCTTTTTCTTCAAAACTGTGGAATAATGTGATGTAATGAGCATTCAAGAGGAGTGAGTGAATGTATAAAAAACAGGAACGCAT
The DNA here is from genome assembly GCF_022811925.1 of Cytobacillus oceanisediminis. Classification (NCBI taxonomy): domain Bacteria; kingdom Bacillati; phylum Bacillota; class Bacilli; order Caryophanales; family Bacillaceae; genus Cytobacillus; species Cytobacillus oceanisediminis. Next base: position 4,783,166 of record NZ_CP065511.1, on the reverse strand, counting down.
ATTAATGTGGCTTGCCTTTACAGTGGCTATCATTATGGGGCTTTCTTTTATTGGACGCATTTTTGCAGGATAGGAAAAGGAGAATGTTAAATGGGAAATGAAGAATCTGTCTTTTTCAGCCGTGTCTTAACTGAGCTGACATTATCCTTCCACATCATTTACGCCACCATTGGTGTCGGCATCCCGCTCATGATTATGATTGCACAATGGGTGGGGATAAAAAAACAGGATGAACATTATATTCTGCTCGCCCGAAGATGGACGCGCGGTTTTGTTATTACGGTGGCTGTCGGTGTTGTTACGGGGACAGCCATCGGCCTGCAGCTATCATTGCTGTGGCCTAACTTTATGGAACTAGCAGGCAATGTCATTGCGCTGCCTTTGTTTATGGAGACTTTTGCCTTTTTCTTTGAAGCGATTTTCCTTGGGATTTATCTGTATACATGGGATCGGTTTGAGAATCAGAAGAAGCATATGCTTTTATTAATACCAGTTGCAATTGGGGCTTCATTTTCTGCTATTTTCATTACAATGGTAAATGCATTTATGAATGCACCGCAGGGCTTTGACATTGTGAATGGCCAGCTGGTAAATATTAACCCGATACTGGCAATGTTCACACCCGCCATGCCAACGAAGGTTGCACATGTGCTTTCAACAGCCTATATGACATCAGCGTTTGTCCTGGCATCAATAGGAGCTTTTCGCCTTCTAAAAGGATCGAATCATATCTACCATAAGAAGGCATTGTTGCTCACAATGAAAATCGGATTGATTTTCTCGATCGCTACAGCGGTAATTGGTGACTTCTCCGGAAAATACCTTGCGGAATACCAGCCTGAAAAATTGGCTGCTGCCGAGTGGCATTTTGAAACAGAAGAAGGGGCACCGTTAATGCTCTATGGGGTTCTTGATGACGGCGAAGTGAAATATGCAATTAAGATTCCATATGCACTCAGCATCCTTGCGCACAGCAATCCGAATGCCGAAGTGATCGGACTTGACCAATTTGCGGAGGATGAAATTCCGCCGCTATATATCCATTACCTGTTTGACCTTATGGTGACCATCGGTATGTGGATGACGGCACTTTCACTCATCTATGTCTTAGGCACCTGGTTTAAAATGCGCTTTGTTACGTCGAAATGGTTCCGGTGGCTCATCGTTCTGGGCGGTCCTTTATCCATAATTGCGATTGAAGCGGGCTGGTGGTTTGCGGAAGTGGGCCGGCAGCCGTGGATTCTGAGGGGCATCATGCGTACTGAAGAGGCTGCCACTTCAAGCGGCCAGGTCGACCTTATGCTTCTGCTGTTTGCAGGATTATATCTGGTGCTGGCAATTGGAAGCATCATTGTCCTCACCAGAATGTTCCGCAAAAATCCGGTCGAACAGGAATTGGCCGACCGTGAGCTGGAGAAAGAGGGTGATCAGCGGTGACGCTTGAGATTATCGGAATTTCCGTCTTATGGCTGTTTCTATTTGGATACGTCATCGTTGCCTCTATTGACTTTGGAGCAGGATTTTTCAACGCATACAGTCTTTTCCGTGGAAAACAGCATATTTTAACCCGTATTATTCAGCGTTATTTATCACCGGTTTGGGAAGTTACGAATGTGTTCCTGGTGTTCTTCTTCGTAGGGATTGTCGGATTTTTTCCAAAAACAGCCTATTATTATGGAACGGTCCTGCTGGTGCCGGCAAGCATTGCGGTCGTCCTGCTTGCCATCCGTGGATCTTATTACGCTTTTACCACCTACGGCGGGCTAAGACAAAAAAAATGGACCTACCTGTATGGACTTTCAGGTCTTTTCATTCCTGCATCCCTGTCCATTGTCCTGACCATATCAGAAGGCGGATTCGTTAGTGAGACATCATCAGGGCTGGAGCTTGACTATTGGGCATTGTTCACCAGTCCGCTGACATGGAGCATCGTTGTACTGAGTATAGCAGCAGTTTTATATATATCAGCAGTATTCCTGACGTGGTATGCCAATAAAGCAAACGATGAACCGGCCACAGAGCTGCTTAGAAAATACGCTCTTATATGGGCGGTGCCTGCTATTGTAACAGCGACAGGCATTATTGTCGAACTGCGGAATCACAATCCTGAGCATTTCAGCAGATTAATGGACCTATGGTGGCTGTTCGGCATCTCGTTCATCCTGTTTGCCGGGACTGTTTATCTAATATGGAAGCGTAAATTGTATGGACTCGCATTTGGGCTCTTGGCAGGCCAATTCCTAGTGGCGTTCTTTGCCTACGGAATCTCGCATTATCCGTACCTGCTTTATCCATACCTGACCATTTATGACGGTTTTACAAACGAAGCTATGGCCATTGCCCTTATCATTGCCTTCATAGCAGGACTGGGATTGCTCCTGCCGTCCCTCTACCTGCTGCTTAGACTGTTCCTGTTCAATAAAGACTATGTTCAGGGGAAGAGAGATGACCATGCATAGGAGGAAATTATGGCGGAATTTGTGATGTTTTATGCACCGTTTATTGTGATCATTGCCTCCATTGCCGCGGCTTTTTGGCTGGCGGGGAAGGATGAAAGAGTGGAGGAATAACAAGTTAATGAGATAAAAAAAGCTGCAAAGCCTGTTTTAGGCCTTGCAGCTTTTTTGTTTTATGGAGAATAGGGGGCTCGAACCCCTGACCTCAACGCTGCCAGCGTTGCGCTCTCCCAGCTGAGCTAATCCCCCGAGAAGTGGTACAAGAAAAATTATAACCACATCGGAGTTATCTTGCAAGAGGAATTATTAAAAAATTTTACTGCATACTATCGATTTCCATACACTGCACTCCAGGGATACTTGAAACGCTGTAATAAACATCCGTAGTTCTTCTTTTATAGTCGACGGCAACTATCAGCTGTACAAGATGCAGATGTTCATCTTCTAAATCTTTAATGCGAATATGTTTTATAGATATATCAAGGTCTTTTACCGCTGGGATGATGTCAGCGATATTTTCTTTATCCCTTACTTTCAGCTGCAGATTGATTTCTTTTTCTCTTAAGCGTTTAGGGCCAATTATGCCCATGATAAGAGGAATTACCTCTACTGAAATAATAAGCAGCGCGACTCCTGCCATTGCTTCAATATAAAAGCCTGCTCCTACAGCAATTCCGATTCCTGCTGCCCCCCAAATTAAAGCTGCTGTTGTAAGACCCGAAATACTGTCATTTCCCCGCCTTAAAATAACGCCTGCACCCAAAAAGCCGATTCCTGAAACAATTTGGGCAGCTAAACGGAGCGGATCCATCGTTATGTTGATGTCATCATTACCGGGAAACATATAGGCCGATTCTATAGACACAATAGTCAGCAGGCAGCTTACTATGGAAATAACTAAACTGGTCTTTAGGCCGACCGGCTTTCTTTTTAATTCTCTCTCCAGGCCTATAACAAGACCCAGGACTGCTGAAATACCCAGCTTCATTAATATTTCTATCTCTAAACTGCTCATAATATCTCCTGCTTTTTTAAGTATTATATATCCAAAATATGATCTTTAAAATCCTGCTAAAATAAAACCGTAGTAAAAGTTTGACTATACGTTGTAAAATGAAATATACCCTAATTATTAGGAAACAGAAACAAGGAGTATTAAAAAATGTCAGATAAAAAAATAAATCCCTATGTTGCCCTGGCAATTGGCGTCATTTCTGTCTCTACTTCAGCCATATTGGTGAAGGTATCCAGCGCCCCATCGGGAGTCATTGCTTTTTACAGATTATTATTTTCTGTTCTTTTCATGTTGCCTGTATTTCTTTTAAAGTATGTTCCGGAACTTCGTCTTATTACACTGCGGGATTGGATCTATTCAATCGTTGCCGGTGTTTTTCTTGCTTTTCATTTTATTCTTTGGTTTGAGTCATTGAACTACACCTCTGTAGCCAGTTCTACAGTCCTTGTAACACTACAGCCCTTATTTGCATTTGCAGGCACATATTTCTTTTTTAAAGAAAAGTTTACCTGGAAAGCAATATTAAGCGGGCTTTTCGCAATTGTGGGCAGTGTTATTATCAGCTGGGGAGATTTTCAAATCAGCGGGACCGCTTTATTCGGGGATATACTTGCAATCATTGCCTGTGCCCTGGTAACGGCTTACTTAATGTTTGGTCAAACCGTCAGAAAAAGGATATCGCTCGTTACTTACACTTTTGTTGTCTACAGTATAAGCACTGTTACATTGTTATTCTACGTGTTAATCGTTAATGAACCTTTAATCTCATATGGAACCAGTGACTGGGTATATTTTATATTGCTGGCTCTAGTTCCAACCCTGCTAGGACACACATTATTTAATTGGTCACTAAAATGGCTAAGCACCTCAACTATTTCTATGGCCATCTTATTTGAGCCAGTTGGTGCTGCAATTCTAGCTTATTATTTGCTTGATGAGTCGATTTTATGGACACAAGTACTCGGTGGAACAATCGTAATTGGAGGAATAACTCTCTTCTTATTAGATGAGAGAAGGATCCGGATGAAAGAATTGAAGAAAAAAACAACGGTTTCCGGATAAATGGATAATCTATCTATAGTTATATAAGAGAAAAATCTCCCTGGGATGGGGAGATTTTTTTATCTAAATACGTAGGTTAGAGCAGAAAAGATAAATGCGGCTGTAACAGAAAAGATGAAGGTGCCCCCATAGACCTCTTCATCTGAATTTGCAATTTTTATGCCCTCTGAATAGGCGTAAGCAAATAAAAATATAGCCATGATTACTGATAGGTATAGTGCTGCGGTTTCCAGTGTCATTCACACCTTCCGTTTATAGTAGAGTTAATAGATTTTATGAAAAATAACCAAAACTATTACTATATCTTTATATTGTTATTATTTAAACTTGTTTTCTCACTCCCGTGACGGCTAATCAATAAATTATGTATAAATTTAATTATTGTTAAAAGAAGCTTATAAAAGTGTGGAAAACTGAACAAAGTTATCCACGTGATGTGGATAACTTTGTTGACAACTGAATTAATAAGTGTTTAGTGGTGGATAAGTTTGTGGGTATGTGAAATGAAGATTTCGAATAATATGTTACTGATATAATGAATTTTCAAAAGTTCAGGTGAAATGCGTATAAATTTGATGTTAAGAAAATGCACATTTTATGAGATCTGGCTACAGAACAATTAAAATAAATAAAGTTTTCGTAAAGGTACCGTCTTTTAAATTGATTCCAAAACAACAATTTATATAGAGAAGAGATTTATAATAATGTGCACTGAAAATATAAAGATAAACATTTTTAAAAATTATATTGCAAACATTTAATAAGTCATGGTATATTAATTCTTGTCCTCAACAAGGCATGTTAAACAGAGAAAAAAGATTTTAAAAAGTTGTTGACTTGCTAATGGATAACATGTTATATTGTTAAAGTCGCTTCTGAGCGATAAGGTAAAATATAACAAAGAGAAATTGATCTTTGAAAACTGAACGAACAAAAACGTCAACGTTAATTCTTTAGTCTTTTTTAAAAAGACAACTTATGAGCTAAATCAACTCTTATATGGAGAGTTTGATCCTGGCTCAGGACGAACGCTGGCGGCGTGCCTAATACATGCAAGTCGAGCGGACTGATGGGAGCTTGCTCCCTGAAGTCAGCGGCGGACGGGTGAGTAACACGTGGGCAACCTGCCTGTAAGACTGGGATAACTCCGGGAAACCGGGGCTAATACCGGATAATTCTTTCCCTCACATGAGGGAAAGCTGAAAGATGGTTTCGGCTATCACTTACAGATGGGCCCGCGGCGCATTAGCTAGTTGGTGAGGTAACGGCTCACCAAGGCGACGATGCGTAGCCGACCTGAGAGGGTGATCGGCCACACTGGGACTGAGACACGGCCCAGACTCCTACGGGAGGCAGCAGTAGGGAATCTTCCGCAATGGACGAAAGTCTGACGGAGCAACGCCGCGTGAGTGATGAAGGTTTTCGGATCGTAAAACTCTGTTGTTAGGGAAGAACAAGTACCGGAGTAACTGCCGGTACCTTGACGGTACCTAACCAGAAAGCCACGGCTAACTACGTGCCAGCGTGCGGTAATACGTAGGTGGCAAGCGTTGTCCGGAATTATTGGGCGTAAAGCGCGCGCAGGCGGTTCCTTAAGTCTGATGTGAAAGCCCCGGCTCAACCGGGAGGTCATTGGAAACTGGGAACTTGAGTGCAGAAGAGAAGAGTGGAATTCCACGTGTAGCGGTGAAATGCGTAGAGATGTGGAGGAACACCAGTGGCGAAGGCGACTCTTTGGTCTGTAACTGACGCTGAGGCGCGAAAGCGTGGGAGCAAACAGGATTAGATACCCTGGTAGTCCACGCCGTAAACGATGAGTGCTAAGTGTTAGAGGGTTTCCGCCCTTTAGTCTGCGACAAACGCATTAAGCACTCCGCCTGGGAGTACAGTAAGGCTGAAACTCAAAGGAATTGACGGGGGCCCGCACAAGCGGTGGAGCATGTGGTTTAATTCGAAGCAACGCGAAGAACCTTACCAGGTCTTGACATCTCCTGACAACCCTAGAGATAGGGCGTTCCCCTTCGGGGGACAGGATGACAGGTGGTGCATGGTTGTCGTCAGCTCGTGTCGTGAGATGTTGGGTTAAGTCCGCAACGAGCGCAACCCTTGATCTTAGTTGCCAGCATTCAGTTGGGCACTCTAAGGTGACTGCCGGTGACAAACCGGAGGAAGGTGGGGATGACGTCAAATCATCATGCCCCTTATGACCTGGGCTACACACGTGCTACAATGGATGGTACAAAGGCCTGCGAGACCGCGAGGTTAAGCGAATCCCATAAAACCATTCTCAGTTCGGATTGCAGGCTGCAACTCGCCTGCATGAAGCCGGAATCGCTAGTAATCGCGGATCAGCATGCCGCGGTGAATACGTTCCCGGGCCTTGTACACACCGCCCGTCACACCACGAGTTTGTAACACCCGAAGTCGGTGGGGTAACCATTTGGAGCCAGCCGCCTAAGGTGGGACAGATGATTGGGGTGAAGTCGTAACAAGGTAGCCGTATCGGAAGGTGCGGCTGGATCACCTCCTTTCTAAGGATATTTACATGAAACGTGACGCGTTTTGTTCGTTTAGTTTTGAGAGTCCAATCTCTCAATGATAGATTCGTTCTTTGAAAACTAGATAATGTTAATGAAGAAGCAATAACCGAGTAATCGCCATCTTAGTTTTTTTCTCTTATTTAAAAATAAGTAAGAGCACAAACCATGAAGACGATGAGCGGCAAGGAGATCAAGGAAGCGACCGAGTGAGCACCGGAGCGTACTTCAGTACGTGAGAGCGGAGCGAGAGCTGACGCAGATCCGCAGTCGATCAGCGACCGAAGTAGTTAAGTTAGAAAGGGCGCACGGTGAATGCCTTGGCACTAGGAGCCGATGAAGGACGGTACTAACACCGATATGCTTCGGGAGCTGTAAGTAAGCTTTGATCCGGAGATTTCCGAATGGAAACCCCTATCCGTAATGGGATAGGATCTTTACCTGAATACATAGGGTATTGAAGGCAGACCCGGGAACTGAAACATCTAAGTACCCGGAGGAAGAAAGCAAACGCGATTCCTGAGTAGCGGAGCGAAACAGGATTAGCCCAAACCAGGAGGCTTGCCTCCTGGGGTTAGGACACTCTATACGGAGTTACAAAGGAACGAGGTAAATGAACAGGTCTGGAAAGGCCGGCCAGAGAAGGTAAAAGCCCTGTAGTTGAAACTTCGTTCCTCCAGAGTGGATCCTGAGTACGGCGGGACACGAGAAATCCCGTCGGAAGCAGGAGGACCATCTCCCAAGGCTAAATACTCCTAGTGACCGATAGTGAACCAGTACCGTGAGGAAAGGTGAAAAGCACCCCGGAAGGGAGTGAAAGAGATCCTGAAACCGTGTGCCTACAAGTAGTTAGAGCCCGTTAATGGGTGATAGCGTGCCTTTGTAGAATGAACCGGCGAGTTACGATTACATGCAAGGTTAAGTTGAAGAGACGGAGCGCGAAAGCGAGTCTGAATAGGGCGAATGAGTATGTGGTCGTAGACCCGAAACCAGGTGATCTACCCATGTCCAGGGTGAAGTCCAGGTAACACTGGATGGAGGCCGAACCCACGCACGTTGAAAAGTGCGGGGATGAGGTGTGGTAGCGGAGAAATTC